>CAMATX010000016.1 GCA_945861345.1 Comamonas sp. lk
CAAGTTGCAACAGGAACGCACGACTTGTTGGTGCGTCCGGTCTCGTTCCATCGGAAATGTAAGTTGATTTAACACATTTAGCATACAAGTCAAAATTTTGTCCTACATCACACTCATTCATCACCGCTTGCATCGGCTTTTTGTTAGATACAACTTGCTGAACTTGCGGCTGACTTGCGCACCCTTCAATTAAGATCAAGATTATCGTCATCAATGATATTTTTAATATTTTCATATAATTCCTTAATATAATTTTCATTATCAAATTCAATTATCGCTGAAGTAGAAATATTAAAATTTTTCGAGTGTTGCCACCTTAACCTAAGTCTTTGAATAGCGCAAGCGCCTTTATCAATTTGCTTCCATCCTACAGCCGCTTGCCACCCGCAATTGCATGTGCTTTTCTACGCAGCAGTACGTGCCCATAGTGCTCCTCAATCATTTTTACGCTTGTATGCATCACTTTGCTAAGTGTGTAGATGCTCATTCTGTCGTACGTCAAAGCCATTGTTGCGTAGTAATGACGCAGGCTATATAGCGTACGTGGCTTTCCAGTTCTTGGGTCTTTTTGCAATCCTTGCTTTTTCAAAAAGCGTGCAAACATGCGCCCAAATGTTGTCGTCATGTCCTTGCCGTCTATCCTAAACACATAAGCGTCGTATTTTTTTTCTAAAAATTCTTCAAACGTCCCGTCTTGCCAATCTGTGTTCAACTTACGTAGCCTATCCAAGTATCTAACCGTGTTCTGCCGCGCTATAACTTCCCTCAGTCCAGTTTTACCATTTACGTTTAGCGCAAGATATCTAAGTTTGTCTTGCTCAAAGTAAAACACTTGCTGCCATTTCAAGTTCATTGCTTCAGTGCCTGCCCGTATTCCTGTATTTGCTAAAACCAAAACGTATTCACGCAGCACAGCACGTAATTCTGTTTCCCGTCCTTTACGTGCTTCCTTAACCCACTTACGCATTCCCCTGTATATCGCTGCGTAATCATCTTTCGTAAAGTCAGGTCGTCGTTCTGTTTTTATACCATCATTACGCAGCATGGGCACTTGAAACTTTGTCATGTAACCGCGTTCCAGTGCTTCGTCAAAAACTCTATTTAATGCGCTATTGTGATTGTTGAGTACGCTAGCACTGGGAACTTTTCCCATCAGTTCAAGTCGCTCGCTGTCAAATTTTGTAAGTACAGCGTTGTCAATCTTGTCAATGTTGTGATTGCCGATTAGTGGAATAAAGTACTTTTGCAGTGCTTGTATGTAAGTTTTGAAAGTTGCTTTGCCCTTTTTAGCAGCCTCCAAATCTTGCATCCTTGCTATTGCAAGTCTTGCAACTGCTGTAAAACGCTTGCTAACAATGGGCAGATTGTTTTGTACTCTGAACATTGCGTTCATCACAATGTCTGTGCCCGCTTGCTTTGCTTGTTTTAAGTTGGCGCATTTTGTTGTCATGCGCTCCCACTTACCGTGCGCTTTGTACCGCACGTGCCACACATCACTTTCCGTCCGTCTAAAAAGTGTTGCTTTACCTTCTAATATATGTACGGTGTTATCTGATTTTTGCGGCATGTTGCAATACGTGTGTGCTTCAAAATGTTCAATAAAACTAACCTTAGTGTAGTTTCAATAGACAATTTGTGCAACGAGTGTGCAACGTTTTATGCTTAATTTTTAAGCAGTGCGAAAAACTTGTTTTTGCTTTTTAGCGCATCAAAGCGCTACTTTTACTGAAAATTTAGCAGTAAATAGCAGGAAATGGTGCCCGAGACCGGAATCGAACCGGTACGCACGTTATTCACGTTGCGGCGGATTTTAAGTCCGATGTGTCTACCTATTTCACCACTCGGGCCCTGGGTGCATTTGCCACCATTTGGCAAATGCGGGCGCTACGCAATCAGGAGCCGATTCTACCCATGGCCCGATTGCGGGTCAGCCAGCCGTCCACGCGGCTGACGGCCTGGTCCACGGCGCCGGAATGCAGCCCGTGCTGGGCTGCTACGAGTTTGATCAGTAAGTCGATCCGTTCGATGTGCGTAGCACCGCCGGCCAAAGCGCGTGCTGCCGACGACGGCTTGAGCAAGCCCAATGCAGCGGCGGCATATTTGTCAAAGGGCACCATGTCCTCAGGGGCCGCACCCAGCAACTCACACAAGGAGGTTACCCACGCGTACACCGCTTGGGATTGCGCCAGATCGCCATGCACTGCCCGCTCGATTGGCTGAACACTGTCTTCCAAAACGCAGCGGTAGTTGCCAGTCATCAACATGCTCCACTTGGCCAGCGGTACAAACAAAGATTCGTGGAACTTGAGTTTCACCGGCAAGTCGATCGCCTCGCCATCGACGACTAGGCGAGCGCCGGCGATGTCGTCCTGCAGACCTTGCAGCATCGCGTTGTGCGCCGGGTCGTCAAAACGTGCCACCTTGAAGTTGGTCGGCAAACCCACTTGCAGCACGTTGGCAGGCTCTTCAGGCGGCCTAAACGCTTGGGGGTCGGGGCTGCACAGCGTCATCAGCCCGGGAACAAAGGCGTCCCAAAGGTCCGGATCCAGAAAACTGGCGCGGCACGCCTGGGGGTCGATGCCGGCAATGCGCGCCAAATAGGGCAGAGGCGGCATATTCATAATCGACATACACGGCACCTTGGCCTGCGCAATGCGCTGCATCAGTGCCCGAACCTCAGGATCGCTGTATTGAGGCTCCTGCATTGCGAGGCACACCAAATCGTAGTCTGCCGCCTGAACCTGCGTTGGACTTTGTGCGTCCAATGCACCTGGGAGCTGACGCGAGTCAATCTCCACCATGGTCGCACGCCCCTTGACCGACATCCTCACACGCGTGCCCTCTTGGTTGATCAGCGCTGCCGTAGTGGCGCGGCAGACCAAAGTCACGCTGTGCCCTGCCATCAGCAATTTGCTGCCCAAAAGCGACCCGTAGGATGCGCCCAATATCAATACTTTGTAATGCGTAGCCACAAATATCCCCTTGAAGTTGAAATCATTGCTTTTGCACGAAAAGTGGCCGCATTGAGTGCATAGGCGTCACGCAAAACCCGAAATTTTAGCTAAATAGACAAAGATAGTTGGTTAAACTGGTTTATCCGCACTATTTACTCAAGCAAACACGATGCAAAGTATTCAACACACAGGGTTTTGGGAGCAGTGGCAACTGCTTTTTGTGCTGGCCTTGATTGCGGCGGTTGCCTTGAATTTCGCAATCAAATTTGTGCGCGAGGGACTTGCGCTTGCACTTGCGCTCGATGACGTTATCGAAGGCCTGCGTCGTCTCAAAGCAGAGGCTGTGGACGGCGCCATTGCGCTGGAGGAGGTGCAAGCCCAGGTCATGCACAGCCCGCGGATGCGCCACCTGTGGTCGCAATACACGCACTGCCTGCATGTCCCTTGGGACCAAATGGCTTCTGCGAACCGTGGGGCGCGCAGCGCCAGCCGAGTGCAAGTACTTTCGGAAATGTTTTTTACCGCCATGAAGGCCAAGTCCGGCGGGACCGTGGTGGACATGAGCAACATCGAACAGCAGGTGGCCAACGATCCACATTTGTCTGACCTGTGGGCCCAATATTCCCAGGCCCTAGACACCTTGGGCCAAGAACCCGAGCCCACACCCACCCGCGCGCGGCGCTGGCGCGCTTCGGCGCTGGCAGAGACCTTTTTTTCGGAGCATGCGCTGGTGGACTCGCCCTTGCGCTCCGATTTTTACAAACACGTGCCGGGCATATTGACGGGCTTGGGCATTATCGGAACCTTTTCAGGCCTGATCATGGGGCTGGTGCATTTCGATGTATCCAACCCGGAGAACACCCAAGCCCAACTCAGCGTATTGGTGCAAACCGTGGGACAGGCCTTTTTTGTGTCTGCTTTGGCTATTTCATTGGCCATGCTTTTCACCTGGATTGAAAAAGCGCTATTGACTGCCCGCTATGCGCAAGTCGAAATACTGCAAAACCTGCTCGACAGCATGTTTGAAGCAGGCTCCGGCCAGGAAAACCTGGAGCGCCTGGTGGTGGCCACCGAAGCCCAAGTGACGCTGCTAAGCGACTTGCTTGACGCCGTGCGCAGCGCGGCGCTGCCCCACAATCGCTGACCTACTGGCCCATGTTTAACCTGCAAACGCCCCGCAACAGACGCGCCAAAGACGAGGCAGAAAAACCGTTTTGGATCTCCTTCTCCGACCTGATGACCGCCTTGATGGTCTTGTTTTTGATCGCCATGGCAGTAGCCCTGATGGTGCTCACCCAAGGCCTGCGCACCATCGAGGACAAGCGGCGCGACCGGGAGGAGACCATCAAAGCGTGCATCGCCGACATGGAAGGTCTGGCCCGGCGCAGCGAATTTGCGGGCGTCAAGATTAGCGGCCACACCATCGACTTTGGGCCATTGGCCGAATTTCGAAAAAATGGCAACCAACTTTCCGAAGAGCGCATGGCGTTTTTGCGCGCTTTTGTTCCCAAAGTCTTAGAGGTATCGCGAAAGCCCAATTGCCAGCAGTGGCTGCGCCGCTTTGTGGTGGAGGGTTTTGCCAGCCAGGAGGGTTCGTACCTGCACAACCTTAACCTCAGCCTGGAGCGTTCCGAACGGGTCTTGTGCGTCCTGCTCGATGCCAGCGCGCCCAACGCACCCAGCCGGGCAGACCGCAAAACGATCCGCCAACAGTTTCTGGTGGGCGGGTCCTCGTTTAACGCCGCCATCCTCGACAAACCCGAAAAAAGCCGCCGCGTTGCCCTGCGTCTGGAGTTTAAGGACTTGCGCACCGTCTGCGAAAAAGGCGATGTCGACTGCGAAGATGCCGAAACACCGCCCATCCCCTGGGATGATGACTCAAAATGCCCGGTGCTAAGCCGGTAAGTCGTCGCGCAAACTCATTGCCTCTCCTCTTGCGTGCACCAATTGCGGGCTTTCGCTTCGTAGTCGCTTCGGGTTTGTCCGGTGGCCTCTGAAATGCGCCAAGGCGTCTTTTCGGAATTGGAATCCCATACCTTGAGGCGGGACTGTACGCAACGGTCGACGGGGCTTTCGCCACATGCAGCGACTGCAACCGACAAAAATACAACCATGCAATAGAAAGCAGGCCATTGCCGGATTCCTAGGCTGGATTTGAGATCGTAAATCTTTCGGTAGATCACCTAATTTGCGGCTCCAAATTGCAGCACTTGCCGCCTCAAACGCGGCCATAGCCTGGTTGATAGGAAGTCGGACGGCGCAATGGTACGCCAAGCTTTTAAATACAGGGAGATTGTTGGAGGCGCGGTCCGGAGTCGAACCGGACTAACCGGATTTGCAATCCGGGGCATAACCGCTTTGCTACCGCGCCGTATCCAGAACAAGCCTTGCGAACTATTCACAAGACTATGAAAAAAGGGAAGCACCAGGCTTCCCTTTAGGAATGTGGAGCGGGAAAAGAGTCTCGAACTCTCGACCTCAACCTTGGCAAGGTTGCGCTCTACCAACTGAGCTATTCCCGCGAAACGTCTTGAATTATAGCGTTTAATTTCCGTTTTTTTGCTTTCAAGAAAGCAATTTCCTATTTTTCCCTTTAGTGCTTCAGGCTGTCAATGACCGGGGGCTCCGCTGCCGCTGCCGGCACCACCGCTGGGACCGCCTCGACCGGCTCCTCGTCGGGCAAAGGCACCGGCTGGGATACCAGTGCGAGTTCCAAGACCTGATCAATCCAGCGCACGGGCACGATTTCTAGACCGCTTTTCACGTTGTCGGGAATTTCCTGCAAGTCCTTGGCATTGGCTTCGGGGATCAACACCAGCTTGATGCCTCCACGCAGCGCAGCCAGCAGTTTTTCCTTCAAGCCGCCAATTTCGGTAATTTCTCCCCGCAGGGTAATTTCTCCGGTCATGGCTACGTCGCCGCGCACCGGAATTCCGGTCAGTGCGGACACGAAAGCAGTCGCCATCGCGGCACCAGCGCTGGGGCCATCCTTGGGTGTGGCGCCATCAGGCACGTGGATATGAATATCTTTCTTTTCAAAGGCTTCGTCCTTGATGCCTAAACGTCGAGCGCGGCTGCGCACCACCGTGCGGGCGGCCTCCACCGACTCTTTCATGACGTCGCCCAAGGAGCCGGTACGGGTGATGACCCCTTTGCCCGGAATCAGCGCGGCCTCGATGGTCAGCAAGTCGCCACCGACCTCCGTCCAGGCCAGGCCGACGACCTGCCCCACCTGGTTTTGTTCCTCGGCGCGGCCGTAGGTGTACTTTTGCACACCAAGGTAGTCGTTCAGGGTGTCGGCGTCTACGATTACCTGCGGCTTTAGTTTCTTAAGCAACAAGGCTTTGACGACCTTACGGCAGATTTTGGAGAGTTCACGCTCCAGCGAGCGCACCCCCGCTTCGCGGGTGTAGTAGCGAACGATATCGCGCACCGCAGCCTCGGTGATGGCTAACTCAGACTCCTTAACGCCGTTGCTTTTCATTTGCTTGGGCAGCAAATACGTCATGGCGATATTGGTTTTTTCGTCCTCGGTGTAGCCCGACAGGCGAATCACTTCCATCCGGTCGAGCAAAGCTGGCGGAATTTTCATGGAGTTGGACGTCGCCACAAACATGACGTCGCTCAGGTCGTAATCGACCTCCACGTAATGGTCGCCAAACTTGTGGTTTTGCTCTGGGTCCAGCACCTCCAGCAACGCGCTGCTCGGATCGCCCCGGAAGTCCGTGCCCAATTTGTCAATTTCATCGAGCAAAAACAGGGGGTTGCGGGTGCCCACTTTAGTCAGGCTTTGCAGCACTTTGCCCGGCATAGCGCCGATGTAGGTGCGCCGGTGGCCGCGGATCTCAGCCTCGTCACGCATGCCGCCCAGGGCCATGCGCACGTATTTACGCCCCGTGGCCTTCGCGATGGATTGGCCCAGCGAGGTTTTGCCCACGCCCGGCGGCCCCACCAAACACAGAATAGGCGCCTTGACCTTGTCCACGCGCTGCTGCACCGCGAGGTACTCCAAGATCCGATCCTTGACTTTGTCCAGGCCGTAATGGTCTTGGTTCAGGACCTTTTCGGCGTTGCCCAGGTCGTGCTTGATCTTGGTCTTGGCAGCCCAAGGCAGCCCCACCAGGACATCAATGTAATTGCGCACCACGGTCGCCTCGGCCGACATCGGCGACATCAGGCGCAACTTTTTGAGCTCGCTTTCCGCCTTTTTCAAGGCGTCTTTCGGCATGCGGGCGGCTTTAATCTTTTTCTCGATTTCCTCGATATCCGCTCCGTCTTCGCCATCGCCCAGCTCTTTTTGGATGGCTTTGACTTGCTCGTTCAGGTAGAAATCGCGTTGGTTCTTCTCCATTTGGCGCTTGACGCGACCACGGATTTTTTTGTCTACATTCAAAATGTCGACTTCGCGCTCGATTTGCTCAAACAAATTTTCCAGGCGCGACTTCACCCTTGAGAGCGCCAGCACCGCCTGCTTATTTTCTAACTTCAGCGGAAGGTGCGCAGCAATGGTGTCAGCTAAGCGCCCTGCATCGTCGATGCTTGCAATAGAGGTCAGTATCTCGGGTGGAATCTTTTTGTTCAGTTTGACGTAGTGGTCAAACTGCTGCATCACCGCGCGACGCAGGGCCTCGATTTCGCTGGCTTCGTCGCTGGCCTCGTCCACGCGCGTCGGCTCAATCGGTGTGACATTGGCCATGAAATGCTGGTCGCCGTCAGTTATCAAGTTCACGTCAGCCCGCTGGTGGCCTTCGACCAAGACCTTGACCGTGCCATCGGGCAGTTTGAGCATCTGCAAAATCGTCGATACGCAGCCGACCTCGAACATATCGCCCACCGCCGGTTCGTCTTTTGCTGCCGTTTTCTGCGCCACCAGCATGATGCGCCGCTCGGCCTCCATGGCCGCCTCCAGCGCCTTAATGCTTTTAGGGCGCCCGACGAACAGCGGAATCACCATATGCGGAAAAACCACCACGTCGCGCAGCGGCAACATGGGTAAATCTACGGGAAGCGCTTCGAGTGGTGTGTAACCGGACATGTAAAACCTCTATGTATCTTCTAAATATGGCCCGGATTGCGCCAAATTCAAGCCCCAAACGCTGAAATTCCGGGGCTGCCCGCCAGCTTTGTGGCCTCGGGCAGCAGCCCGGGGGCATCTTAGGCCTTTTTGGCTACTTCCCGGTAGACGAGCAAGGGCGCCTGGTTCTCCACGATGGTGGACTCGTCGACCACCACTTTTTCGACATCGTTGCTGTCAGGCAAATCGTACATGGTGTTGATCAGCGACTGTTCCAAAATCGAGCGCAGGCCCCGCGCGCCGGTCTTGCGGGCCAAGGCCCGTTTGGCGATTGCCCGCAGCGCCTCTGGGCGGATTTCCAGTTCGGCGCCTTCCATGGCGATGAGCTTGCTGTACTGCTTGACAAGGGCATTTTTCGGCTCGGTCAGGATCTGCACCATGGCGTCCTCGGTCAGCTCGGCCAAAGTGGCCACCACCGGCATACGGCCCACCAGCTCGGGAATCAGACCGAATTTGATCAAATCCTCGGGCTCAACATCCTTAAAGGTCTCGGTCAGGCTGCGCTGCTCTTTGCTCATGACCGTAGCGCCAAAGCCGATGCCGGAGGTCTGGGTGCGGCCTTCAATGACCTTTTCCAGTCCCGCAAAAGCGCCGCCGCAAATAAACAGGATATTGGTCGTGTCAATTTGCACGAAATCTTGGTTGGGGTGCTTGCGCCCGCCTTGGGGCGGCACGCTGGCCATGGTGCCTTCGATCAGTTTGAGCAAAGCCTGCTGCACGCCCTCGCCCGAGACGTCGCGGGTTATAGACGGGTTGTCCGACTTGCGGGAAATTTTGTCGATCTCGTCGATGTAAACAATGCCGCGCTGCGCCCGCTCTACGTCGTAATTGCAACTTTGCAGCAGCTTGAGCACGATGTTTTCCACGTCCTCGCCGACGTAACCGGCCTCCGTGAGCGTGGTGGCGTCGGCCATCACAAAGGGTACGTCCAGCATGCGCGCCAGGGTTTGCGCCAGCAGCGTCTTGCCCGAACCGGTGGGGCCGATCAGCAAAATATTGCTCTTGGTGAGCTCTACCTCGTCTTTTTTGGCGCCTTCTTGGTGTCGAAGGCGCTTGTAGTGGTTGTACACCGCGACCGACAAAGTCCGCTTGGCCGGCTCTTGGCCGATCACGTAATTGTCCAAATTGCGCTTGATTTCCGACGGCGTAGGCAGTCCGCCCCTGCCGTCAGCTGCCGTAGTGCTGGCGGGCAGCTCGTCTCGGATGATCTCGTTACACAGGTCAATGCACTCGTCGCACACGAATACCGACGGTCCTGCGATCAGCTTTTTGACCTCGTGCTGGCTTTTGCCGCAAAACGAGCAGTACAGGTTTTTCTCGCCGGAAGCGCCCTTTTTTTCGGCCATGTCAGTTTTTGCCTTTGCTTAACGTTGACTCAATGATAACCACATAAAAAAGGCGTCCTTCCGAGAAAAAGGACGCCTCATGGGGGGTCTCAGAACCCCCAAGGCTTACGGACGCTTGGCAATCACCTCGTCAACCAGGCCGTAGTCCTTAGCCTCCTGGGCTGACAGGTAGTAGTCGCGCTCGGTGTCATTGGCGATTTTTTCCTAGGGCTGGCCGGTGCGTTCGGCCAAGATTTTGTTCAGCTGCTCGCGGGTTTTGAGGATTTCGCGGGCGTGGATCTCTATCTCGGTGGCCTGGCCTTGCGTGCCGCCCAGCGGCTGATGGATCATGACCTTGGAATTGGGCAGGGAAAACCGCTTGCCCTTGGCGCCAGCGGCCAACAAAAAGGCCCCCATGCTCGCCGCCATACCCACGCACAGCGTAGATACATCGGGCTTGATGAAGCTCATGGTGTCAAAAATCGCCATGCCGGCGCTCACTGAGCCACCGGGCGAGTTGATATAGAAGGAAATATCCTTGTCAGGATTCTCGCTCTCCAGGAACAAAAGCTGGGCGACCACCAGATTGGCCGTATGGTCATTGACCGGGCCGACCAGGAAAATAACGCGTTCTTTGAGCAGCCGCGAGTAAATATCGTAGGAGCGCTCTCCCCGGCCCGACTGCTCGATAACCATCGGGACCATGCCCAAGGCCTGGGTTGGCATGCTGCCTGGCAACTCGAATTTCATATGGATAGCCTCGTTGGTAAGTAAACCGGCGCACCCGATCGGGGCACGCCGTACATTAATTTTGCCCCATCAACTCGTCAAAGGAGATGGTTTTCTCAGTGACCTTGACTTTGGACAGGACAAACTCAGTCACATTGTTCTCAATCACCACGGACTCGACATCGCTCATGCGGTTTTGGTCGCCGTAGTACCAGCGCACCACTTCTGCCGGGTTTTCGTAGCTGGAGGCCAGCTCTTCCACGTGCTGCTTGATCTGAGCAGGCGTGGCCTGGAGCTGGTTGGCGCGTACCAACTCGCCCACGACCAGGCCTAAACGCACCCGGCGCTCGGCCTGGGCAGTGAACAATTCCTCAGGGATGGGCGCGTTTTCGGCGTCTTTGACGCCGCGCTGCTTGAGGTTGGCGCGGGCATCGGCAATCAGACGCTCTACTTCGGCCTTGACGCTGACCTTGGGCAGGTCCAGCTCGGACTTGGCCATCAGTGCTTCCATCACGCCTTGCTTGTTGCGCGAGAGCAGGCGCGACTTCACTTCGCGCTGCAAATTTTTGCGGATGTCTTCCTTGAGCGCAGCTACCGTGCCCTCGGCAATGCCCAGGGCGCGGGCCAGCGCGTCGTCCACTTCGGGCAAGTGGGCCGCTTCGATCTTCTTCAAGGTGACCATGAAGTCTGCTGTTTTGCCTGCGACATCCTGGCCATGGTAGTCGGCGGGAAAGGCCAGCGGAAAGGTCTTGCTTTCGCCAAACTTCATGCCGCGGGTGGCCTCTTCAAATTCCTTGAGCATTTGGCCGTCGCCCAAAATAAACTGAAAGTCTTCGGCCTTGCCACCGTCAAAGAGTTCGCCATCAATCTTGCCTTCAAAGTCCACGGTGACGCGGTCGCCGTCCTGGGCGGGGGCCTCGTGCGGGCGCAGGGCAAAGGTGCGGCGCTGTTTGCGCAGAATGTCGATGGTTTTCTCGATGGCCGCGTCGGTCACTTCGGCGTGCGCTTTTTCCACGTCGGCCGTAGACAAGTCGTTAATTTTGACTTCCGGGAAGACTTCAAACACCGCGTCAAACGCCATCTGGCCGTCCACCGGCTCGGCCGACTCGGTGATTTGGGGCTGACCGGCCACGCGCAGCTTGGCTTCATTGGCGGCCTTGGCGAAGGCGTCGCCCACTTTGTCGTTCATCACTTCGTAGTGGACCGAGTAGCCATAGCGCTGGGTCACCACATTGAGGGGCACCTTGCCGGGGCGAAAGCCGTCCATCTTGACGGTGCGGGCCAATTTGCGCAGGCGCGCCTGCACTTCGTTTTGGACGGCATCGACCGGCAAAGTCAGTTTGATTTTGCGTTCTAGCTTGTCCAATGTTTCTACAACTACCGTCATTCCGATGCTCCTAAAAATTGAAGGGGCAGCACGGACCGCACTGTGCGGCCGCAGGCTGCCCCGCAAATGGGGTTCAACTTGCCTTGTGAGTGGTGCGCGGGGGGGGACTCGAACCCCCACACCATTGCTGGCGTCAGGACCTAAACCTGGTGCGTCTACCAATTTCGCCACCCGCGCAAAAAAATCAACAACCGGTCGGGTGGCAGGCGCCAAAGGCGCTGTCTCCCTGCCGGCCGCTAGAAATCGGTCAGCCGAGCATTTTAGCCTGTGCGCCTAAGCGCTAGCGCCGCACCCTAAACCAGGCCGCGTACATGGCCGGCAAGGCCAGCAAGGTCAGGACTGTGGCCACAATCAGTCCGCCCATGATGGCCACAGCCATCGGGCCCCAAAACACCGAGCGCGAGAGGGGAATCATCGCCAAAACAGCGGCTGCAGCCGTCAACACAATCGGGCGCAGGCGGCGCACCGCCGACTCCACAATCGCGTCCCAGGCCGGCACGCCACGCGAGCGGTCCTGCTCGATTTGGTCGATCAGGATCACCGAATTGCGCTGAATCATGCCCATCAGCGCAATCACGCCCAGGAGGGCCACGAAGCCAAAAGGCCGCCCAAAGCTCAGCAAAGCGGCGGCAACGCCGGCAATGCCCAGCGGGCCGGTCAAAAACACCAGCATGGCACGGCTAAAGCTGTGCAACTGCAGCATCAACAAAGTAAAGGTGATGAACAGCATGACCGGAACCCCCGCCGCGATGGAACTGGAGCCTTTGCTGCTTTCCTCGACGGCGCCAGCCACCTCAATGCGGTAGGCGCCACCGCGGTTTTGCCAGTCCGCCTCGATCTTGCGCAGGGTGGGCAGCAACTCGGCCGTCACTGTGGCACCTTGCAGGCCTTCTGCGATATCGCCCTGCACCGTGATGGCGTAGTCGCGCCCCTCGCGCCACATCACGCCTGGCTCCCAGACAAATGTGGGTTTGGCGATCTGGGTGAGCGGAATCGAGCGCCCGCTGGCCGTAGGCAGGTAGGCGTTGCCGATGTCGGAGATCGCGTTGCGCTCCGATATCGGCTGGCGCAGCACAATATCTATCAGCTTGTCGCCATCCCTGAATTGCCCGACCGTGCTGCCGGTAAGCAAGGTGCGCGACGCCTGCGCAATCGACTGGCTCGTCACCCCCAGCGCACGCGCCTTGGCCTGGTCCACCTCGAGGCGGATGACCTTGACCGGTTCGTTCCAGTTGTCGTTGACGCCGCGCATGTGGGCGTTGGCGCGCATGGCCTCTTTCACCTCATTGGCGCGCAGGCGCAGCGTGGCGGGGTCTTCACCGACTACGCGGAACTGCACCGGATAAGCCACCGGCGGTCCGTTGGGCAAGATCTTGACACGCGCCCGCACCTCGGGAAATTCCTGTGCCATGATGGTCGGCAGTCGGATGCGTAGGCTTTCGCGCAGCTTCAAGTCCTTGGGCAGCACGATAAATTGCGACACATTGGACTGCGGAAAAATCGCATCCAGTGGCAAATAAAAGCGCGGCACGCCCGAGCCAATCCAGGTGGTGACATTGACCACGCCCGCCTCTTGCATCAGGCGCGCCTCGATGCGGCGGGTCACTTCCTCGTTGGCGGCAATGGAGGTGCCCTCGGCGTACCAGACGTCCATCAGCACCTCAGGGCGGCTCGAATCGGGGAAAAACTGTTGCTGCACCCGCCCCATGCCGCCGATACCCAGCGCAAAAGTCAGCACCATCAGGCCGATGGTGATCCAGCGGTGTTGCACGCACCAGTTCACCGTGCGCCTAAAGGCGTTGTAAAACGGCGTGTCAAACACCTCCTGGTGCTCTGCGCCGTCCTGGGTCGACTTGGTCTTGAGCAGCACGGTGCCCAAATACGGCACGAAATACACCGATACCACCCAGCTCACCAATAGCGCCAGCACCGTCACGCCAAAGATGGCGAAGGTGTACTCACCCACCGTCGAGCGGGCGATGCCAATGGGCAAAAAGCCCACCGCCGTAATCAAGGTGCCGGTCAGCATCGGCATAGCCGTGATCTCGTAGGCAAAGGTGGCGGCGCGCACTTTGTCGTAGCCCTCTTCGATTTTGCGCACCATCATTTCTACGGCGATGATGGCGTCGTCGACCAGCAAGCCCAGCGCGATGATCAAGGAGCCGAGCGAGATTTTGTGCAGCCCAATGCCCCAGTAATACATGCCCAAAAACGTCACCGCCAGCACCAGCGGAATGGTGATCGCCACCACCAGCCCCGGCCGCACGTCCACGTAATAACGACGCCACCAGGGCTGCTGCCCAGGCCGCTTGTGCAAGCCCAGGGCGACAAAACTGACCAGCAGCACAATCATGATCGCCTCGATCAGCACGGCGATAAATTCATTGACCGACTTGGCCACCGCACTGGGCTGGTCTTGCACCTCCACCAAACTGATTCCCACGGGCAAAGCGGCACCGATCTTGGTCGTGGTTTTCTTAAGCGCTTTGCCCAGGGCGATGATGTCGCCGCCCTTGGTCATGGACACGCCCAGGGCAATCACCTGCTGGCCCTGAAAGCGCACTTTCACGCTGGCGGGGTCCACATAGCCCCGCTTCACGTCGGCGATATCGCCCAGGCGCAGCTGGTTGCCCGAGCTGCCCCGAATCGGCATGGCACGCAATTGCTCTGCAGCCTCAAAAGCGCCGCTCACGCGCACCTGCACCACGTCCAGCGGGGTTTGCATGGTGCCTGCGCCTTCCAGCGCGTTTTGCTGTGCCAGTTGGGCCAGCACCTGGTTGATATCCAAACCCAGTTGCGAGAGGCGGCGCTGCGACATCTCGATGTACAGCTTCTCGTCCTGCGCGCCAAACAACTCGACTTTGTTCACGTCGGGCACGCGCAGCAGTTTTTGGCGCACGTCATCGGCCACCTCTTTGACCTCGGCGGGCGAAAAACCCTCCGCCTTCAAGGCGTAAATCACGCCATAGACGTCGCCAAATTCGTCATTAAAAAATGGCCCCACCACGCCCTGGGGCAAGGTGCCGCGCATATCGCCAATTTTTTTGCGTACGGTGTAAAACAAATCCGGCACCTCGGCGGCGCGGGTCGAGTCCTTGAGCTGGAAAAGAATCGTGGTCTCGCCCGGCTTGGAAAAACTGCGGATCTTGTCCGCACCGGGCACCTCTTGCAAAGTGCGCTCGAGCTTGTCGGTCACCTGCTGGGCCACCTGCGTGGCCGTGGCGCCAGGCCAAAAGGCGCGCACCACCATGATCCGAAAGGTAAAGGGCGGGTCCTCATCCTGCCCGAGCTGGAAATAGGCGGCCGCGCCCAAAAGCATCAGCACCACCATCAGGTAGCGCGTTAGCGCCGAATGCTCCAAAGCCCATTTGGAGAGATTGAAACCGGGCTTGTCTGTATCCATGCTCATGCGCCGCTCACTTAGACGCTGCCGGTGCTGGCGCCGGCGCCGAAGCCGACTTGGGCTGATAAATCGTTACTTTCTGGCCCGGATTGAGCACATGCACGCCGGTGCTTACGATGCGCATGCCCGGCTCCAAGCCCTGCGCCAGCACGACTTCGTTGCCATCCGCTGTGGCGATCACGACAGGCTGCAAACGCACCGTCATGGTGGCGCCATCGACCACCCAGACCGCCGCCTTCTCGCCATCATGCTGCAAAGCGCTGGTGGGCACTTTGATCACAGCCGGCCCCGAGCGGTCCAAGGCCTTGGGGCTGACCGTCACGGTCGCGCCCAGCGGCCAGGGGGCGGCGCCGTCGAGCCCCACTTTCACCAAGAATGTACGGGTCACCGGATCAGCACTGGCAGCCACCTCGCGTACGCGGGCGCTGGCCTGCTTGTCCGAAGCCCAGCCTTGCACCGTCACCGCCGAGCCCACATTGATCAGGCCCACTTTGTCCTCGGGCACCGCAAAAACCACGTCGCGCGGGCCGTCCAAAGCGATGCGCACCACCGGCGTGCCTGCGGCCAGCACCTGGCCGGGCTCGGCGTCCACCGAGGTCACCACGCCCGAGGCGTCGGCCAGCAAATTGGTATAGGACGCCTGGTTGCCTTGACCGGCCAACTGGGCCTGCGCCTGGTCCACCTGCGCTTGCGCGGCCTTGAGGGCGGCCTCACGGCGCTCCAACTCGGCGGCGCTGATGAAGTTCTGGTCGCGCAAATCTTTGTAGCGCTTGTAATCGGCCTGCGCCAAGTCGCGGTTGATCTGCGCCGAGGCGAGCAAGGCGCGGGCGCCATCGGCGGCCAGTTTCAGGTCTTGGGGGTCCAGTTGGGCCAGCAACTCGCCGGCGCGGACGCGCTGACCCAGCTCCACCTGGCGGCGCAGCAATTTGCCGTTCACCCGAAAGCCCAAGCGCGACTCGGTACGGGCGCGCACCTCGCCAGCGTATTCCAGCCCGCTTTGGATGCCCTCGGCGCCCACGGTAATGACCTTGACCGCCCGCACCGGCTCCTCGGCGGGGACAGGTTTGGAGCAGGCTTGCAGAAACACACAGGCAAGCACCAGCAAGCGCAGCACAAAGGAATTAGGCATATTCATGGCACAAGAAGGGAATAAAAATGAAAAAACGGCCGAATTACTGACCGTCTGGTTATTAATTAAACCACAAGCCCTTTATTGCACAGGAAATTGCTGCGGGTTTTCCCCATGCGTGAGAGGGCCATTGCGCCCGCTACCCAAGCCTTTGGGCCTGCCACGCCAAGGCACAATGCGCGGCTATGCCCCCCGCCCCGCCGCCCGCAGCGCCGATTGCGCACTACGAGAACTTTCCTGTCGCCTCCTGGTTGTGCCCACCGCATTTGCGCGCGCCCATTGCGGCCATCTACCACTTTGCCCGCAGCGCCGACGACCTGGCCGACGAGGGCGATGCCACGCCCGCCCAGCGCCTGGCCGCACTGCAAGACTACCGCCAGGCGCTGGAGCGCGCCTGCCACACCGCGCCAGCGCCCGATGCCCATTGGGCGCACGTATTCGTCCCGCTGGCTCACGCGCTGGCCCGCTGGGCGCTGCCCGTATCGCTGTTACATGACCTGCTCGATGCCTTTGTGCAAGACGTCGAAATGACACGCGACGCCCGCCCCTACACCACAGAAACGCAGCTGCTCGATTACTGCCGCCGCTCGGCCAACCCGATTGGTCGCCTGCTTTTGCACCTGTACGGCGTACACGACAGCGCGGCGCTGGCCCAAAGCGACGCGATTTGCACCGCGCTGCAGCTGATCAATTTTTGGCAAGACCCCAGCGTCGATCTGTTGCGCGGGCGCAATTACTTTCCCTTGGACTGGTGCGCCCGCTTTGGCTGCTGGCCGGGGCGCGAAGGCCAGGTGGAACGCCCCGAGTTGGCCGGCACGCTGCTGGCCCACTGCACGGCGGACGCCCGCCAGCGCATGGCCCAGGGCGCCGCCTTGGTGCACCGCCTGCCCGGGCGTGCCGGCTGGGAGTTGCGTCTGGTCGTGCAAGGCGGTCTGCGCGTGCTGGAAAAGACCGAGCGCCTCGGTGCACGCGCCCTGCGGGAGCGCCCACGCCTGCGCGCCTGGGATGCGCCGCTGTTGCTGTGGCGCGCCCTGGAGATGCGCACCCCAAGCGACAAAGGCTGGCAAAAGCGACAATAAGGCATGACCCCGGCCCAATACGTTCAGGAAAAAGCCGCCGCCTCGGGCAGCAGCTTTTATTACGCCTTTTTGTTTCTGCCGCCGCCCCGGCGCGCCGCGATCACCGCCTTTTATGCGTTTTGCCGCGAAGTGGACGACGTGGTCGACGAGGCCCGCGACGCCAGCGTCGCCGCGACCAAGCTGGCCTGGTGGCAGGTCGAGGTGCAACGCGCCTACGCCGGGCAGCCCACGCACCCGGTCATGCTGGCCCTGATGCCGCTGGCGGCCGACTACGGCATCAGCGCAGCGCAGTTGCAAGCCATCATCCGGGGCTGCCAGATGGACTTGGAGCAAACCCGTTACCTCGACTTTGCGGCACTGCAGCAATACTGCCATTTGGTAGCCGGCGTGGTGGGCGAAGTGGCGGCCCAAATCTTTGGCCAAAGCCAGCCCCAGACCACGCAATACGCCCATACCCTGGGTCAGGCGCTGCAGCTCACCAACATCATCCGCGATGTCGGCGAGGATGCAAAAATTGGAAGAATTTATATACCAATCAATGAGATGCAGAATTTTGATGTGAAAGCACATGAAATATTAAAGTGCATCCCCTCGGCCCGCTTCAGCGCCCTGATGGCCTTCCAGGCCGAGCGCGCGCAGGGCCTGTACACCCAGGCGCTGGGCTTGTTGCCCGATGCCGACCGGCGCAGCCAAAAGCCGGGGCTGATGATGGCCAGCATCTACCGCACCTTGCTCGCGCGCATCCAAGCGCAGGGCTTTCCGGTGCTTACCGAGCGCGTGCGCCTGAGCCCTTTGCGCAAATTTTGGCTGGCCTGGAAAGTCCAGGCGCTGGGGCGCATGTGAAGCGCTGGCGCGTCGCCATAGTGGGCGCCGGCTGGTCCGGGCTGGCCGCGGCAGTCAGCGCCACCAACGCCGGTCACCAAGTGACGGTTTTTGAAGCCAGCCGCAGTCTGGGCGGCCGGGCGCGCTGCCTGCCCGCAAGCAGCCAGGCTTTGCTGCCCGACGGCAGCGCGGCGGTGCTGGACAACGGCCAGCACATCCTTATTGGCGCCTACCAAGAAACGCTGGCTTTGATGTACCAGCTAGGCCTCTCGCCTGGCAAGCTGTTGCTGCGTGTGCCTCTGAATCTGCGCTTTGACGACGGCTGCGGCCTGCGCCTACCCGACTGGCCCCGGCCCTGGAACATGGTCGCCGGTCTGGCACTGGCCTCGGGTTGGAGCCTGAGCGACAAGTGGTCTTTGGTCAAAGCGCTGCGCGCTTGGCGCAAGCGCGGCTTCCAATGCGATGCGAGCGCCACGGTCGCCGATTTATGCAAAGACCTGCATACGGCCGTGGTGGAAGACCTGATCGCGCCCCTGTGCATTTCGGCGCTCAACACACCGCCCCAAGTGGCCAGCGCCCAGGTGTTTCTGACCGTGTTAAACGACAGCCTTTTCACCGAACCGACTGCGCCCGCGCCGGACGCGACCGACCCATGGACGGCGGCTGGCTCCGACCTGCTTTTGCCCCGCGTGGACCTGGGCCGCTTGCTGCCAGAAGCCGCCGCCGCGTGGTTGCAAGCGCGTGGCGCCCAGGTGCACCTCGGCCAGCGCTGCGAGGCGCCGCAATGGAGCGCCGGGCAATGGCAGCTGAACGGCCAGGGCTTTGACAAAGTCATTTGGGCCACTGCCCCACAACATGCGCTGCAGGTGTTTAGCGCCTACCAACCCCTGGCACCCCACAACCTGGGTTTGCATTTGAAACGCTGGCTGCGCCAGGCGCGCGGCTTGACATACCAATCGATTGCCACCGTCTACGCCCACGCGCCCGGCCTGGTGCTGCCCCAGGCACTGATGGGTCTGCGCAGCAGTCCCTTGGCGCCAGCGCAGGTGGTGATCGACCGGGGCCAGCTTGATGGGCCGGCGGGCCTGATGGCCTTGGTGGTGAGCGCGCCGCAAGGCAGCTACGAGAACCTGGAGGACATGGTGATCGCGCAAGCAAACAAGGCGCTGGAGCCCTGGCTGGGCACAGCCCGCCTCTCGCCGGTACAAACCGTGGTGGAAAAGCAAGCCACCTTCTCCTGCGTACCGGGCTTGTCGCGGCCTCAGCAGCGCGTGGCGCCCGGCTTGCTGGCCTGCGGCGACTACCTTTACGCGCCCTACCCGGCCACACTGGAGGGCGCGGTGCGCAGCGGCATCATGGCGGCGCTGGCGCTCAATGAAGCTGAGGGTTTTGTTTGGAAGGAATGAGCGTATGCCATGTTTAGACGCCTAGCGCGTCGCACAAGGCGTCTAAGGTCTGGACGGTCAGGTGCGGTTCGGGGCCATCGGCCCAGGACGCGCCCCGGCGGTTGAGCCACACAGCCTGCATACCGGCGGCCATGGCACCCACAACGTCCAAGCGCGCATCGTCGCCCACGTGCAAAACCTCCTCGTTGCTGCAGGCCAGGTGCTGCGCAGCAGCGTCAAAAATGGCGCGGTGCGGCTTGGGCTGGCCCCGGGTGTGTGCGCCCACGCTGCCGCAAAAATACGCGCCCAAGCCCACTAAATGCACATCGGCATTGCCATTGGTCAGCGCCAAAAGGGGAAAGCGCGCCGCCAAACGGGCCAGCGCGGGCTGCGCGTCCTCGTACAGCGTGACCTTTTGGCGGGCGGCGTAGAACACCTCAAAAGCCGGCTCGCACCAGTGGTCAGGCTCCTCGCTTTGGGCAAGCGCCAGGGCAATGATGTTGCGCCGCAGCGCGCTCATGTCATGCGCGCATTCGGGGGTTTGGGCCACGACGGCGTCGCGCAGCGCCATGCGCTGGGGCATGTGGGCCAGCAAAGCGGCGGTGCGCGGCGCGCGCTCGCCCAGCCAGTCTTGCATGGCACGTTCGGCGCCGGCGATGGTGGGCGCCACTGGCCACAAGGTGTCATCTAGGTCCAGGGTGATGGCGCGGATTTTGGAGGGGTCAAACATAGTGGGCGAGAATAGCGCATGCCATTTTTTGAAGAACCCCCCTTTTTTCACGGCCAAACACCGCGCACTGCGGTGCTTTATTGCAATCTGGGCACGCCCGATGCGCCCACCCCTGTGGCCGTGCGCCGCTACCTGGCGGAGTTTTTGAGCGACCAGCGTGTTGTCGAGATTCCGCGCCTCTTGTGGCTGCTCATCCTGCACGGCATTATTTTGCGTTTTCGGCCCGCCAAATCGGCGGCCAAATACGCCAGCATCTGGACGCCCGAGGGCTCGCCACTCAAGCTGTGGACCGAAAAACAAGCCGCGCTTTTACAAACGGCCCTGCAAGCGCAGGGCGACCATGTGCTGGTGCGCTGGGCGATGCGCTACGGCAGCGGATCGATTGCCTCGCAGCTGGACGCGCTCAAAACCGAAGGCGTCACGCGGGTGCTGGTACTGCCGGCGTACCCCCAGTACTCGGCCACGACCACGGCCAGCGTGTTTGATGCGGTCTACCAGTGGGCCGCGCGCACCCGCTCCATCGTGGAGTTGCGCTTTGTGAACCACTACCACGACCATGCGCAGTACATCGCCGCTTTGCAAGCGCGCGTGCAGGCGCATTGGGCCGAGCACGGCCGCCCCGAGGTTTTGGTGATGAGTTTTCATGGTGTGCCGGCGCGTACGCTGGCGCTGGGCGACCCTTACCACTGCGAGTGCTTCAAAACCGCGCGCCTGCTGGCCGAGGCGCTGGGTCTGGAGAAAACGCAGTACAAAGTCACCTTCCAAAGCCGCCTGGGCCGCGCCAAATGGCTGGAGCCCTACACCGAGCCCACGCTCATTGCCATGGCGCAGTCCGGCACCAAGCGCGTGGATGTGGTCTGCCCCGGCTTTACCAGCGACTGCCTAGAAACACTCGAAGAGATCAATATGGAAGCGCGCCACGCCTTCCTAGGTGCAGGCGGCAGCGATTTCCATTACATCGAATGCCTCAACGACAGCGCGCCGGGCATCCAAGCGCTGGCCGCCGTAGCACGCCAGCACATGGGCGGCTGGCCCACACAGAGCCCGGACGCGGCGCAACTGGCCGCTTCCCAAGCCGCCGCGCTGGCGCTGGGCGCACCGCAGTAAACGCATGGCGCTGGTCCTGGCCCCGATGGAGGGCCTGCTCGACTTTGTATTGCGCGATGTGCTCACCCGCGTGGGCGGTATTGACCGCTGCGTCTCTGAGTTCATCCGCGTGACCAACACCTTGCTGCCCGAGCGCGTGTTTTTGCGCGTGGTGCCCGAGCTGGCCCACGGGGGGCGCACACCTGCCGGCGTACCGGTGCGCCCGCAGCTGCTGGGCTCCGACCCGGCCTGCCTGGCCGACAACGCCGCGCGCGTGGCCGGCATGGGCGCCGATGGCGTGGACCTGAACTTTGGCTGCCCGGCCAAAGTCGTCAACCGCCACGGCGGCGGCGCGGCCTTGCTGCAAGACCCGCAACAGCTGTTTTCCATCATGCAAGCCGTGCGCCGTGCAGTGCCCGCGCCACAAACTGTGTCAGCCAAAATGCGTTTGGGCTTTTTGGACGACAGCCGCGCTGAAGAATGCGCGCTGGCCCTGCAAGAAGGCGGCGCCAGCGAAATCGTGGTCCATGCCCGCACCCGCGCCGATGGCTACCGCCCGCCGGCGTACTGGCACCGCATCGCCGACATCCGCGCACGCGTGCATACCCCCGTTGTGGCCAACGGCGAAATCTGGACGGTGCAAGATGCGCAGCGCTGCCGCGCTGAGTCGGGCTGCCATACGCTGATGCTGGGGCGTGGC
This sequence comes from Comamonas sp. lk, assembly GCA_945861345.1. Classification (GTDB taxonomy): domain Bacteria; phylum Pseudomonadota; class Gammaproteobacteria; order Burkholderiales; family Burkholderiaceae_C; genus Allorhodoferax. The sequence goes on from CAMATX010000016.1 coordinate 21,804, forward strand.
ATGGTTAGCAACCCGGGGCTGGCGCTTGAAATTCGCGACGCGCACGGCGACCAATCGGTTCAACACGGCGTGCAGTGGGCCGCTTTGCAACCGCATTTACGGGCGTTTTGGACCTTGGTGGTCAGCCGCCTTGAGCCGCGCCAACAGGCTGGGCGGCTCAAGCAATGGCTCTATTTTCTGCGCCGCCATTACCCACAGGCTGATGCGGCCTACGGGCAACTGCGTGCGCAAAACGACCTGGCCGCCATTGACACCTGGCTGGCCGCGCAGGCCTAGGCGCCACCGAGGGCGCCTTACGCAATTAAGCGGCGGCCACGCAGGTTTGACTTTGCTCGCCCAGTCCGGCGATGCCCAAGCGCATAACGTCCCCAGCCTTGAGGTACCAGGGCTCCGGTTTTTGTCCCAGACCCACGCCTGACGGTGTTCCGGTGCTGATGATGTCGCCCGGATGCAGCGTCATAAAGCCGCTGATGTAGCTCACCAGCTCGGCAATACCAAAAATCAGATTGGCCGTGGTGCCGTCTTGCACCCGCTTGCCATTGACCTCCAGCCACAGGCTGAGCTGCTGCGGATCGGCCACCTCGTCTGCCGTCACCAGCCAGGGGCCCACGGGGGTGAAGGTGTCCGCAGCTTTGCCCTTGTCCCACTGGCCGCCGCGCTCGAGCTGAAAGGCGCGCTCGGACACATCGTTCACCAGCACATAGCCAGCCACATAGGACAAGGCGTCCGCTTGGCTGACATAGCTGGCTTTGCTGCCGATGACTACGCCCAGCTCCACTTCCCAGTCGGTCTTGAGGGCGCCGCGCGGGATGGTGACCGGGTCATTGGGGCCAGAGAGCGAACTGGTGGGTTTGAGAAAAAGCACCGGTTCTTTGGGTGGCTGCATGCCCGATTCGCGGGCGTGATCGGCGTAATTGAGGCCGACGCAGACAATTTTCCCGATATCGGGGACCGGGCAGCCCCAGCGCGTGCCCTCGGGCAGTCGCGGCAAGCGGTCCACATCGACAGCGCGCAAGGCGTCCAAAGCGGCGGGCGCCAAGTGCGCGGCGCGCCAGTCGGGCACCAGCATGGAGATGTCGCGGGCCACGCCGTCGCTGCCCAAAATACCTGCGCGCTCCTGGCCCGCCGGGCCAAAACGTAACAATTTCATGTCGCTTTTTCCTTGAGTTGTGTGCAAAACGGCACCCTAACGCACCGCCTTTGAGCACCATTGTGCTGCAAAGCCCGCTCTGGTCCGGCGCCCTGCCCGCGCCCAAAAGCCGCTACAGTGGGCGCATGGAAAGTGTTCGTATCGACAAATGGCTCTGGGCAGCGCGATTTTTTAAGACACGCTCCTTGGCCACCGAGGAAGTCAACAAAGGCCATGTCCAGGTGGGCGCCAACAAAGTCAAGCCCGCCCGCGAGCTGCGCGTAGGAGAGACCGTCACCGTGCTGCAAGCGCAAATTGCCCGCACTATTGTGGTCAAAGGCCTGAGCGGCCAGCGCGGGCCCGCCCCGGTGGCGCAGGCCTTGTACGAGGAAACGGCCGACAGCATCAGCGCCCGCCTGGCCCAGCAAGAGCAAAGGCGCCTGCGCGTGGAGCCGGCCAGCGCCATAGAGCACGGGCGCCCCACCAAACGCGAGCGGCGCAAACTACAGGCTGGGCTAGACGCCCGCTGGAGCGCCACGCTAGACGATTGAGGGGCCAGGCAGCCGCTTGCGGCGATAATCCGACCCTGCACCTGCGGCCCTATGGCCCCCAAGCAAGCCGCGCCGCAGGAAAACCCGAAAGTTACCCGATGACCGCCTCCGCCTCCACGCCTGTACCGATTTCCCCTGTTCAAGACATCGTGGCCGATATGCGCGCCGGGAAAATGGTCATCTTGGTCGACGAAGAGGACCGCGAAAACGAGGGCGATTTGGTGCTTGCCGCCCAGCACGTCAGCGCCGAAGCCATCAATTTCATGGCCCGTTTTGGGCGCGGTCTCATTTGCCTGACGCTCACCCGCGAACACTGCGAACGCCTGCAACTGCCGCCCATGGTAGTGCGCAACGGCACCAAGCACGGCACCGCCTTTACCGTCTCCATTGAGGCCGCCGTGGGCGTGAGCACCGGCATTTCGGCTGCTGACCGCGCTTGCACCGTGCGCGCTGCCGTAGCGCCCCATGCCCAGCCCGACGACTTGGTGCAGCCGGGCCATATTTTCCCCCTGCAAGCGGTGGACGGCGGCGTGCTGATGCGCGCCGGCCATACTGAGGCCGGCTGCGACTTGGCAGCCATGGCAGGCTGCGCACCGGCCGCCGTGATTTGTGAAATCATGAAAGACGACGGCACCATGGCGCGGCTGCCTGATTTGCAGCTGTTCGCTGCCGAACATGGCCTGAAGATTGGCACGATTGCCGACCTGATCGCCCACCGCAGCCGCGTGGAGTCGCTGGTCGAGCGCAAGGGCAGCCGCCCCTTGGAAACAGCTTTTGGACAATTTGAAGCACATGCCTTCCAAGACTCCACCGGCCTAGGTGTGCACCTGGCCCTGGTCATGGGGCAGTGGGACGCTGACCAAGCGGTGGCCGCGCGCGTGCACGAGCCGCTGTCGGTCCTCGACGCGCTGGAGCGTGGGCGCACCCTGCACTCTTGGAGCCTGGACGCCAGCCTGGCGCATATCGCCGCTGAAGGCAAAGGCGTTTTGGTGCTACTCAATTGCGGCGAAACCGGCGAGCAACTGCTGTCTCAGTTTGAGGGCACGGCCCGCCCCGCCCAAGCGCCCGAGCGCGGCCGTATGGATTTGCGTACCTACGGCGTGGGCGCCCAAATTTTGCGCCTGTGCGGTGTGCACAAAATGCGCCTCATGGGCTCTCCGCGGCGCATGCCCAGCATGGCCGGCTACGGGCTGGAGACCACCGGCTACATCAGTGCGCCAGCCCCTTAAAAATTATTGAGAAACGAAAGAAAACCATGTTTGGTGCAGACAAAGGCAATATCGACGCGCAAGACCAGCGCCTGCAAGGCAAAGGCCTGCGCATTGCGTTGGTGCAGGCGCGCTTTAACGCCGACATCACCGACGCGCTGGCCCAGGCCTGCAAGCAAGAGTTGCTGGTGCTCGGTGTGGCCGAGCGCGATATCCACCACCTCACGGTTCCCGGCGCACTCGAGGTGCCGGTGGCCCTGCAGGCCTTGGCCGAGCGCGCTAAGTACGATGCGCTGATTGCGCTAGGCTGCATCATCCGAGGCGAGACTTACCACTTTGAGCTGGTGGCAAATGAATCGGGCGCTGGCGTGACCCGCATTGCGCTGGATTACCAAATTCCGATCGCCAACGCCATCCTCACCACCGAAGACCTGGCCCAGGCGCAGGCCCGCCAAATCGACAAAGGGCGCGACGCCGCGCGCGTGGCCGTTGAGATGGCCAATCTGCTTGAAAGCATTTGATGGCCGACATCGATACCGGCATCACCACCAACGCGCCCGCCAAGCCCGCCCAGCTCAGCAGCACCGGCGTGCGCAAAACCGCCACCAAAAACAAACGCAGCCGCGCCCGCGAGTTCGCGGTGCAAGGCCTCTACCAAAGCCTGGTAGGCAAAAACACCCCGGCTGATGTGGACAGCTTTACCCGCGACCTGTCGGGCTTTCATAAAGCCGATGCGGCGCACTTTGATGCGCTGCTGCATGGCTGTATCGCGCAGGCCCAAGACGCGGACGCCCTGATCAGCACCCGCCTGGACCGGCCGTTGACCGAAATCTCACCCGTCGAGCATGTGGTGATGTGGATTGGCGTCTACGAAATGCAGCACTGCCCCGACGTGCCCTGGCGCGTGGTGCTCAATGAGTGCGTCGAGCTGGCCAAAGAGTTTGGTGGCACCGACGGCCACAAATACGTCAACGCGGTGCTCAATGGCCTGGCGCCGAGCTTGCGGGCCCTGGAAGTCGAGGCCGACCGCGCCCGGCGCGAGACCGCTTAAGCGCAGCGGGCCGAGCAGCCGATGGCCATGCAAATTTCCCGGCGCGCCCAGGCCATTGAGCCCTTTTATGTCATGGAGGTGGCCAAAGCCGCCGCCGACATGGCGCGCGGCCTGCAGGGCAGCGCCAGCCCCATGGTGTTTTTGAACATCGGCGAGCCCGATTTCACCGCTCCGCCCGCAGTGCAAGCGGCCGCGCAAGAAGCCATTGCCCAGGGGCGCAGCCAGTACACGCCGGCCACCGGTCTGCCCCCACTGCGCGAGCGCATCAGCCACTGGTACAGCCAGCGCTTTGGCCTGGCAATTGCGCCCGAGCGCATTGTGGTGACCGCCGGGGCCTCGGCCGCGCTGCAACTGGCCTGCCTGGCCTTGCTCAATGCTGGCGACGAAGTGCTCATGCCCGACCCCAGCTACCCCTGCAACCGGCACTTTGTCAGCGCGGCCGATGCCAAGGCAGTCTTGCTGCCGACCACGGCCGACCAGCGCTTTCAACTGAGCGTTGCGCAGGTGGAGGCGGCCTGGGGCCCGAACACGCGCGGCGTGCTGCTGGCCTCGCCCTCCAACCCCACGGGCAGCTCCATCGATCCGGCAGAGATGGCGCGCATCGCCCAGGCGGTGCAGGCGCGCGGCGGCGTCACCTTGGTCGATGAGATTTATTTGCCGCTCAGTTACGACGCCCGTTTCGGCCAAAGCGCTTTGGCGCTGGACGAGTCCGTCATTAGCATCAACAGCTTTAGCAAGTATTTCAATATGACGGGCTGGCGTCTGGGCTGGCTGGTGCTGCCGCCCGCTTTGGTGCCGGTGGTCGAGCGCTTGGCGCAAAACCTGTTCATTTGCCCGAGCGCGATTGCACAGTACGCCGCCTTGGCCTGTTTTGAGCCTGAAAGCATTGCCATATACGAATCGCGGCGCGCCGCCTTCCAAGCGCGGCGCGACTATTTTGTGCCCGCCTTGCAGCAACTGGGCCTGGACGTGCCTGTCGTACCCGACGGCGCGTTTTATGCCTGGGCCGATTGCACCCAGGTCAGCGCCCAACTGGGCGTGCAAGGCAGCTGGGACTGCGCCTTTGCGCTGATGGAGCGTGCCCATGTGGCGGTCACGCCGGGGCGCGATTTTGGCAACTTCCAGACCGGGCAGTTCATCCGTTTTTCCACCGCCAGCTCCATGGAACAATTGGAAACCGCGATTGCGCGCTTGCGCCTGTTGCTGGTTTAGTAGCGACTTGCTTTGTCATCCACCTCACCACCCTTGACACCATGAACCAAGACCTCGACATCCTCCAACTTGTGCTGCACGCCAGCTTGGTCGTGCAACTTGTGATGCTGCTTTTGCTGCTGGTCTCGGTGGCCAGTTGGGCAGCCATTTTCCGTAAGATCTTTGGCCTGCAACGCGTCAAGTCGCAAAACGAGGGCTTTGAGCGCGAGTTTTGGTCCGGCGCCAGCCTCAATGAGCTCTACTCCACAGCGGCGAGCAAGGGCAAAGCCTCTGGGCCCATGGAGCGCATTTTTGCCAGCGGCATGCGCGAGTTTCAAAAACTGCGTGAACGCCGTGTCAGCGATGTGGCCACGCTCATGGACGGCGCACGCCGCGCGATGCGGGCCAGTTTTCAGCGCGAGATGGACGAAGTCGAGAGCAACCTGTCCTTCCTGGCCTCGGTCGGCTCCGTCTCACCGTATGTGGGCTTGTTTGGCACGGTCTGGGGCATCATGCACGCCTTTACTGGCCTGGCCGCGCTGCAACAGGTGACGCTGGCCACGGTAGCACCGGGCATTGCTGAGGCCCTGGTGGCCACGGCCATTGGTCTGTTTGCGGCCATTCCTGCGGTCATCGCGTACAACCGCTTTGCGCGCGATATTGACCGCATTGCCATCAGCCACGAGACTTTCATCGAAGAGTTTTCTAACATCTTGCAACGCAATGTGAGCGCGCAGGTCAGCGTTGCTGCGCCGCGTTAAGGAGCCCGCCATGCCAGCAGTGAGTTCACGGGGGCGCGGACGGCGCACCATCAGCGAGCCCAATATGGTGCCCTTCATCGATGTGATGTTGGTGCTGCTCATCATTTTTATGGTGACCGCGCCACTGATCACGCCCAGCGTGATCGATTTGCCCAGCGTGGGCAGCGCCGCCAAACAACCCGACATGGTGATCCAAGTCATCGTAGGCAAAGACGATGGTTTGGAACTCAAAACCAAAGATGGCAGCGACGCGGTCAGCCTGGATACTTTGGCCAAGGCAGTGCGCCAAGCCCAAAGCTCCGCCCCGCCCAATGCAGCGGCCGTGGTGATCAGCGCGGACAAGACCGTGCAGTACGAGCGCGTGGTCAAGGTGATGGACACCTTGCAGCGCGCCGGTATTGCGCGTATCGGCCTGTCCGTCCAATTGGCGCCTTAATTGCCCATGCGCCAAAGCCAAGCGCACACGGATTTCATGCCCCCGCGCAGCCCGGGGATGGGGCCGGCTTTGGTTTTGGCGGTGATCGTGCACATTCTTTTGGTCATTGCGCTGTCGGTGGCGGTGCGCTGGCGCCACCATAGCGTGGAGATCGTCACCGTCGAGGCGCAATTGTGGTCCGAACTACCGGTGCAAGCCGCGCCCTCGCCCCCGCCACCACCCCAAGAGGAAACCGTAGTCAGCCCACCACCGCCTGCGGTCGAAGAAAAGCCGGCGCCGGCGCCCGTGCCCGACCCGGCCATCGTGCTGGCCGAACGCAAAGCTGCCGAGAAAAAAGAGGCTTTGCAAAAAGCGATGGAAGAAAAAAGGCGCAAGGCCAAAGAGTTGTTGGAGCAGCGCAAAGCCGAACAACGCAAAGAAGACGAGCGCAAACAGGCCCAGCGCGAGGAGGACAAGAAAAAGGCCGAGGCACTGAAAGCCAAAGCGGACAAGGCCAAAGAAGAAAAGACCAAACTTGCCAAGGCGGAGCAAGCCAAGAAACTAGAAGAGGCCAAAGCCCGCGAGGAAACGGCCCAAAGCGAGCAGCGCCTCAAAGAAGCCACCGAACGCGCGCTGCGTCTGGCTGGCGCCAGCGGCAGTGGCAGCGCCACTGGCACGGCCAGCCACAGCAGCGGTCCTACTGCCAAATACAGCGCCAAGGTAGTAGCGGCCATCCGGCCCAATATTTCGCAACTCAAAGAATTCAGTGCCAGCCTGATGGCCGACTACGCGGTCTACACCGATGCCAGCGGCAAAGTCATTAGCGCCAAATTGGTCAAACCAAGTGGAGATCCGGCCTGGGACGAGGTGGCACTTAACGCCATCTTGAAAACCGATCGCCTGCCGCTGGACGAAAACGGGCGCGTGCCCTCACCCATGACGATCGGCCTCAAACCCCGCGATTAGTCCGCTTCGGCGCAAATCCAGATCGGGGGCGGCGCTGCATAAAAATGATTTTTTTCTCTGCCGGGGGCGCCGGGCTGCCTTGGTCGCAACCGTCGCACTGGCAGGCTCCGCCCGCAGTGGCTATGGACAGGCGCAAACGCGCCCACGCGGGTAAGGGCCACTGCAGCATGGCGCCTGTCAATATCCCGCGCCAGTGCGCGGGCATCAGGCTCCAAGTGGCATAGCAAAAGCTAGCGACTACAAGGGCAGCGGTGATGAGGTCTTGCCAAGCGCGCATGCCTAGCCCCCTGCCCCGCCAAGCCACAAAGTAAGGCGGTAAGTCAGCCAGGACGCGGCATAGGCCAGCGCAAACAAGTACGAAGCCATCAGCAGCGGGTAACGCCAGGAATTGGTCTCGCGGCGCACCACGGCCAGCGTCGAGAGGCACTGCGGTGCGAACACAAACCAGGCTAGCAGCGAATACGCCGTAGCCAAAGACCAGCTGGCCGCCAGCACGGGTGAAAGCGCATCGGCCACGCCGCTGTCGGCCGCCGACAAGGAATACACCGTGCCCAAAGCGCCAACCGCCACTTCACGCGCAGCCATGCCGGGCACCAGGGCGATGGAGATTTGCCAGTTAAAGCCCAACGGCGCAAACACATATTGCAACGCATGCCCCAAGATGCCTGCGGCGCTGTAGGCAATGGCCGGGCCTTGGCTGGCGTCCCAACGCGCTGGCGGGGCCGGGTAAGTGGACAAGAACCACAAAATCACCATCAACGAGAAAATGATGCCGCCGACACGGCGCAAAAATATCAAGGCGCGCTCCCACAGCCCTTGGGCAAGGTTGCGCAGGCTGGGGTAACGGTAAGGTGGCAGTTCCAGCATCAGCGGCTGGTAGCTCGATTTCATCCATACGCGCTTGAACACATAGGCCACCGCCATGGCAGACACCACGCCAGCGAGGTACAAGCCAAACAGCGTCAGCCCGCGCAGGCTCAGCCCGGCCACGCTGCGCTCGGGTACAAAGGCGCCAATCAGCAAGGCATACACCGGCAAACGGGCCGAGCAGGTCATGAGGGGCGCCACCATGATGGTAGCCAGTCGGTCACGCCAATTGGCAATGGTCCGCGTGGCCATGATCCCGGGAATGGCGCAGGCAAAGCTGCTGAGTAGCGGAATGAAGGCGCGCCCGGACAAGCCCACTTTGCCCATCACGGTGTCCAGCAAAAAGGCGGCGCGCGGCAGGTAGCCCGAGTCCTCGAGCAGCAAGATAAAGAAAAACAAGATCAAAATTTGCGGCAAAAACACCAGCACGCCGCCCACGCCGGCGATCACACCATCGACCAGCAAGCTGCGCAGCGGACCGGGCGCCATGGACTCCGTAATCCAGTCACCGACGGCTGCCATACCTTGTTTGATGAGGTCCATGGGCACGGTGGCCCAGCTAAAAACGGCTTGGAATATCAAAAACAAAACCGCCGCCAGCACCACCAAACCCAGCACGGGATGCATGACGACGGCGTCCAAACGGTGCTGAAAGCGCGCCCGCGCAGGCGCTGTCGGTGCGACCAGGGCCAGTATGCGGCGCACCTGGGCCTGCAAATCGGCCGCGTTGGAAGCAGCGGGTGCTTGCGGCGCCTGCGCTCCATAGTGGGCTGCGCTTTGCGCAAAGAAAGGACCGAGCGCATGGAGCAAGTCCCTGTGCCCGTGGGCCTTGACGGCCACGGTTTGCACCACGGGACAGCCCAACTCCTGGGCTAAGCGGGCGGTATCGATCGCCAAGCCGTTGGCGCGTGCCACATCGGCCATGTTGAGCGCCACCACCATGGGTCGGCCAAGACCGCGCAGCTCCAGAACGAGGCGCAAATTCATGCGCAAATTGGTGGCATCGACCACAGCGATGATGAGGTCAGGAACAGCTTCGCCAGCGCGCTCGCCAAGCAGCACCTCGCGCATCACCTGCTCGTCCGGCGTGGCCGGGCTCAGGCTGTAGGCGCCAGGCAAATCGACGACAAGCAAGCGCTGGCCATCGGCCAGTTGCGCCTCGCCTTGCTTGCGCTCGACGGTGACGCCGGCGTAATTGGCTACTTTTTGGCGCGCTCCTGTCAGCAAGTTAAAGAGCGCGCTCTTGCCACAGTTGGGGTTGCCGACCAAGGCCACCGTGAACGGGCCCGAGCGCTGAGTGAAAGTCGGCTCCATGGTGCGGGCCATTTTTGGGGCTAGACCGGTTCCACTTGGATGCACTGGGCCTCTGCATGGCGCAAGGCGAACTGGGTGTCGCCAATTTGCACTGCCAGCGGTTCGCGCCCGCCGGGGCCGCGGCGCAGCATCTGCACCGGCTCGCCGGGAATAAAGCCCAGCTCGCCCAGGCGTCGCACCAAAGCCGCTTGTTCAGGCCCCTGGGCGCAGTGCAGTGCCTGTACAACAGCGTGGGCGCCAGTGGGCAGATCGGCCAGCGGGCGCAGGGTCTGGTGGGAATCTGTCATTGCGCGGTTTTTGCCTGAATCTAGATGAGATTGTATCTCATTTAGATTTGAGCCCCCGCTGTGAACGGACTTTTACTCGTACGCGATGGTCGCACGGCCATGGTCGGCGTGCACGCGCCAGCGGGCCAGCGCCTCGTCACTGGGGTAAAAGCGCAGCTGCTCATCGAGCTGGACCTCGGCTGCGGCGCCTTCGTCCTCGCCTTGGGCTGAACACTCCAGGCTGATACGCACAGGTAAACCGCGCACCAGCGCGCCCTGCTCGCTCATTTCGCGCCGGGCGGGGAAGTCGCGCAGCAAAGCGGCCAGGTCCGGGCCACGGCCTTCGCCGTTGACGCATACCCGCAGGTAACGCCCAAAACGGCAACGCGCCGCCTCCAAGTCCCACATCTGGGTGATCGTAAATTGCATGCCGCCTGAAAAACGGTCGGTCTGGGCTTTGCCCATGGCGATGACCAGCGCGTCTTCCTTAAACCAGTGTTTGTGCGCGTTGATCAGTGCTTCGTCGGCGCGCGCATCGATGGCGCCTGATTTGTCGTCCAGCTTGAACAGCGCCAGCTTGCCGCGTTGGCCGTTGATGGTACGCAGGTCGTTAACGATGCCCACCAAAAGCTGCGGCTCGCGGGTTTCGAGCAATTCGTCGATGGGGCGCTTGGCAAAGCGACGCACTTCCTGGGCCACCTCGTCAAACAAATGGCCTGACAAGTAAAACCCGAGCGCCGTTTTTTCCTGGGTCAGACGTTCTTTGACGCCCCAGGGCAAGGCGGGCACCACCTCGGGCTCCTGGGTGCTGGAGCCGTGGTCGTCTTCGCCACCCATGTCAAACAAACCGACCTGGTGCACATTGGCACTTGCAGCGGCAGCAAAGTCAAAAGCGCGGTCCACCGAGGCGATCAGACAGGCGCGGTTGAGCTCCAGGGTGTCGAAAGCGCCGGCCTTGATCAAAGCTTCCAGGCAGCGCTTATTCAGACGGGTGCGCTCCACGCGCCGGCAAAAGTCAAACAAGCTGGTGAAAGGCCCCGCCTCGCCGGTGGGGCCGCGTCCTTCACGGGCCGCAACAATAGCCTCGATCGCTTGCTGCCCGGTTCCCTTGATGGCGCCCAGCCCATAGCGAATTTCGCGGTTGGAGATGGGCTCGAAGCGGTGGGTGCCGCGGTTGATATTGGGTGGCTCAAAATGGATGTCAAAGCGCTCAGCATCCTCAAACAAAAGCTTGAGCTTATCGGTGTTGTCCATCTCCACCGTCATATTGGCGCAGAAGAACTCGGCCGTGTAATGCACCTTGATCCAGGCGGTGTGGTAGGCCAAAAGCGAATAAGCGGCAGCGTGCGATTTGTTAAAACCGTAGCCGGCAAAGCGCTCCATCAGGTCAAAAATTTCGTCGGCTTTTTCCTCAGTAATCGCATTCTTGGCTGCGCCGGCGCGGAAGATGGCGCGGTGCTCGGCCATCTCTTCGGCTTTTTTCTTGCCCATGGCCCGGCGCAGCATGTCGGCGCCGCCCAGCGAGTAGCCGCCCAGAATCTGCGCCGTCTGCATCACCTGCTCTTGGTAGACCATGATGCCGTAGGTCTCGGACAGCATCTCGGCCACCAAGGGGTGCGGGTACTCGACCTCTTCGCGACCGTGTTTGCGCGCCACAAAGCTGGGAATCAGGTCCATCGGGCCGGGGCGGTACAGTGCGTTGAGGGCGATCAGGTCTTCCAAACGCGTGGGCTTGGCATCGCGCAGCATGCCTTGCATGCCACGGCTTTCAAACTGGAATACGGCCTCGGTCTTGCCGGCAGAAAACAGGCGGTACACCTCGGCATCGTCCAGCGGCAGGTCCTCGTAATTGAAGTTTTCCTGGCTCCGGTGGCGCCGGGCGATGAGCTCGCGGGCGATTTCCAATATGGTGAGCGTTGCCAGGCCCAAAAAGTCAAACTTCACCAAGCCGATGGCCTCGACATCGTCTTTGTCAAATTGGCTGACCGCCGAGTCGCTGCCCGGCTGCTGGTAGAGCGGGCAAAAATCGGTGAGCTTGCCCGGGGCGATAAGCACGCCGCCGGCGTGCATCCCCACGTTGCGGGTCAGTCCCTCGAGTTTGCGGGCCAGTTCGAGCAAGGTTTTGACGTCCTCTTCCTGCGCTTCGCGCTGGGCCAGCAAGGGTTCGGTTTCGCTGGCGTAAATCGTTTTGTCGTCCTTCTTGCGCTCGGCCGCAGGCGGGGGCAATTGCAAGGTCACTGAGGTGCCGGGCTTGTTGGGAATGAGCTTGCTGATGGTGTCGCAAAAGTTGTAGCCCAGATCCAGCACCCGCCCGACATCACGAATGGCCGCACGGGCCGCCATGGTGCCAAAGGTGACGATTTGGCTGACCGCCTCTTTGCCGTATTTGTCTTTGACGTAATCGATGACCCGGTCGCGGTTGCTTTGGCAAAAGTCGATGTCAAAGTCGGGCATGGACACCCGCTCGGGGTTCAGAAAGCGCTCAAACAGCAGCTTGTATTTGATCGGGTCCAGGTCGGTGATTTTGAGCGCATAGGCCACCAACGAACCGGCGCCCGATCCACGGCCCGGCCCTACCGGGCAGCCATTGTTTTTGGCCCAGTTGATGAAATCGCCCACGATCAGGAAATAGCCCGGAAAGCCCATCTTGACGATGGTGTCGAGCTCAAACTCTAGACGCTCCAGGTACAGCGGCATGTGGGCCTGGCGGGCCGCCGCATCCGGGTACAGGTGCAGCATACGTTCTTGCAGCCCGAGGTGCGAGGCGTGTCGGAAATACTGCTCGGGCGTCATCTGCACACCATCTACCAGGGGCGTGGGGAACTCGGGCAGCTGCGGTTTGCCCAGCACCAGCGACAAATTGCAGCGCTTGGCGATCTCCACCGTGTTGTCCAACGCAGAGGGCAGATCCGCAAACAAAGACTGCATTTGGGCGGCGGATTTGAAATACTGCTCGCGCGTAAAGCGACGCACCCGTTTGGGATTGCTGAGCAAGTCGCCATCGGAAATGCACACCCGCGCCTCGTGCGACTCGAAGTCGTCGGCATGCGCGAACTGAACCGGGTGGGTAGCCACCAGCGGCAAGTGCATGCGGGCAGCCAGTTCGGCGGTGGCGCCAACATGGTTTTCATCCTCGGGCCGCCCCGCGCGCTGCACCTCCAGGTAAAAACGGTGCGGGAAAGTGGTGCTCAGTTGCAAAGCCGCTTCGTGGGCACGTGCCGTGTCGCCCTGCACCAAGGGCATTCCCACCGGCCCCGCCTGGGCGCCGGAGAGGCAGATAAGGCCCTCATGGAGCTCGGCAAGCCACTGCCAGCGCACGGTAATCTGGGCTTTTGCGCCGTTTTGGGTGTGCGCCCGGGCCAGCAATTCCGACAAATTAAGGTAACCCTGCGCGTTTTGGACCAGCAAAACAATGCGCGATCCCTGCGCAGCATCCGCGCCTAAGCCCTCCAAATTCACCTCAGCGCCTACCAGGGGCTTTACGCCCAGGTCACGGCAGGCGCGGTAAAACTTGACCGTGGCAAAGAGGTTGTTCAGATCCGTAATGGCCAATGCGCCCTGGCCATCGGCGCAGGCCATTTCGGCCGCCGCGTCCACGCGTATCGTGCTATCGACGACGGAGAATTCGGTGTGCAAGCGCAAATGGACAAACATGGCGGCATTGTAGGTTTGCCCCGTGGATCGGTATTGGCTGCGCGAGCAAGTTTTGCTGCACCGCAACCCAGGCCTAGAGCCTGCCTGCTCAGCTTGGCTATAATGGCGGGCTTTGCTGCTAGTTGCACCCAATTGGATGCATGTACTGGCGGCTACGGGTTACCGCCACCCGGATTTTGGCGAGGTGAGGTTTGGCTGCGCTGACTTGTCAGGCATGGCTGGACCGTTAAAAAGTATCGGAGTGTCCTTATGGCACGCGTATGTGAAGTCACGGGCAAAGGCCCCATGGTCGGAAACAATGTTTCCCACGCCAACAACAAAACCAAGCGCCGTTTTCTGCCTAATCTGCAGTACCGCCGTTTCTGGGTGGAATCTGAAAACCGCTGGGTGCGTCTGCGTATTTCGAACGCCGGCCTGCGCCTGATTGATAAAAACGGCATCGACGCCGTGCTCGCAGACCTGCGCGCACGTGGTCAGGCATAAGGAGCAAGACCATGGCAACCAAAGGCGGACGCGAAAAAATCAAGCTGGAATCGACAGCCGGCACCGGTCACTTCTACACGACCAGCAAAACAATGCGCGATCCCTGCGCAGCATCCGCGCCTAAGCCCTCCAAATTCACCTCAGCGCCTACCAGGGGCTTTACGCCCAGGTCACGGCAGGCGCGGTAAAACTTGACCG
>CAMATX010000017.1 GCA_945861345.1 Comamonas sp. lk
TTCAAAGCGTGAGGCTTGCTGCTTGTTTGCCCACCAGGTATTGCTTTTCACGCTTTCTTCATTGCCGGCACTGACAACTTTTTCCCACAACTCATCTGCCCAAACTCTTTCCTCAAGTTCATTTATTTTGGTCTCCCAGTTCTCAACTGTGCTGACAATGGACTTGGCTAAATGGTTGATGATGTATATCTCTAAGTCAACGCTTGGCGGCAGTATCAGGGTCATTATGATGTCGGCATAAAAACTTTCTCTATCGTTGCGTCTTAGCGCAGTGCCGATACCAAACCACAATCCATCACCGCTTAAATTTTTCTGTGCTGCCCACGCTGTACTTTTTTGCGAAATGATCGGAAAAGCCTCACGTGCTTCCAGCAATCTCAATATAACCAAACGTGCTCTGTTCAATCTGTCAGCATAGGTTTCTTTGTCGTTCTCCAACGCACGTTGGTCTTCAATGACCTTGGTCATCGTCTTTTGCTTGACCCAGTCAACAAAAGCATCAGCGGCAATATTGTTGTTCTTGGCGCCTTCCAGCACTCGGCTGTATTCACTGATTGATTTGGTGGAGAATTCATTGCCGCAAACGTAACGTATGAGCAAACTGGCGTCTGGTGTGTTGCTTTGTACTTTTATTTCTGCCGTGTGTAACTGCCAGCGCACGTTTTTATAGAACTGGTCGGCAAAGTCATAGTTCTCTACTTCCCTGTACACAGCGTATGCTTCTTGTAAGAAGTTCAGCATCAGTTTTTTGTACTGCTGCGTGATAGTTTGAATTTTGTATCTTGCTTCGTTCAGTCGCTTTGCCCAATCTCTAACCAACTCGTGCTGTTTGCTTTCCACCAACTCCCATTCAGCGCCTCTTGCCTGGCTCTGACTGCTTAAAGTGACTGGCTTGACCACAGCCACTGCTGTTGAGTTAGATTGTTTGGGATTTTTTTTAACCACTGCCTTTGCCGCAGTTGCCCGCTTTACAGTGGTCTTTTTGGCAGGCGGTTTTTTAGCGGCTGCTTTGGGTGACTTTTTAACAGCGGGTTGGGGCGCTTTTATGGGCTTTTTGGCGACTGGCTTTTTGGCTGGCATTGGGCAAACTCCTCAGCGTGGGCTTGGCTTTCATTGACTGTGCGGCAAAGTATTACTTAAAGTAACACTTTACGCACATTGCTCCAGCGTCAACAACAAAAAAGCCCCACCGTGTCGCCACGGTAGGGCTTATGTACTTACTTAATCTCAAACTGGCATCAAGCCAGCAGGTGATTAGAAGTTCAGACGCAAGCCAGCACCTGTCTTGTTGACAGAGTCAACCGACTGGATGCCGAAGTAGGCTTGAGCGGCTTTGCCGATTGCTTTGACATATTGAGCGGACCAAGCACCTTTGGTGGTGTCTTTGCCACCAACGGAGTTCTTGTTTGACGAGAAACCAACTGACACGGAATCCGCACCCATAGGCACTTTAACGCCAAGAATGTATCCACGATCTGTTTCGCCGGCACCAGTGTCGTTATTGACAAGACCACCGGCGATAGTTGCCATACCCAAGTTGTATTGGACGGAAATAATGTTCGAGTTATTGGTCGGCGTTGCCACTTGTGCAGCCTTTGTCGCAGGAGTAACCCAACCATCGCTAGCCGGCTTAAACGAACCGTCCATACTTTGCGTTGCAAAGTTAATGGTCAGAGGACCCTTGGAGTAGTTCAAGCCAATGCCGCTGTAGTTGGTGCTACCTTGGGTGTTGGCGTTGACATTGGGAGCAACCAAAACGAAGGCTTGGAAACCATTCATATCAGGAGTTGCGTACTGGAGGGAATTCTTAGCGTTACCCATTCCAGTGTTGCCAACGTCATACCACCAAGCCGCTTGCATTCCAGCCAACGGCGTGAACTTGCTGTATTCCAATGAGTCAGCAGTCCAAACAGCATTGTCAAATGGAGTCCACTGGTTACCCATTGTTACGGTACCAAACGAGCCGCCGATACCAATTTTTGCTGTACGGTCAAAGCCTTTAAACACGGCTGTACCGGCACCAATTTCGCCTTCCAACACTGCAGACACGGTGACGCCACCGAGAGCCTGAGCGGCCTTAACGCCAAAACGGCTGGTTTGTAGACCACTGATGCCAACAACGGTTCCGCCTGCGGATGTATTGTTTATGCCTACATCAAGTTGACCGTAAACGGTAACTTGGGCAGAAGCAGCGCCAACCGCTGCGATGGCAGCCAATGCGATAAGAGTTTTTTTCATTTCTTGATTCCTAAAGTTGAAAAATTTAAACCGTTGCGAGGCGACGAAAGTCAGCCAAGCCCGGCTCGCGCAATTTGATGAATTTCACAAATTGAACGGATTTATTACAACATCTAAAGGAATCGCGGACAACGCAAATCCGCCCGGGGACGCTTGGAGGGGCTTGTTTTGTGGCCCCCAAGCAACAAAATCCAGGCCAAAAGGCCAATTCCAGGGTCGGCCGCCCCAGGGAGCTGGCGATGGACGCCATCAAACCCGAAGCCCAAAAGAAAAAGCCCCCCAGCCGAAACTGGGGGGCTCTTAAGGCTCTCGATCAGCTGGCTAGGGCCAGCGGACTTTTTAGAAAGTCTTCATCAGGCGGATGCGGTATTCCGTATCCAACTGAGCGGGGGTCGTACCTGCTACGGACAAGCTACCGGGCGCATACTTGGTGTTCACACCAGCGTCCGAGTAGGTGATGTAGCTGGCATTCAAGGTTGCGGTCTTGCTGAAGTTGTAAGTGGCACCCACACCAACGGCAGAGGAAGCCTTGTCACCCGTGCGCGCATTGCTCAATGCCCAGCCAGCGGCCGCTTCAGCAGCGTTCTTTGGGACATAGGTCTGCTCGCCACGTGCCATGTAGTCCAAGCCAAGGGTCAGGTTACCCATTGGGACTGCAACAGAAGCAGCGTATTGGTCCGAAGCCATGCCCTTCATTTGGTATCCAAGACCAAACTTCGCAAAGCCAGCGTCGTACTTGGCGTACAGACGATAGCGGTCAAGGCCGTCCACAGCAACTAAAGCAGAGCCTGTGGCAGCAGCCTGGTTAGCGCCTGCGTAATTGATGTGGGTTGCACTGAAGTGGGTCCAGTCCACGCCTAGAAACAAGGCGCCAGCGGTGTACTGAGCAGATACGTCGGTAAAGGTAATACCGGTTCCATTGCCGCGGTCATTACCGCTGGTGCCAGGGATGCCGCTTTCAAATTCACCGTATGTCAGGGCCAGCGTTACGTCTCTAACTTTTGTACCAAAGACCACTACGTCAACCAAGGAGCACTTGTCGATCGGCACATAGTTGTTGCTCTCGTTACCCGAGTACACAGTACCAGTAACCACGCCAGACAGCGCTTGCCCAGTAATGTTGCCGCAAGCGCGCAGTGCACCAGCGGTTACAACGCCGGCAGGAGTCCGCAGAGAGACGGTTGCATCGCGGTCAGCCACCGCATTGGCGCGTCCACGCATCGTCCAGCCGCCACGTGCAGTAGCACCCCAGCCGCCGCCCATGTCTTCGGTTGCGGTGACATAAATCTCGCCGTCTTGAATCGCCAAACCTTGAATGCGCTGGCCGTTATTGGCAGCTGCAACAACGGGGCTTTGCTGCCAGCTTACACCGACATTTCCGGCCATAGTCACTTGCGCAAAAGACGCACCAGTTGCAGCCACGGCTGCCAATGCGATGAGTGTTTTTTTCATTTCAAAAATCTCCAAAGTTGTACAAAACCGGGCGACCCCAAGCGTTCTGGGCCCGCCAATGCCCGCTGATATTCAGTAAGCTACACCTATTGCACCAGAGCACTGGCCTTGTGACAAACAAAAGACGCCTCAAGCCCACGAGAAAACTAGGGTTTGTCGCTCTGCAACAACGTTTCATGCAATCAGGCTCCAAAACCTAGGGTTTACCCTTGACAGATTCGTGTAAGCTCGACGTATGCGCACCACCGACCACCTTATCAGCGCCATGGACACCGCATTGCGCACCTTGTTTGCCACGCCCCACGCCAGCCAGGCCTGCCCGCCGCCCAAGTCCGCGCAAGGCGCCATGAGCGAGGCCGAGAAAAACCTCTCGGCCAGCCTGATGCGCGTCAACCATGTCGGCGAGGTCTGCGCCCAGGCGTTGTACACCGCGCAGGCCCTGGCCACGCCCAACCCCGCTTTGCGAGCGCACTACCTGCAGGCCTGCCACGAGGAAACCGACCACCTGGCCTGGACCGCCCAGCGCCTGCAGGAGCTGGGCGCCCGCCCCTCCTTGCTCAACCCGCTGTGGTACGGCGGCGCGTTTGCGCTAGGCCTGCTGGCCGGCAAGCTCGGTGACCAGGTCAGCCTAGGCTTTGTGGTGGAAACGGAAAACCGGGTCGGCGCCCATTTGGACAGCCATTTGGCGCAGTTGCCCGCCGCGGACCAGGCCTCGCGGGCCATCGTCAGCCAGATGCGCGACGACGAAATCGCCCATGCCCGCCAAGCCCAAGCCGCCGGCGCGGCGCAGCTGCCCGCCGTGGTCGGCGCCCTGATGGGCGCGGCCGCCAAGGTCATGACGACCGTGGCGCACCGCATTTAGGCCATAGGCGTTCGGGCCTGGGGCTTAAGCGGCGCCTGGCTCGCGCACTTCAAAACTGGTCGTCATCTCGGCGGTTTTGCCCAGCATGATGCTGGCCGAGCAGTATTTTTCGTGGCTCATGGCAATGGCGCGCTCCACCGCGCTGGCCGGGATATTGCTGCCCGTCACCGTGAAATGCATGTGGATCTTGGTAAACACCTTGGGGTCGGTGTCGGCGCGCTCGCTGCTGAGCTTGACGCTGCAGCCTTGCACCGCGTGGCGACCGCGCTTCAAAATCAGCACCACGTCGTAGGCGCTGCAGCCGCCAGTGCCGGCCAGCACGGTTTCCATGGGGCGGGGCGCCAGGTTTTGGCCGCCGTTGTCGGGCTTGGCCGCGTCCGGGGCGCCGTCCATCACCAGCACATGGCCGCTGCCGGTTTCGGCCACAAAACCCATGCCCGAGCGGGTGCCGCTGTGGCCGGTCCAGCTGACTGTGCATTCCATAAAGTCTCTCCTTGTGCAGTGGTGGGCCGCAGGCGTGCGCGGCAAAGCCGGGGATTATCATGCGGCCTGCACTCTCCAGCCCTATGAAAAAAGCCCCCGCTCTGTCGCCCGCCGACTACCTGACCAAAATCCTCAATGCCCGCGTCTACGACGTGGCCACCGAATCGGCGCTGCAAGTGGCACACATCCTGAGCCAGCGCATTCACAACACCGTGCTGCTCAAGCGCGAGGACCAGCAGGTGGTGCGCAGCTTTAAGCTGCGCGGCGCGTACAACAAGATGGCGAATCTGAGCCCTGCGCAGCTGAAAAAAGGCGTGATTTGCGCCTCGGCCGGCAACCACGCCCAGGGCGTGGCGCTGGCCGCCAGCCGCCTGGGTGCGCGCGCCGTCATCGTGATGCCCACCACCACGCCGCAGGTCAAGGTGGACGCGGTGCGCGGCTTTGGCGGCGAGGTGGTGCAGTACGGCGACAGCTACACCGACGCCTACAACCATGCGCTGACCCTTGAGAAAAAGCAGGGCCTGACCTTTGTCCACCCTTTTGACGACCCAGACGTGATTGCCGGCCAAGGCACGGTGGCCATGGAAATTTTGCGCCAGCACCAAGGCCCGCTCGATGCGGTGTTTGTGGCCATCGGCGGGGGGGGGCTGGTCAGCGGCGTGGCCAATTACATCAAGGCGGTGCGCCCGCAGGTAAAGGTCATCGGCGTACAAATGAACGACTCGGACGCGATGATGCAGTCGGTCGCAAGCGGCAAGCGGGTGACGCTGGCCGACGTGGGCCTGTTCTCGGACGGCACGGCCGTCAAGCTGGTGGGCGAGGAGACTTTCCGCATCGCGCGTGGCCTGGTGGACGAGTTCATCACCGTAGATACGGATGCGGTATGCGCGGCGATCAAAGACATTTTTGTGGACACGCGCTCCATCGTCGAGCCCTCGGGCGCGCTGGCGGTGGCGGCGATCAAAAAATACGCTGCTGCGCACAAAGCCAAAGGCCAGACCTATGCCGCGATTTTGTGCGGCGCCAATATGAACTTTGACCGCCTGCGCTTTGTCGCCGAGCGCGCCGAAGTGGGCGAGGAGCGCGAGGCCTTGTTCGCCGTCACCATCCCCGAAGAGCGCGGCAGTTTCAAGCGTTTTTGCGAGCTGATTGGCGCGCTGCCGGGCGGGCCGCGCAACGTCACCGAATTCAACTACCGCATGAACGACGCGGCCAAGGCGCATGTGTTTGTGGGCCTGAGCACCAAAGGCCCGGGCGAGTCCGGGCGCATTGCCCGCAACTTTGTCAAACACGGCTTTGGCGCCATCGACCTGACGCACGACGAATTGGCCCAGGAACACATCCGCCACATGGTGGGCGGCGTCTCGTCCCTGGCGCAGGACGAGCGCGTGCTGCGCTTTGTCTTTCCGGAGCGGCCCGGTGCGCTCATGAAGTTTTTGAGCCTGATGCGTCCGGGCTGGAACATCAGCCTGTTTCACTACCGCAACCAGGGCGCCGATTACGGCCGCATTTTGGTGGGGCTGCAAGTGCCCAAGGCGGACGGCAAAGCCTTCGCCACGTTTTTACGCACGCTGGGCTACCCCTATGTGGAAGAGACCAACAACCCGGTCTACCGCATGTTTTTGCAAAGCTAGGCGGGTACCCCATGGCCACCACCCTGGACGGCAAACTGGTTGTGGCGATTTCTTCGCGCGCGCTCTTTGATTTCGAGGAAGAAAACGAAGTTTTCGAGCAAGGCGACGACCGCGCTTATATGCAGTTGCAGCGCCAGCGCCTGGACACGCCGGCCACACCGGGCGTGGCTTTTTCATTGGTCAAAAAACTGTTGGCTTTTAACGACGAGGGCAGCGACGCCAGCAAGCGCGTCGAGGTGGTCATCCTTTCGCGCAACGACCCGGTCAGCGGCCTGCGGGTGATGAAGTCGGCGGCGCATTACCAGCTGCCCATCATCCGCTGCACCTTCACGCGCGGTGAGTCGCCCTGGCGCTATTTGCAGCCGCTGAAGGCCAATTTATTTCTGAGCACCCATCTGAGCGACGTGCGCGCCGCGCTGGGCGCCGGTGTGCCGGCCGCGCAGGTCTACCCGCAGTCAGCGCACGCCAGCGCGGCGCATCCGCACGAGGTGCGCATCGCTTTTGACGGCGACGCCGTGCTCTTTAGCGACGAGGCCGAGCGCGTCTACCAGTCGCACGGGCTGGACGCTTTTCAACAGCACGAGCAGGACAAAGCGGCCCAACCGCTGCCCGACGGCCCCTTCAAACCCCTTTTGGTGGCCTTGCACCAACTGCAGCAAGCAGCGCGCCCGGCCATGCGCATACGCACGGCGCTGGTGACGGCGCGCAGCGCCCCGGCCCACGAGCGCGCCATCCGCACGCTGATGGACTGGAATATCGAGATCGACGAGGCCATGTTTTTGGGCGGCTTGGACAAAGGCGCTTTTCTGCGTGAGTTCGAGCCGGACTTTTTCTTTGACGACCAGACCGGCCACATCGAGTCGGCGGCGCGCCACGTGCCCGCCGGCCATGTCGCCAGCGGCGTGCGCAACTAAGGCCCATCGATGCACAACCGCCACCTGCACAGCCGCTGCCGCCTGGCCGCTATCGGCGTATTACTGCTGGTGCTGGGCGCCTGCGCCCACGCGCCCGGCCCAGGACCGCGCAGCCAGGCCGGCGAAACAGCCGCAACGGCCAGCTTTGACACCAGCAGCATGGCCGCACGCTGGCGTGCCCTCAACCGCCTGGGCTACGGCCCCAGCCCCGCGCTTTTGCAATCGGTCCAAAGCGCGCCGGATGCGCGCCAATGGGCCCACGCCCAGCTCGAGGCCGCCTGGGCCGCCAGCCAGCAAGCGCCGGCCCTGCCTGCCACTTTGGCCGAGATCAATCTGACGCTGCCCCAGCTCTTTGAAGGCGCCAAAAAAGAGCGCGAGGCCCGCGCCGCTGTAACCGCTGCCAGCCCGGTCAACGAGGCCCTGCCCAACGACAAGCGCTTTGATTTTTCGCAGCCCACCGAGGCCTTGCACTTCAACCGCACCATGGTGAACAAAGCGGTCGCCTGGCGCCTGGCCAGTTGCAGCAACGACAGCCTGGAAAACCCGCTGCTGGCGCGCATGACCGAGTTTTGGTTCAACCACTTCAACATCTACCAAAACAAGGGCCCGGTGCGCCCCTTTGGCGGCCACTACGCGCTGCATGTGGCGCGCGCCCATGCGCTGGGCAAGTTTGAAGACCTGGTGCTGGCCAGCGCCCAGCACCCGGCCATGCTGTTTTACCTGGACCAGTGGCAAAGCGTGGACCCGCAAAGCGCGCGCGACAACCGCGGCCTCAATGAAAACTACGCCCGCGAACTGCTCGAGCTGCACACCCTGGGCGTGCACGGCGGCTACACGCAAGACGATGTACGCGCCCTGGCGCGGGTGCTCACCGGCTGGACCATCTCGGGCCAAACGGCCAAAGGCTTTCAGTTCGTCAGCCGCGCGCATGATGCCGGCACCAAGACCGTGCTGGGCCAAAAATACCCCGCAAGCCCCCTGCAAGCGGGCCAAAGCGAGGGCGAGCAAGCCATCCGCTTTTTGGCGCGCCAGCCGGCCACGGCCAAGCGTATTGCTTTGCGCCTGGCGCAGTACTTTGTGGCCGACGCACCGCCGCCCGACTTGCTGGCCGCCCTGGAGGCGCGCTTTTTGGCCACTGGTGGCGACATCCGCCAGGTCATGCAGGTGCTGCTGGACAGCCCGGCCTTTTGGGCCAGCGAGAACCGCTTGTTCAAAACGCCTTACGAGTTCGCCTGCACCGCCTTGCACACGGTGCGCGCCGCAGAGGACCGCAGCAAGTGGGTGCAGGCTTGGGGCTACGCCGCCGTGGCCGGCCAGCCCATCCACCAATGGCAAACCCCCGACGGCTACCCTTTTGACAGCGCCACCTGGCTGGCGCCCGAGGCGCTCACCCGCCGGCTGGACTTTGCCCTGAACATCGCCCGCAATGCCCCCGAGTGGGACGCGCTCTACCCGCTGCTGAGCCCGGCCACCCGCAGCGCGGTGCTGCAGCAAGGCGCCGCGCAGCGCCTGGGCTTTGTGCTGGGCAGCCCGGAGTTCATGTACAAATGAGCGCATTCAATAAAACCGCCATGCCACTGAACCGCCGCCACGCTCTGATGTTTCTGGGTGGCAACGCCTGGGCCATGCGCCCGGCCTGGGCCGATGCGCCGGGCAGCACGCCCGGGCGCTTGGTGCTGGTGTTTTTGCGCGGCGCCTATGACGGCATCTCGGCCCTGGTGCCGCATGGGGACGCGCAGTACTACAAACTGCGCCCCAGCATTGCCATCGCCAGGCCCGATGGCGGCGCGTCCAGCGCGCTGGCGCTAGACAATCTGTTCGGCCTGCATCCGGCCATGGCGGGACTTTTGCCACTGTGGCAGCAAGGCGTGCTGGCGGCGATTCCGGGCGCTGGCTCGCCCGACAGCACGCGCTCGCACTTTGATGCGCAGCACCACTGGGAAACCGGTTTGCCCGGCTCCAGCGCAGCGGGCACGGGTTGGATGAACAGCCTATCCAAGCTTTACGGCAAAGAACGCAGCGCCCTGGGCGTGGGCGAGGCCAACCCGCAAATTCTGGCCGGCCCGCAGGCGGTGCAGCTGGTCGCCAGCGGCCAGGCCGCCACCCGCGCCGGCGCCTTGGCCGATACCCGCACCCGTGAGGCCATCCTCAAGATGTACGCGGCCAACCCCAGTTTGGCCCAATCAGCGCAGGCCGGCGCCGACAGCCGCATGCAAACCGCGGCCATGCTGACGCAGGCCCAAACCGAAGCGGCCATGGCCGCACCGCCCGTGGCCATGGCAAGCAGCGCCGGCAGCGACAGCGCCATCCAGCAAGCGGCCAACAATGGCGCGCCGCCCGCCCAGGGCCTGGCGCTCGATGCGCAAAACCTGGGCACGCTCATGGGCAAAAACCGCCAGCTGCGCCTGGGATTTTTGTCGGCCGGCGGCTGGGACACGCACCTCAACCAGGGCAATACCTCCGGCGCCTTGGCCAACAACCTGGGCAGTCTGAGTCGCGCCCTGCTGCAACTGCGCCGCCATTTTTCGGAGCCGCAAGACGTGGTGGTCGTGGCCAGCGAATTTGGCCGCACCTGCGCTGAAAACGGCACCCGGGGCACCGACCACGGGCACGGCAACGTGATGTGGCTGATGGGCAATGCCGTAGCTGGCGGGCGCTGGCACGGCCAATGGAGTGGTCTGGCCCCAGGCAATTTGAACGAAGGGCGCGATCTGCCGGTGCACCACGACTTTCGGGCCGTCTTTGCGCACATTCTGGCTGGCACCCAAGGCGTGGCGCGGGAAGATACCGAGCGCCTTTTCCCCGGCTACCGCTGGGATCCGCGCCTGGACAGCTTGCTGCGCGCTTAGCCCGGCGCCCCGGTAAAGCGGGCAAACCCCTGCGCCCGCAGCTGGCAGGCGGGGCACTGGCCGCAGCCATAACCCCAAGCGTGGCGCTGGCTGCGCTCGCCCAGGTAGCAGGTGTGGCTGTGCTCCACGATGAGGTCCACCAGCGGTGCGCCGCCCAGGGTGCGCGCCAGCGTCCAGGTCGCGGCTTTGTCGATCCACATGAGCGGGGTTTCGATTAGAAAGCGCCTATCCATGCCCAGCGACAAGGCCACTTGCATGGCTTTCATGGTGTCGTCGCGGCAGTCCGGGTAGCCCGAAAAATCGGTCTCGCACACGCCTGTGACCAGCACCTGCACGCCCCGCCGGTACGCCAGCGCGGCCGCCAGCGTCATGAACAGCAGGTTGCGCCCGGGCACAAAGGTGTTGGGCAGGCCGTTGGCCTGCATGGCGATGGCGGTTTCGCGCGTGAGGGCAGTGTCGCTGACCGCGCCCAGCACCGAGGCGTCCAGCAAATGGTCTTCGCCCAGCTTGGCGGCCCATTGTGGGAAGCCCTCGCGAATGGCGCGCACCACATTCAACCGCGCATCAAGCTCGATGCGGTGGCGCTGGCCGTAGTCAAAGGCGACGGTCTCCACGCGTTCGTAGCGCGACAGCGCCCAGGCCAGACAGGTGGTGGAGTCTTGTCCACCAGAGAAAAGTACAAGTGCGCTTGTGTGCATGGGACCGATCTTAGAGGCCTTAGCGCAGCCTATGCGACAGCGCGTCCACCTGCTGGGAGAGTTGGCGCACCGCCTCGGTCAGCGCCAGCAACTCGCGCTCCTTGAGGATGTCGATTTTTTCGTGCAGCAACTCGATTTCCAGCTCGGCTTTGACGTTGATTTCGTAGTCGTTTTGCGCGTGGCGGCGGTCCAGCTCGGACTGGCGGTTTTGGCTCATCATGATGGCCGGGGCGGTGTAAGCGGCCTGAAACGACAGCAGCAAATTGAGCAAGATAAATGGGTAAGGGTCCCAGGAACCGGCGCCAAACCAGACGTTGCCGCTGATCCACAACACGATTGCCGTGCTTTGGATCACGATAAAGCGCCACGAGCCAATGGTGGCCGCCACGCCGTCGGCCAGGCGCTGGCCGCGGGTCAGCGGCGGCAGGCCTGAGGGGGTAGGTACCGGCAAAGTCGGCAGCGCCGGGCGCGCGCGCCGGTGGGCACGGCGGTGGGCGCGCAGCAGGGCCAGTTGGGTCTGGTCTATGGCCGATCCAGACGATGGTGCAGATTCAACCGGCGAGGCCGGCGCAGGTGAGGGGCTAGTGTTCATGGGGCCTCCAAAGCGGCAATTCGCCAAAAGCCCATTGTGCCCCCGCGCTGTGAAGGCCAGCGGCGCTGCGCATAATGCAGTTTTCGATTGCGCACCATGCCCAGCACCCCACCGTTTTCTCTGTCCATGCTTGACCTGGTGTCCGTGCGCGAGGGGCATACCGTCGCCCAGGCTCTGGAGGTGGCGCGCCAAACAGTGCAGCACGCCGAGCGCCTGGGCTTTGTGCGCTACTGGGTGGCCGAGCACCACAATATGCAGGGCATCGCCAGTTCGGCAACCGCCGTGCTGGTGGGGCATCTGGCCGGGGCTACCGAACGCATCCGGGTGGGCTCGGGCGGCATCATGCTGCCCAACCACGCGCCGCTGGTGGTAGCAGAGGCCTTTGGCACGCTGGCCGAGCTCTACCCCGGCCGCATCGACCTGGGCCTGGGCCGCGCCCCCGGCACCGACCCGCTAACCATGCGCGCCCTGCGCCGTGACCGGGTGGAGACCGAAGAAGACTTCCCGCGCGATGTCGCCGAGCTGCAGCGCTTGCTTGGCCCCGCCCAACCAGGCCAGCGCCTGATCGCCATGCCCGGGGCGGACACGCAAGTGCCTATTTGGCTGCTGGGCTCGAGCCTGTATTCGGCGCAGCTTGCCGCCCAGCGCGGCCTGCCCTATGCCTTTGCATCGCACTTTGCGCCGCGCCTCTTGATGCAGGCGCTCGATATGTACCGGTGCTTGTTTCAGCCCTCGGCGCACCTGGCCGCGCCCTATGTGGCCATCGGGGTGCCGCTGATCGCAGCGCCCAGCGACGACGAGGCCCAGTTCTTGGCCAGCAGCATTTACCAGCGCGTGCTGGGCATGCTGCGCGGCGAGCGCCGGCGCATGCAGCCGCCGCAGGCGGGGTTTATGGCGCAATGCACGCCGCCCGAGCGCGCTGGTATTGCCGACTTTTTGGGTGCCGCCGTCGTAGGTGGGCCCGACACGGTGCGCGAGGGACTGCAGACCCTGGCCCGCCACACCGGCGCCAACGAGCTCATGCTGGTGTGCGATGTGTTTGACCCGGCCCTGCGTCTGCGCGCCTTAGACATTGCGGCCCAGGTCTGCAGCCCACCCGTGCCGGCCGAGCAGGAAGAAGCGCTGGCCTGACGAAAAAGCGCCCGTAACAGCGCGGGCTTAGGGGCCTTCTTGCGGCAAAGCCCGCGGGTCCATTTGCAGCGCCGCCTGGGAGCTGGCGTCCATCATGACGTAATCAGCGCGGTGGGCCGGTGTGGGGGCCAGGGCGCTTTGGCGCAGCACGAAATACCAGACCGCGCCGGCCAGGCCCAAGAGCACGACCGAGAAATACAGCATCAGGCTCTCGGGGCCTAGCTGGTCCATCATGCCGCCGGCCAGAGTGGGGCCGACGGTGGCGCCTATGCCATAGAGCAGCAAGAGCCCGCCGGTGGTCTCCAGCACTTTGGACGGCTCGATCAGGTCGTTGGTATGCGCAACGCTCAGGCCGTAAATGGAAAACGAGAGAGCGCCGTACAAAATGCCCAGCATGACCAGCAGGTTTTCATACTCGCGCGCCAGGTAAAAACCGATGGCCGCCAGCACGCAGGAGATCAGGCACACCCAGATCAAAATCCAGCGCCGGTCGTAGCGATCGGACAAATGCCCCACCGGGTACTGGAAGGCCGCACCGCTCAAAATCGTGGCGGCCATGAAGGTGGCGGTGTGGCTGTCGCTAAAGCCCACGCCCTGACCAAACACATTGCCCAGGCTGTAAAACGTGCCGCTGATCATGCCCGAGCCGATGGCGGCGATCGCGCCAATCGGCGATATCGCAAACAAATGCACCAGGCTCATCGATGGCGCGTTGGTTTGCTTGGGTTCGCGGATGGTGGTCATGGTGGTGGGCACCAGCGCAAAAGAAAACAAGATGGAGGCAAAGGCAAACGGCACAAAACCAAAGCGGTCGCCTGCCAAAATCAGCCACTGGCCCAGCGCGGTGGACACGCCGCTGACGGCCATATAGGCGGCAAACACTTTGCCACGGCTTTCGCGCCCGGCCACCACATTGAGCCAGCTCTCGATCACCATGTACAGGCCCACAATGCAAAGGCCCGTGGTAAAGCGCAGCAGCCCCCAAAACCAGGGGTTGGTCCACAGCGCATGGAGCACCGGCAAGGCCGAGGCCACCGAGGCCATGACGGCAAAGGCGCGGATGTAGCCCACGCGCCGGATCAGCACCGGGCAGGCGTAGGTGCCGTACACAAAGCCGGCAAAGTAGGCCGACATGATCATGCCGGTCACCAGGCTGGAGTATTTGGCCAACCCCGCCTGCGCGCCAATGGCCACTGTCAGCAGCGCAATACCGACCACCAGCATGCTCACCCCCGAGAGCAAAGAGGCCAGGGGCAAGGTAAGCGGCGACAAACGCGGCAAGCGCGGCAAAAAGGGCAAAGACATGGTTGGCGTAAGCGTACGAGCCGAACAGGCGCGGCCCTAGCGGCGATGGTGACACAGACGGGGGGCGCTATCTCGCTCAAGGCGGCGTATTGGTGGCCAACCGGACAATTCTTTCGATTGGCGCCCCCTGGCGGCGGGCCGCCGCCAGGCGTCGTAATTAGCGGAAAATGTGTCGCACTGTTAGCAAAAC
The DNA here is from genome assembly GCA_945861345.1 of Comamonas sp. lk. Lineage (GTDB taxonomy): Bacteria > Pseudomonadota > Gammaproteobacteria > Burkholderiales > Burkholderiaceae_C > Allorhodoferax. Next base: position 14,349 of record CAMATX010000017.1, read on the forward strand.
GGGCCCAGCCCGGCCAGTACAGTCCACTGGAGAAGGATTTCCGCCATGCACTCTGACGCCCTGCTCCTGCAAGCCCGCATTGATCTGGCCGCTGCATTTCGCTGGGCTGCGCGCTGGGACATGCATGAATCCATTGCCAACCACTTCAGCCTGGCCGTCTCCAGCGACGGCCAGCAGTTTTTGCTGAACCCGGTGGGCAGCCATTTCTCGCGCATCCGGGCCAGTGATTTGCTGGTGCTCGATGCCAAGCAAAGCAGCCAGGAGGTCACTGCGCAGGGCGCCGACCCCACCGCCTGGCATTTGCACGCGGCTTTGCACCAGCGCCTGCCGCAGGCGCGCTGCATCTTGCACACGCACATGCCGTATGCCACCGCGCTGTGCTGTCTGCAGGACTACGAGTTTTTGATGCTGGACCAAAACGCCTGCCGTTTTTATGGCCGCATCGCCTACGACCGCCACTACGCCGGCATGGCCCTGGAGGCCTCGGAGGGCGAGCGCGTCGCCGCGCTGATGGACGGCGGACAAAGCGTGCTCTTTATGGGCAACCACGGCGTCATGGTGATCGGCCCCAGCGTGGCCCAGGCGCTTGACGAGCTCTACTACCTGGAAAAAGCGGCCAAGCTGCAAGTGCTGGCCCTGTCCACCGGCCGGCCGCTGGCCCTGATTCCTGATGCCGCAGCGCGCCTGGCTGCCGCCCAATGGAATGACTACCCCACCGACGCCTGCGCCCTGCATTTGCAGGCGCTCAAAGCCATCCTTGACCTCGAAGAAACGGACTACGCACTATGAACCCCAACGTCATCATTACCTGCGCACTGACGGGCGCGGGCGACACCGTCGGCAAGCACCCGGCCATTCCTGTGACGCCCACGCAGATCGCGGCAGCGGCAGTAGAAGCGGCCAAAGCCGGTGCCACCGTAGTGCACTGCCATGTGCGCAACCCCGCGACCGGCCAATTCAGCCGCGACCCTGCTTTGTATGCCGAAGTCATGGACCGCATCCGCGATTCGGGTGTCGATGTGATTGTCAATCTGACGGCGGGCATGGGCGGCGATCTGGAAATCGGCGCGGGCGAGAACCCCACCCACTTTGGCCCCAACACCGACCTGATTGGCCCCATGGCGCGCCTGATCCATGTAGAGCAACTGCTGCCCGAAATTTGCACTCTGGACTGCGGCACGCTCAACTTTGGCGATGGCGACACGATTTATGTCTCCACCCCCATGGCACTGCGCGCAGGCGCCAAGCGCATTACCGAGCTGGGCGTGAAGGCCGAACTCGAAATCTTCGATACCGGCCACCTCTGGTTTGCCAAGCAAATGATCAAAGAAGGCCTGCTGGACAACCCGCTGTTCCAACTGTGCCTGGGCATTCCCTGGGGTGCACCGGCGGACACCACCACCATGAAAGCCATGGTGGACAACCTGCCCCCGGGCGCGGTGTGGTCGGCTTTTGGCATTGGCCGCTCGCAAATGCCCATGCTGGCGCAGTCGGTCATTTTGGGCGGCAATGTGCGCGTGGGCCTGGAAGACAACCTCTGGCTGGACAAAGGCGTACCCGCCAGCAATGGTTCGCTCACCGAGCGTGCGGCAGAAATCATCACCCGCTTAGGCGGCAAAGTCATGACGCCTGCCGAAGGCCGCGTGGCCATGGGCCTGAAAAAGCGCGGATAAACCAAGGAAAACTATGTCTTTTGTTACTGAAATCAAGACTTTTGCTGCTGTGGGCACCGGCGTGATCGGCAGCGGCTGGGTGGCGCGTGCGCTGGCCCATGGCCTGGACGTGATCGCCTGGGACCCGGCCCCCGGCGCCGAAGCCGCGCTGCGCGAGCGCACTGCCAAAGCCTGGGGCGCGCTCACCGCCCAGGGCCTGGCACCCGGCGCTTCGCAATCGCGCCTGAAGTTTGTCGCCACGGTAGAAGCATGCGTGGCGCAGGCCGACTTCATCCAAGAAAGCGCGCCCGAGCGCCAAGACTTGAAGCTGGCGCTGCATGCGCAAATTACCGCAGCCGCGCGGCCCAATGTACTGATTGGTTCGAGCACCTCGGGCCTCTTGCCCACTGATTTTTATGCCAACGCCCAGCACCCCGAGCGCTGCGTGGTGGGCCACCCGTTCAACCCGGTGTATTTGCTGCCTTTGGTGGAAGTGGTGGGCGGTGTGAACACCTCGCCCGAGGCGATCCAAGCGGCCATGCAGGTCTACCGCTCCTTGAGCATGCGCCCTTTGCATGTGCGTAAAGAGGTGCCAGGCTTTATCGCCGATCGCTTGCTCGAGGCCATGTGGCGCGAGTCGTTGCACCTGGTCAACGACGGCGTGGCCACCACCGGCGAGATTGACGACGCCATCCGCTTTGGCGCCGGTATGCGCTGGTCTTTTATGGGCAGTTTTTTGATTTACACCCTGGCTGGTGGCGACGCGGGCATGCGCCACTTTATGGCGCAGTTTGGCCCGGCGCTCAAACTGCCTTGGACCAAGCTGGAGGCGCCCGAGCTGACCGACAGCTTGCTCGACGCGGTGGCCGATGGCAGCGAAGTGCAACTGGACGGGCGCAGCATTGCCGACTGGGAGCGCTACCGCGATGACTGCCTGATGGCAGTGCAAGCGGCCATCAAAGCGACCAAGCTCAAACACGGTATCGCCCCCGATGCCTGAGACGCTGCTGAGCTACCAATGCCCGGTGGTCGCCGAGTGGGTCGACTTCAACGGGCATTTGCGCGACGCTTATTACATGGTCTTGTTCAGCCACGGCGTGGACGGGCTGATGGACCAGATCGGCCTGGACGCGGCCGGGCGCCAAGCGACCGGGCATTCGCTCTTTACCTTGGAAGCGCACATCAACTTTTTGCACGAGGTCAAACTGGGCGCGCAAGCGCAGGTGTATTGCCAGTTGTTGGCCCATGACGCCAAGCGCATGCACCTGGGCCTGGGTCTGTACCTCCAGGGCGATGACCGGCTGATGGCCTATAGCGAGCAAATGCTGCTCAACGTCGACATGGCTGGCCCGCGCGCCTGCGCTTTTGCGCCCACCGTCATGGCCAAAGTGCAGATGCTGGCCACGGCGCACCGCAGCCTGGCGCGCCCGCAGTACGTGGGCCGGGTGATTGCCCTGCCGCCAGCCAAAACGCCCTAACCCATGGCCCACGCCCCGCTGCCCGAACGCATGCACGGCGTGCTGCTGACCGGCTTTGGCGGTCCCGAACAACTGCAGTACCGCGAAGACCTGCCGCTGCCGCTGCCGCGCGTCGGCGAGGTGCTGATTCGCGTAGCGGGCAGCTCGGTCAACAACACCGACATCAACACCCGCGTGGGCTGGTACTCCAAAACGGTGGACGGCCCAACGCACGGTGCGTCGGTGGGCTTTGATGCCGCGCAGGACGCAGCGCCCTCGTGGGGCGGCGCGGCCATGGTGTTTCCGCGCATCCAGGGCGCTGATTGCTGCGGCCATATCGCCGCTGTGGGCGCGGGTGTGGACGCCGCGCGCATCGGCCAGCGCGTGCTGGTGCGCCCTGTGCTGCGTAAGCCAGGGGCTGCGCCTTACGACTTTGACTATTTCGGCTCGGAATGCGACGGCGCTTTTGCCCAGTACACCCGCGTAGCCGCCACGGCCGCGCTGCCCGTGCACAGCGCCCTGAGCGATCTGGCGCTGGCCTGCCTGCCCTGCTCCTATTCCACCGCCGAGAACCTGCTCAGCCGCAGTGGGCTGCAAGCAGGCGAGCGCGTGCTCATTACGGGCGCCTCGGGCGGCGTGGGCAGCGCGGCGGTGCAATTGGCGCACTTGCGCGGCGCCCACGTCATCGCCCAGGCGGCAGCCGACAAACACGCCGTGCTGCGCAGCATCGGCGCGCAAGACACCCTGGACCGCCACGCCCCGCTGCGCGCCAGCCTGGGCAAAGACAGCGTGGACGTGGTGATCGACCTGGTGGGCGGCGCCGCCTGGCCGCAGCTTTTGGAGGTGCTGCGCCGTGGCGGACGCTATGCCACCTCGGGCGCGATTGCCGGCCCGCAAGTCACGCTGGACTTGCGCACGCTCTACCTCAAAGACCTGCGCGTGCTGGGCTGCACCTGGCAAGACGATGCGGTGTTTGAACAGCTGCTGGCCTACCTGGCCCAAGGCCGGCTCCAACCGCTTCTGGCCGACAGTTACGATTTGCGCGACATCGCCGCCGCCCAGGCCGCCTTTGAGGCCAAGCGCTTTGTAGGAAAAATCGCGCTGCGCATTCCTTAAATTAGCAAACCAACCTATGCACACCCCCGAAAAACGCCTGGGCACGCCGCTCGAAGGCACGCCCGCCAAAACCTGGGACCCGCTGGCGCCCATCGCCGCGCCCCTGTGCCTGCACCAGCCCCAGGTGCTGCCCGAATGGGTGGACTACAACGGGCATATGAGCGAGTCCTGCTATTTGCTGGTGTTCGGCGACAACTCGGATGCCTACTTTCGCCATATCGGCATCGACGAGCATTACCGCGATGAACTGGGCCTGTCTTTTTACACGGTGCAAACACAGATCCATAACATCCGCGAAGTGGCCGAGGGTGCGCCCCTGCGCCTGACCTTGCAGCTGTTGGACATGGACGACAAGCGCATGCATATTTTTCACACCATGCACCACGGCACCGAAGGCCATGTGCTGGCCACCGGCGAGCAAATGCTGGTGCATGTGGACATGCGCCAAGGCCGCGCTGCGCCCATGCCCGCCTATCTGCACGAACGCGTGGCCGCGATTTACCAAGCCCACCGCACCCTGGCGCGCCCGGCGCAGGCTGGCGCGCCCATCGGCATTCGGCGCAAGGCGGCCTGAGGCCTCGCTTGGCACGCAGCCCCCACGCATTCGTTAAAAACGTTTTACCCCTGTTAAAAGGCCGCACCATGCAATTTGCCCTGACGAGCGAACACACCATGATCGTGGACACTGTCCGCGCATTTGTCGAAAAAGAGCTGTACCCGCACGAGGACTTGGTGGAGCGCACCGACGCCATCCCGCCTGAGCTGGTGCAGTCCATCCAGGCCAAGGCCATCGAGGTGGGTTTGTACGCGGCCAATATGCCCGCCGAATTAGGCGGCGGCGGGCTGGACAATTTCACGGTGGCGCTGCTGGAGCGCGAGCTGGGGCGCGCCTCCTATGGCTTGCAAATGCTGGTGGCGCGGCCGAGCAATATCTTGCGCGCGTGCCAGGGTGCGCAGATCGAAGAATATTTGCTGCCCACCATCAGCGGGGCGCGCCACGACTGCCTGGCCATGACCGAGCCCAACGCCGGCTCGGACGTGCGCGGCATGCAAACCCGTGCCACCCGCGACGGCAGTGGCGAGAACGCCGACTACCTCATCAACGGCACCAAGCACTTCATCAGCCACGCCGATATGAGCGACTTTGTGGTGCTGTTTGCCGCCACCGGCGTCGAGGACACGGCGCATGGACCCAAGAAAAAAATCACCGGCTTTTTGGTCGACCTGGATTCGCCCGGCCTGACCGTGCGGCGCGGGCCGGCCTGCGTCTCGCACCGGGGCTACCACCAGTGCGAACTGTTTTTCACCGATTGCCGGGTGCCGGCCTACAAGCGCCTGGGCGACGAAGGCCAGGGCTTTGACCTGATGGGCCAGTGGCTGGGTGCTACGCGCCTGACGGTGGCCGCCACCAGTGTGGGGCGCGGTCAGCGGGTGATGGAAATGGCGACCGAATGGGCCGCGACGCGCAAGCAGTTTGGCCAGGCCATTGGCAAGTTTCAAGGCACCGGTTTCAAGCTTGCCGATATGGCCACCGAGCTGGCCGCTGCCGAGTTGCTGACTTTGCAAGCAGCCTGGAAATGCGACCAGGGCACCATGAGCGATTCGGACGCCGCCATGGCCAAGCTGTTTGCCTCCGAAGCGCTGGCGCGCGTGACCGATAACGCGCTACAAATTTTTGGCGGCATGGGCCTGATGAGTCAATTACCGATAGAGCGCTTTTGGCGTGATGCGCGGGTGGAGCGCATTTGGGACGGCACCAGCGAAATCCAGCGCCACATTATTTCGCGTGCCATGTTGCGCGTGCATGGCGGTTAGCCATGGCCACGGTGGCTGAGTCCAAAGCGCTGCGGCGTTTGTTTTCGCCGCGCCATATCGCGGTGTTTGGTGGCGCATCGGCCCACGAGGCGGTACGCCAGTGCAAAGCCCTGGGCTTTGAAGGCCCGATCTGGCCGGTGCACCCCACACGCCAGGAGATGGATGGCCTGCCCTGCTTTGCCAGCGTGCAAGACCTGCCCGAGGCGCCAGATGCCAGCTTTGTGGCCGTACCACGCCATGCCACGATTGAGGTCGTACGGCAACTGGCCGCGCGCGGTGCGGGTGGCGCGATTTGCTACGCCTCGGGCTTTGCCGAGGTGGGCGGCGAGGGCATGGCCCTGCAGAACGAATTGGTGCAAGCGGCCGGCGCCATGGCGCTGGTGGGCCCCAACTGCTACGGCATGCTCAACTATTTGGACGGTGTGGCCCTGTGGCCCGACCAACATGGCGGCCAGCGCCAAAGCCAAGGCGTGGCCTTGATTACGCAAAGCGGCAATATCGGCCTGAACCTGACCATGCAAACCCGCGGGATGCCCTTGGCCTACCTGATCACGGTGGGCAACAAAGCGGGCAACAGCATGGAGAGCCTGGTCGAGTGCCTGTTGTCCGACCCGCGTGTGAGCGTGATTGGCATGCACATCGAAGGCCTGGACGACGTGGCCGCCTTCTCGCGCGTGGCGATCAAGGCCTTGCGCCAGGGCGTGCCTTTGGTGGCGCTGAAGGCAGGCTCCTCGGCACTGGGCGCGCAAACCGCCATGAGCCACACCAGCTCCCTGGCCGGGCCCGACGCCCTGTACGAGGCGCTGTTTGCGCGCTGCGGCATTGCGCGGGTGCGCGACCCGGCTGAGTTGATCGAGACCTGCAAGTTTTTACATGTGCATGGACCGCTGCAAGGCAAGCGCATTATTTCTGCCAGTTGCTCGGGCGGCGAAGCCTCTTTGGTCGCCGACCTGGCCCAGCCGCGCGGCCTGGAGATGCCGCCCATACCGCCCGCGGCCGACGCACGCCTACGCGCCGTGCTGGGCGACAAGGTCAACGTGGCCAATCCGCTGGACTACCACACCTATATTTGGGGCGATCTGGCCGCGCAGACGGAGTGTTTTGCCGGCCTGATGGATTGCCAGTTTGACGCCCACCTATTGGTGCTGGACTACCCCCGTCTGGACCGCTGCAGCGCCGAGAGCTGGTCCACCACGGTGGGCGCTTTTGCCGCCGCCGCACGCGCCGGGGGGCGGGGGGCCACGGTCGTCGCGTCCTTGCCCGAGGACCTGCCCGAAAGCCATGCTTTGGCGCTGATCGCGCAGGGCGTCGCGCCCATGCATGGCATCGCCCATTGCCTGGACGCTATTGCCCATGCCGCAGGCATCGGCGCTGCGCGTGCGGCCCAGCCGCCTGCGCAGCCGCTGGCCACGGTTGCTGCAGCAAACAACGGCCCAATACGCACCCTGACCGAGGTTCAGGGCAAGGCCGCGCTGGCCGCTTACGGGCTGTCGGTGCCGCGCGGTGCGCAAGTCGGGGCCCAGGAGGCGCCGGCCTTTGCCGACAGCATCGGCTACCCGGTGGTGGTCAAGGCCGTGGCCGCCGATCTGGCCCACAAGACCGAGGCCGGTGGCGTGCAGCTGCAGGTGCGCGACGCCCAGGGCGTGCGCGAGGCGGTGGCGCGCATGGCCCATTTGTCGGACCAGTTTTTGGTCGAGCAGATGGCCGGGCAGGTGGTGGCCGAGATCATCGTTGGCGTGCAGCGCGATGCGCAGTTTGGCCTCTCGCTCACGCTGGGGGCGGGCGGCATTTTGGTGGAGTTGCTGCAAGATGCGCGCACTCTGCTCTTCCCCCTGGAGCGCGCCCAAGTAGAGGCGGCGCTGGCCAGCCTGAAAGTCTGGCCGCTGCTGGCCGGTTTTCGGGGCCGCGCCGCCGGCGATGTGCCCGCGCTGGTCGACGCCGTCATGGCCATTGCCGCCTACGCCCAAGCGCACGCCGAGGCGCTGCACGAGCTGGACGTCAACCCGGTGCTGGTGCTGCCCGCCGGGCAGGGCGTACTGGCGGTGGACGCCCTGATTCGATTAACCGGAGAAGCCCATGGCTGAAGCTGTTTCCTGCGTCGCCCACGGCGGCGTGCTCACCATCACCCTGAACCGCCCCAAGGCCAATGCCATCAATGTGCCCACCAGTTTGGCGCTCTACCAGGCCTTTTGCCGCCTGCGCGACACGCCGGACTTGCGCGTGGGCATCCTGACGGGCAGCGGGCGCTTTTTCTCGGCCGGCTGGGATCTGGCCGGCGCCACCGAGGGCGAGGCCATCGACGCCAACCATGGGCCGGGCGGTTTTGGCGGCTTGACCGAGTTTTTTGAGCTGGGCAAACCGGTGATAGCCGCCGTCAACGGCCTGGCCATGGGCGGCGGCTTTGAGCTGGCCTTGGCGGCCGACCTGATCGTGGCCAGTGAGAGCGCCGAATTTGCCTTGCCCGAGGTCAAATTAGGCATGGTGGCCGATTCGGGCGGCCTGCTGCGCCTGCCCCAGCGCCTGCCGCGCGCGATCGCGCTGGAATTGCTGCTCACCGGCCGGCGCATGGGGGCGGCCGAGGCGGCGCGCTGGGGTCTGGTCAACCAGGTCGTCACGCCCGAGGCTTTGCTGGCCTCGGCTCAGGCGCTGGCCCAGCACATCGTACAAGCGGCGCCGCTGGCGGTGGGGGCGGTGCTCGAAATTTTGCGCGCCACGGCCGCTTTGCCGCTGGCCCAGGGCTACAAGGTGCTGCGCGGGGGCACGCTGCCTACCTACCAAACCATGCTGCGCTCAGAGGACGCGGCCGAAGGCCCCCGCGCCTTTGGCGAGAAGCGCCCACCGCAATGGCGCGGCCGCTAAGGGCCGCCTGGGCCTCAAGAGCACCGATTCGGGGCGGGACCGCCTCAATTTCAGGAATTGTCCGCTTGCACAGTATTTGGGCAAAACCTAGGGAATATGCCAATACCGAGCGCTTGAGGGCGGCCTCGGATTGAATTACTATGGCCGCAGAGCGCAAGGCTTATTGCACTCCGTACCCGTATGGCCTGATTTTTACAGGGGCTGGCGGGGCACTGTTTATAAATCTGCTTGGATTGGAGATCTTCAAAAATGGCAAATGTCGAACAACAAAGCGACTCGGGCATCATCCTCGACCGTCGCCAAATTATTCTCGGAGCTTCGGCGGTAGGCCTGGCGTCCACCTTGGGTGTGTCGCCTGCCATGGCGCAAAGCACCCCGAAAAAAGGAGGCACACTGCGCATGGGCATGGAAGGCGGATCTCCTTCCGACAGCCTGGACCCACTGACTTACGCCGACTCCATCCCGATCACCATGAGCCTGATGCTCTGGAACAACCTGGTGGAAGTGGCCGACAACGGTGACGCCGTAGGCGAACTGTTTGAGAGCTGGGAAGTCAAGCCCGGCGCTGCCGAATGGGTGTTCAATGTGCGCAAAGGAATCACCTTCACCTCGGGCAAGACACTGGATGCCGATGACGTCATCTACTCGCTCAATATGCACCGCGGCGAAACCAAATCGCCCGCCAAGGCATTGCTCGCAGACATCAAAGAGATCAAAAAGCTGTCCGCCACCCAGGTGCAAATCACCATGAGCAAGGGCAATGTGGACTTGCCTTTCAACCTGAGCGATTACCACATCATCGTGGTGCCTAACGGCTACAAAGACTTCAGCAAGCCTGACGGAACCGGCGCTTTCACCCTCGATGAGTTCCAACCTGGCGTGCGTGCCACCTTCAAACGCAAGCCTGGCAACTACTGGAAGCCCAACCGCGGTAACTTTGACCGCGTCGAGCTGATCTACATCGGCGACGCCTCGCAGCGCACCACTGCACTGCAAACCGGCACCGTCGATATCATCAACCGTGTCAACCCCAAGACAGCAGGTTTACTGGCCAAGAGCCCCAACATCAAAGTCTCGCGCACCCCCGGCATGGGCAACCGCTTCTGCTTTGTGGCACACACCGACAAGTCGCCGTTCAGCAACCGCGACGTGATGCTGGCGCTGAAGTACGGTATTGACCGGCAAAAAATTGTGGACAACGTCTACAGCGGCTACGCCTCGGTGGGTAACGACAACTGCGTCGGACCGAAGATGAAGTTCTACAACCCCAACCAGACGATGAACCGCTTTGATCCCGAAAAAGCCAAGTTCCATATGAAGAAATCGGGCCACACCGGCGCGATTGAGCTGCAAGTGTCTGAAGGCGCCTTCTCCGGCGCGACCGACGCGGGCCAAATCTTCCAGGAATCGCTCTCCAAAGCCGGCATCAACTTGGACTTGAAGCGCGTTTCGGCCGACGGCTACTGGGACAACATTTGGCTCAAGCAGCCTTTCTGCGCGGTGTACTGGGGCAACCGTCCGACCATCGACAACCAGCTGACCTCCATTTTCTATGGCGGAAAAGCCAATCCTTGGAACGACAGCCACTTCGAGAACCCCGAATTCAGCAAAGCGCTGGAAGCGGCCCGCGTGGAAATCGACACCAAAAAGCGCCAAGCCCTGTACAACACTTGCCAGGAACTGGTCTCGCAAAACGCCGGCATGGTCAACTACGCGGTGCAGGACTACCTGGACGCGCACACCACCAAGTTGCAAGGCCTGACTATCTCTGGCCGCTACGACATGGGCGACGACCGTATCCCTGAGAAGGGCTGGTTTGCCTAAAGGCGTACCGATGCCGGTCTGGCATCAGGCCGCGTCGTAATGCAATAAAGAAAGAGGGGTCGGGTTTAACCCGGCTCCTTTTTTTTGCTCTATGTTTTGCTTCGTTCGACGTAGGCGTTATGCTTGCGAGGGCGCTTGCCCAAGCGAGCGCTGTTTTTCTCTTACCGATCGCACCTCATGGCTAAGTTGATTGTTTACCGACTGCTTCTGGGCATCCTGACCCTGTTTGCCGTTTCGGTACTGATATTTGTTTGCACCCAAATTCTGCCCGGCGATGTGGCCTCGGCCGTTCTGGGTCAGGGCGCTACGCCCGAGGCGCTAGTGGTTTTCCGGCGTGAGCTGGGCCTGGATGTTCCAGCGTACTTGCGCTACTGGAACTGGCTGGTGGGCGCCTTGCATGGCGATTTGGGCGTAGCCCTGACCAACAAGCGGGTCATCATTGACGACTTGCTGCCCCGCCTGCGCAACACCTTGTTTTTGGCAGGTTATGCCGCTTTGATCGCCATTCCGCTGTCGGTGGGCCTGGGCGTGCTTTCAGCGATCAACGAAGGCAAGTGGTCTGACCGTCTGGCCAATGTGCTGACCCTGATCGCCATTTCACTGCCCGAGTTTTTCATCGCCTACCTGCTGATCATCTTTTTTGCGGTCAATGTGCACTGGTTCCCATCACTGGCCATGGTCTCTGGCAGCATGGGCTTTAGCGAGCGGGTATTCCAAACCACCCTGCCCGCCTTGACGCTGACGCTGCTCGTGGCGGCGCACATGCTGCGTATGACGCGCAGCTCGGTGCTCTCGGTCATGTCCACGCCCTATATTGAGATGGCTTTCCTCAAGGGTGCCCCCCGGCGGCGCGTCATCGTGCGCCACGCCTTGCCCAATGCGGCAGCGCCCATCATCACCGTCATTGCACTTAATATGGCTTACTTGGTCGTGGGCGTGGTGGTGATCGAGGCGGTGTTTGTTTACCCTGGTCTGGGTCAGTACATGGTGGACGGCGTCTCCAAGCGCGACGTGCCCGTGATCCAGGCCTGCGGCCTGACCTTTGCCACCGTGTTTGTCTTGCTCAACACGCTGGCCGATATTTTGGTGATTCTTGTTAACCCGCGCCTGCGCCACCAGCGCTGAGCTTTTGCCCCCAGACCCACCATGAAACTCTTTGGACACAAGCTGACCGCATCGGCTGCCTTCGGGCTGGCGGTGGTCGGGCTTTTTATCGTGATTTCCTTGTTTACGCCCTGGATTGCGCCCTATTCCGAGTCCGCTAATGTGGGCGGCACGTGGGACGAACCTTCGATGAAAATGATTTTTGGCGCCGACCAGATCGGCCGCGACATGCTTACCCGCATGATGTATGGCAGCCGCATGACCATCGGCGTGGCGCTGGCCATTACGACGCTGTCGTTCATCATCGGCATCCTCACCGGCCTGGTTAGCGCAGTGGTGGGTGGCTATGTGGACGTGTTTTTCACCCGCTTGGTGGATGTGATGCTGTCCATCCCGAGCCTGATTTTTGCGCTCATCATTCTGGGCGTGTTTGGCTCGAGCATCCCCACACTGATCATGACGATTGCGGTGCTCGATTCCACCCGGGTGTTTCGCCTCTCGCGCGCCCTGGGCATGAACCTGACCGTCATGGAATACGTCGAGGCCGCCCGCCTGCGCGGCGAAGGCCTGTGGTGGGTAATTACCCGCGAAATTCTGCCCAACGCCTGGGCGCCGCTGGTCTCCGAGTTTGGCCTGCGTTTTTGCTTTAACTTTCTGTTTATCGCCGGCCTGTCCTTTCTTGGCCTGGGCATCCAACCCCCTTACGCCGACCTGGGCGGCATGGTGCGTGAAAACGCAGCGGCCATCAACTTCGGCATGATGGCCCCGATCTACCCGGCAACGGCCATCGCCTTGCTGACCGTGTCGGTCAATTTGGTGGTGGACTGGATGCTCTCGATTGACGCGCGGCCCTCAGGCGCGCAGGCCGAACTCTGAGAAAGACCGCTGGGTATGGACGACTCCACTATTTTGAGCATCACCGGCCTGCGCCTGGTGAGCATTGCCGGCAACGTCATTGTTGACAACGTCAATCTGCACTTAAAACGCGGCGAGGTGCTCGGCCTGATCGGCGAGAGCGGCGCGGGCAAGTCGACTATTGGCCTCTCGAGCATGAGCTATGCACGCGCCGGCGTGCACATCGCCGGGGGCGAAGTGGTGTTGGGCGGCGTCAATATCCGTGCGCTGGACGCCGAAGGCCGCCGCGAAGTGCGCGGCAAGCGCATCGCCTACATCGCCCAATCGGCCGCTGCCGCTTTCAACCCAGCGCACAGCCTAATGGACCAGGTTTGCGAGGCCCCGGTACTGCACAAATTAATGACCCGTCCCGAGGCCGAGGCCTGGGCGCGCGAACTCTTTACCGCCCTGGACCTGCCCGATCCGCAAAACTTTGGCAGCCGCTATCCGCACCAGGTGTCGGGCGGCCAGTTGCAGCGCGCCATGGCGGCCATGGCCATGTCCTGCCGACCCGATGTGCTGGTGCTCGACGAGCCCACCACGGCGCTGGATGTGACCACCCAGATTGAGGTGCTGATCCTGCTCAAGTCGCTGATCCGCCAGTACCACACCGCCGCGCTCTACATCACCCACGATTTGGCCGTGGTAGCCCAGGTGGCCGACCGCATCAAGGTGCTGCGCCACGGCAAGGAGGTCGAAGAAGGCCTGACCCAACAGATTCTGCACGACGCCAAACAGGACTACACCGCCCGATTGGTCGCCGTGCGCGGCGCAGCGGCCAGCGAGCGCGCCTCGGGCGCCACGGTGCAGCCGGAAAAAGTGCTGTCGGTGCAAGATTGCCATGCCTATTACGGCGACTTCCATGTGGTGCGCGGCGTCTCGCTGGACGTGCAGCGCGGCGAAACCGTGGCGGTGGTGGGCGAGTCCGGCTCGGGCAAGTCCACGCTGGCGCGCATCATTACCGGCCTCCTGCCTCCGCGCAGCGGGCAGATCGTGTTCCAGGACAAGGCGCTGCCGCCTACGCTCCAAGAGCGCAGCAAAGAACTCAAGCGCACCATCCAACTGGTCTACCAAATCCCCGATGTGGCCATCAACCCGCGCCAGACGCTGCGCGAGATCATCGGCCGGCCGGTCGAGTTTTACTTCGGTGCAGGACGCGCCGAGGTCAATGCGCGCGCCCAAGAGCTGATGACCTTGGTCGAGCTGCCCCAGGACTACCTGGAGCGGCGCCCCGGACAGCTTTCGGGCGGCCAAAAGCAGCGCGTCTGCATCGCCCGCGCCCTGGCAGCCAAACCCGACCTCATCATCCTGGACGAGCCAACGTCGGCGCTGGACCCGCTGGTGGCCGAGGAGATCCTCACGCTATTGCGCAAACTGCAGCGTGAACTGGGCCTGTCCTACATCCTGATCACCCACGACTTGGACGTGGTGCACCGCATCGCCCACCGCACTGCCGTGATGCTGCAAGGTCAGTTTGTGGCTTTTGATAGCACCGACAAAATCTTCGAAAACCCCGAGCACCCTTATACCCAAAAGCTAATCACCGCCGTGCCCGAAATGCGCGTGGATTGGTTGGACGAGGTGCTGGCCGAGCGGCAAAAAGCAGCGGTCCCGCTGTAAGTGATCCCTGCAGTTGGCAAATTGGTAGAGGGCGATAAGCCAATTTGCCACGCCTATTCTTGGACGCTTGGGGACATTGAGCCGCCTTTAATTCATCCAATCTAGGTAGTGCGGATACCCCGGTCTACGCACGACTTAGCGTCTTAGACAGCCAGGCCCAACGATTGGGTATCTGCCCTAGCTGTCGCTACATCCCTAGCGTGAATTCCCGCATGGCCTGGTCCGAATGGCAGGGAATCAAATCATTACGCATTAACTTGCCTTTTTAATAATAGTTATGGTATGTTCACTCTAATAACAACCACCACACCCATGAATAACTAAGGCGAAGGAGTCCAGCGCGATGAAATACACCCAATATTTGACCACGGCCGCGATCACGGCCACGCTGCTGGCAGCTTGTGGCGGAGGGGGTGGCACTGCGCCCAAAAACCTGGGTCGAGGAGAGTTAATTGAGAGCACGCCAACGCGTATCCAGTCCGTGTCGGCCACGGACTTCAAATCGAGTCTTAGCGCGGATGTGATTTTGGCCGCCGGTGCGCCGGTGTGCGGCGTTGACGTTAACTACATCAAGTACACCACGGTCGGCGCCATGGGCGAGGCGACCGATGCAACGGCCGCATTGATGGTGCCCACGGGATCGGATCCACGGTGCACCGGGCCACGCCCCATTGTTTTGTATGCCCACGGCACGATTCCGCATAAAAAATACAACCTGGCCAATTGGACGGATCGGACCAATCCGGCGTTTTATGAGTCCGTTTTCATAGCGGCTTCTTTTGCAGCGCAAGGCTATATTTTGGTTGCGCCCAATTACGCAGGCTATGATAGTTCGTCATTGAGCTACCACCCCTATATGAATGCCGATCAGCAGTCCAAGGACATGATGGATGCCTTGGCGGCTGCAAAAACAGCCTTGCCTAAGCTTTCGTCGCCCACCACAGCAAGCAGCAAACTTTTCATCACGGGCTATTCCCAGGGCGGGTCCGTGACCATGGCGACCCAGCGCGCTTTAGAAGCTGCCAATATCCCTGTCACGGCTTCGGCGCCGCAATCGGGTGTGTTTTTATTGCTTGCGCAGTTGGACGCCGTTTTTCTGGGCAAAGTGAGCGACGCCGCCCCGCTTTTTGGCACCATGCTGGCAATCAGTGCGCAAAAGAGCTTTGGCAACCTTTACAAGCAGCCGTCCGATATTTTCGAAGATGCTTATGCAGCAGGCATCGAAAACCTGGTGCCTGGAAATTTCAGTTATGGCGATCTGATTAACAATGGCAAATTGCCAAGGGCCTTATTCAGTAGCACGCCACCCGCAGGCTTAGGCGACATTACGCCAGCCAAGGGGGACGGGGATTTCGATACGCTTTATGCGGCTGGATTTGGTTCGCCCAATCTGCTCAAAAATAGCGTGCGCGCGAGCTATGTGGAAGACGCCCGGGCCAGGCCAGATGGGGCCTTGGCATCCACACCCAACTACCAACTTCCTGCCGCGCCCACGCACCCCTTTCGCATGACAGGAAAGGCCTTTGATCTGAGGGGCTGGACGCCCAAGGCGCCCATGCTGCTGTGCGGTGGACGCGGTGATGCCATGGCCATTTATGCACTGAACACAGCCGCCATGAAGACGATTTGGAAAGACTTGGGCCCACAAATCACCGAGTTAGACGTTGACTCTAACCCCAGTGGCGCGACCGATCCTTTTGCTCAAATTAAGCTAGGCTTTGCACAACGAAAAAATGCCGTTTACCAGGAGCAATTTGAGTCCCTCAAAAGCCTGGGTAGAACCGATTCCAACGCCGCAATCACTGCGGCCGCCTATGTCCGGTCTATTTACCACCCGCTGCTGGTGCCCGGTTTTTGCGGAGCCGCGGTGAACGCGTACTTTCGAAATTTTTGATTTAAATATTCGAATCCGGAAACGAGGCCTTGCGCCGGTTCACGTAATCCAAAATTGCTTCGTCGGTAGCCGCGTCCATGGCCGGGGCTTCGTACTCGGCCAGGTTTTTCTTCCATAGCGAATTAGCGCGCACCGACAGATCCACGCCGCCTTCTGCTTCCCACTGCTCAAAGCTGTTGTTATCGGTAATCGGCGAGCGGTAAAACGCGGTTTCGAAATTGGCCTGCGTGTGGGCGCAGCCCAAAAAGTGCTTACCGGGGCCCACTTCGCGGATGGCGTCCATAGCCTGGCCGTTCTCGCTCATGTCCACGCCAGCCATCAAGGTGTGCATCATCCCGGCCTGGTCGCAGTCCATGATGAATTTTTCATAGCCCATGGATAGGCCGCCCTCTAACCAACCGGCGGTGTGCAACACAAAATTGACGCCAGCCAGGCAGGTGGGGATCATGGTGTTGGCGGACTCGGAGGCCGCTTGCGCATCCGCAATCTTGGAGCCGCATAAGCCGCCCCCAGAGCGGAACGGCACACCCAGACGGCGCGCCAAGGCGGCCATTACGTACAGCACCAGCGCAGGTTCTGGCGTGCCAAAAGTAGGCGCACCCGACTGCATAGACACCGAGGACGCAAAACTGCCCAACACCACTGGCGCGCCGGGGTTGACCAGTTGTACAAAAGCCATGCCCGCCAATGCTTCGGCCAGGGTCTGGGCACAGGTACCGGCCACCGTGACCGGCGACATGGCGCCCGCCAGGATGAAGGGCGTGATGATGGTGGCCTGATTGGCCCGCGCATAAACCTTGGCCGCGCCCAACATGGTCTCGTCAAAGGTCATGGGCGAGTTGGCGTTGATTAGGCTGATGCAGACGGTGCGGTTTTTGCCGGTAGCCGGGTCGATAAAGTTGTCACCAAACAAACGCGCGGCCATTTCTACCGTGTCTTGCGCACGCTCGGGTTTGGTGACCGAGCCCATAAAGGGTTTGTCGCTGTACTTCATGTGCGCATACACCATATCGAAATGGCGCTTGTTCACCGGCAAGTCCACCGGCTCGCAAATCGTGCCACCGCTGTGGTGGATGGAGTTGGCCATATAGGCCAGCTTCACAAAATTTTCAAAGTCGTGCAAGGTGGCGTAGCGGCGGCCTTTGTCCAGGTCGCGTACAAAGGGCGAACCGTAGGACGGGGCAAACACGGTGTTTTTTCCGCCGATGACCACGTTATGCGCCGGATTGCGCGCGTACTGCGTGAACTCGCGCGGTGCGCTCGCTTGCACAATGGCGCGGCACATACCACCGGGAAAGCGCACACGCTCGCCCGTGACTTCGGCGCCGGCCTTGCGCCAAATGTCCAGGGCCTCGGCGTCGTCCCGGAAATCGATGCCGACTTCCTCCAAAATAGTGTCGGCATTGCGCTCGATGATGGCCAGGTTCTCGGCGTCCAGCACTTCGTAGAAGGGAATGTTGCGCGTGATGAAGGGCGCGGCCTGCGCGCTGCGGGCCGAGCGCAAGGCGCGCTTGGCTTCGCGGCCGCCGGCGCTACGGCGGGTGCGCGGGGCGCTCTCGGCGCTGTTCAAGGTCACAGTGTCATCCATGGCTCATCTCCAAAACGTCCATCACTTTAGGTAGGCAATGAGTATCCCCAGTGCAGCAAGCATTCCCCACCCCTGGTGCGACACCTATTTGCATCTAAACGCCAGGGAGCCTGTCGCCTGGGCATTGGCATACGTCGTATGGCGAACAATCGGGGGCGCACTGCCACAACGACAATCATCGCTTGTTTCCAGTGCCTTCTTAAGGATATGCGCCATGTCCCTGAGTGTCTTTGATCTCTTCAAAATCGGAATCGGTCCGTCGTCCTCGCACACGGTGGGGCCGATGAAGGCTGCGGCCCTGTTCGTCCAGGCGCTGCGCACCGACGGCCTGCTAGAGCAAACCACCCGCGTCGAGTCCCGCCTGTATGGCTCGCTGGGCGCCACCGGCAAAGGCCATGGCACCGATACCGCCGTCATGCTGGGCCTAGAGGGCCTGCTGCCCGACAGCATCGACCCCGATACTATTGCCCAGCGCCTGCAAAAAATCCGCAAAGACAAGTCCATTTCGCTGGGCGGCACACGGCCGACGCCCTTTACGGAAAAGACCGATGTGCTGTTTCTACGGCGTGAGACCCTGTCTTTTCACCCCAATGGCGTCAAATTTATCGCCTTTGACGGTGCCGGGGCGCTGCTGTCAGAGCGGCGCTATTTCTCGGTGGGCGGCGGCTTTGTGGTCTCGCAGGAAGACGCGGACGCCGAACACGCCGCCACCCACGAGGCCCCACGCATCGTCGCCGACCGCACGGTGCTGCCCTACCCCTTTCACAGTGGCGACGAGCTGCTGGCCATCACCCAAAGCACCGGCATGAGCATTGCCCAGGTGATGCGCGCCAACGAACACGCCTGGCGCGACGACGCGGCGGTCGACGCCGGCCTGGACGCCATTTGGGACGCTATGCGTGCCTGCGTGGCGCGCGGTATCCGCACCGAGGGCCATTTGCCCGGCAACCTGATGGTCAAGCGCCGCGCTGCCGAACTGCACCGCTCCCTCAGCGCCCGCCCCGAGGCCGCATTGCGCGACCCGCTGACGATCCTGGACTTTGTTAATGTCTACGCCATGGCGGTGAACGAGGAAAACGCGGCCGGCGGGCGTGTGGTGACCGCCCCAACCAACGGCGCGGCGGGCATTATTCCGGCTGTCATGCACTACTACGAGCACTTTGTCAGCGGCGCCAACGCCCAGGGTATGCGCGACTTTTTGCTCACGGCCGGGGCTATTGGGCTGCTGTACAAAGAAAACGCCTCCATCAGCGGGGCTGAAGTGGGCTGCCAGGGTGAAGTCGGCGTGGCCTGCTCCATGGCCGCTGCCGGATTGGCCGCCGTCATGGGCGGCGCGCCCGCGCAGGTGGAAAACGCGGCCGAAATCGGCATGGAACACAACCTGGGCCTGACCTGCGACCCGGTGGGCGGGCGGGTGCAAATTCCGTGCATCGAACGCAACGCCATGGGCTCGGTCAAGGCGCTCAACGCAGCGCGCATGGCTTTGCGCGGCGACGGTACGCACTTTGTGTCGTTGGACCAGGTCATCAAGACCATGCGTGATACCGGCCGGGACATGATGACAAAATACAAAGAAACCAGCCGTGGCGGCCTGGCTGTCAATGTGATTGAGTGCTAACCAACCGTATGCCTTCGCTGAAATTTCTGGGACTCTCGCTGCTGCTGGGCCTGTGTGCGCTGGTCGGCATGTCCCCCACTACAGCACAAGAGGCCGACGCCTGCCGCAGCCTGTGTCGCTCTGAAAAAGCGCAATGCGGCAAAAACAACAACCCCAATGCCTGGCTCAGTTCGGCCACCCTTTTTTTCCGCGACACGTTGAACGCTTGGCGCCCGCGCAGCGGCACGCTGACCGACTCCTCGCAATGGCTGCAGCAGCGCAGCGATAACAACACCGACCTCAAAAGCGCCACCCAGGAGCTACAGCAGCAGTGCGAAACCCAATTTATGCAATGCGCGCGCGACTGCACGGCCAGCACTGTGCCCGCCGCGCCGTCTTCACCACCTCAGCCGCAATGAAAGTACCCCTGTGAGCCACTTTTCCATCTTCGCGCTGGCGCGCAACGCCATGTCTTACCACGAGAACTGGCAAAAACAATGGCGCAGCCCCGAACCCCAATCCAGCTATGACGCCATCATCGTCGGCGGCGGCGGCCACGGACTGGCTACGGCCTACTACCTGGCCAAAGAACACGGCATGCGCAATATCGCGGTGGTGGAGCGCGGCTGGTTAGGCGGCGGCAACACCGCGCGCAACACCACCATCGTGCGCTCCAACTATTTGTGGGACGATGCCACGCACTTGTATGAAAAAGCGCTGCAATTGTGGGAAGGCTTGTCGCAAGACCTGAACTACAACACCATGTTCAGCCAGCGCGGCGTGATGAACGTAGGCCACTCGCTGCAAGACATGCGCGACATCGAACGCCGCGTCAATGCCAACCGCTTAAACGGTGTGGACGGCGTGGTGCTGACGCCCGCACAGATCAAGGCCATGGTGCCCATCATGAACACCAGCGACAGCCTGCGCTACCCGGTCATGGGCGCGTCCTTCCAGCCGCGCGGCGGCGTGGCGCGCCATGATGCGATCGCCTGGGGTTTTGCCCGCGCTGCGGACCGCCTAGGTGTGGACATCATCCAAAACTGCGAGGTCATCGGCGTGCAGCGCGAAGGCGACCAGGTCGTAGGCATCGAGACCACGCGCGGCGTGATCAAAAGCAAAAAAATCGGCGTCGTGGCGGCGGGCCATAGCAGTGTGATTGCCAGCATGGCCGGCATCCGCCTGCCCCTAGAAAGCCACCCGCTACAAGCCTTGGTCTCCGAACCCATGAAGCCGATATTGCATACGGTGGTCATGTCCAACGCCATCCACGCCTACGCCAGCCAGTCGGATAAAGGCGACCTGGTCATCGGCGCAGGCATCGACTCCTATGTGGGCTACGGCCAGCGCGGCAGCTTCCCCATCATCGAGCACACGCTGCAAGCGATTTGCGAACTCTTCCCCATCTTCAGGCGCGTGCGCATGAACCG
>CAMATX010000018.1 GCA_945861345.1 Comamonas sp. lk
AGGCTTTGATGCGTAGTTTGTGGCGCGGGTTGATGCGTATCAAGCGCATCAACTACGTGCGTTTCTGTCACGTCGGCTTTGTAACATCCCAATGTTCTGCTCGGCTGTGACAGTGCTGGCGTAGTGTGTGTTGATGACATCAACACTGGTACGTGCGTTGCGTGCCAATGTCAGCACATCAATGCCCTGACCGTACAGCAAGCGAAACGTAATAGCACTATGGCGCAGGCTGTACAGTGAGCGTGGCTGCTTGTTGGCACCAAACTTTAAGTCAGTGCGTTTGAGTAAGTGATTGAAATAGTGCGCCAACAAGTTGCCAGCGTAGTTGCGGTCTTGGATGTGCGGCAGGAATAGGTAACTGTCTGCTTGTAGATGCGCTGCTGGGCGACACTTGAACATTTGCGTCCATATGCGCACAGCGGGACGCAGCGTAACTATGGGTTTGTCGTGCTTCTTGGTTGCCGGTAGTGTCAAGCGCAGGTACGTATTTGTTCCGCGCACCAGTTCTACGTGTTTGTGCTTGAGTGTTTTAAGGTCGCTGGGACGGATGAATGCGTTAACCATAAATCCGATAGCCCACGCAACATCGTTGGGGATGCGCTGGTCACTTCTGCGTACTGTGCGTGTATGCGGTACCGCTGTGCCACGCATTGACCGTGCTGTACGCAGTAGCGTCACGTACTCTGTCGGTGTAAATGCGCCACGAGAGTTGGTGCTGACTTTAATCTTGGGAAACTGCGGCAGTTGCGTCATTGCGCCCACTGCCACACTGTGTACCAATACCTTACGCACAGCAACCAAGTACTGACTGACGGTAATACTGGAATAGGATTGGCTTAGGAACTGGGCAAACACCAGCAGTTCCTTGTAGTCAATGCTGCTAACTGCCTTCTTAACCCAGCGCGGCAGTATGTGTGTGTCTAATCTGTTACGTAGTACATCTAAACTACCTTTGGTAAATTCTCCACGTGCTTGGCGTGCTTGTTCGTTGGCAAACATCTGCGCTGCCATTGCGCCAAATGTCATTGCCGGTTGTACAAAGTCGTCAACAACTGCTGCGGCTGTGGCAGTTGGGATAGTGCGCTGGTGCTGTATCAACAACAACTCATAGAAGCGCTGTGCGTAACTGATTGCGGTGCGTAGTTGTTGGGTCTTGGTGCTTTGCCGATGTGTGCGTCCACGATGCCAGCAGCGCACTTGCCAATACTTGCTGGCGGCTATCTTGTACACCGCAAGTTTGAGAGGGTAGCGTGGGATGTGGTGAATGGTGTTTGGTATGGGAACAGTGCGCTCACGCTGCTGTTTCTTTAATTGAGCGTCGTTAGCAGCATCACGTGCGATGTTGACGATTTGGACTGACATAGCGCAAGCATACTGTTGTACATCGCAAACGCAACCGAAAACAGCGTTGTTGCTGCGCTGCGTATCGGTCGCAGTTGCCGTGATGTTGCCAGCGTATGCCGCGCTTGGCTGCGGTGAAAAACTGACAGTTACACGCTTCGCTGCATGTTGCTTGTTGTACACAGCATTCTGTACAACAGTGGGCATTTAGTTTGCGGCAGCATCAACACGGTTAAACAGTTTGGTTATGGATGGAAGCAATGTGTAAGCA
The DNA here is from genome assembly GCA_945861345.1 of Comamonas sp. lk. Classification (GTDB taxonomy): domain Bacteria; phylum Pseudomonadota; class Gammaproteobacteria; order Burkholderiales; family Burkholderiaceae_C; genus Allorhodoferax. The sequence goes on from CAMATX010000018.1 coordinate 1,613, forward strand.
CTCTGCCCGCATTGGCTGCCATCGCAGCGGTTGGCGCTGCTTCTGCCCAAGTTACCGTCTACGGTAAATTGGACGTTGGTGTTTCGAACACATCCGCAGGCGGAACCGTTGTTGGTGTAAACCAATGGGAAAACAGCCGTTTTGGTATCAAGGCTGAGCAAGAAGTCAGCAAAGGCCTCAAGGCTATGGTCAACCTGGAAGGCAAGATTTCAGACAACGTTGGAAAAATGGCTGGTTTTGACCGCGTCGCCACCGTTGGCCTGACCGGCGGTTTCGGTACCCTGACCATGGGTACACAGTGGACCCCCTATGACAACGCAACATGGACTGCTGACGCCCTGGAATACAACGGCTTTACACCTTTTGCTGGTGGTTTCTGGAACTACGACACCGGTAACACGACGAACTACTATGGAAATGCCAAGAACTCTATCCAGTATGCGACGCCTGACATGAACGGTTTCCAAGCGATCATCTTGACCGCTCCTAACGTCCCGGCTGGCGGAACCACTTACAACACCAGTTATTCCGGTATCGGCCTGAACTACGCAAAAGGTCCGTTCGTAATGAACTTCGCTACACAAAGTTTCAACTACACACCTGCTGGCGCAACTGTTAACGGTTGGGTTTTGGCTTTGAACTACAACGTTGGCGCAGCCAACCTGTATGGTGGCTTTAACAGTAACATCGATGGCGCACTGACTGAAACTGGTTACACCTTCGGCGTGAAAGTGCCGATGGGCAAGGACTCGGTCTCTGTTGGCTATGCTCAAGACAAGCAATCTATCGGCGGTGTTGATAAGACCAAAGGCGCTTGGGGTGCTCAGTACATCAAGAGCTTGAACGCAGCGACTGTTGCTTACTTCGGTATCCAGTCTGTTGACTCTGTCAACAAGACGGCTGCTGGCCTGCGCATCAACTTCTAATTCCCTGCTGGCCTTGCGCCAGCGTGTGAATTCATAAGTACAAAAGCCCCGCTGTGTTTGCACAGCGGGGCTTTTTATTTTGTCGTTTCAAACTGGCATGCAGCCAGTAAGTGGTCAGAAGTTGACGCGAAGACCGGCGCTGTACTTGTTGGCGCTGTCGATCGATTGCAGGCCCACGTAAGCAACGGTTGCTTTGGTCACAGCGGCAATGTACTGCGCACCCCAAGCACCAATCGTGGTGTCTTTGCCAGCCGCGGTTGCTTTGTTGGAAGCGTAGCCAACGGAGACAGAGTTCGCGCCCATCGGAACTTTCACGCCCAGCGTATAGCCAGTTTCGGTCGAGGAGCCGTAGTCCGTATTGACCCAACCACCGTACAAGTTTGCTGCGCCCACGTTGTAGTTGATAGCGAACACATTGGTTTTTGTGGATGCGCTGGAAACTTGTTTGCCGCCAGCGAATGTGCCGTCAAAAGCTTGGTTAGCGTAATTGATAACCAACGGTCCCTTCACGTAGTTCAAGCCAAAGCCCGTGTAGTTAGTAGAACCTTGGGTGTTGCCTGTGACGTTATTGGCGACCAACAAGAATCCTTGGAAACCGTTCATATCAGGAGTTGCGTACTGGATGGAGTTTTTTGCGTTACCCATTCCTGTATTGCCAACATCCGAATTCCAAAGGCCAGCCGCCAGAGGTGTGAAGCCGTTGTATTCCAGTGCGTCTGTCGTCCAGATGGCATTGTCAACCGGGGTCCATTGGTTACCGATGGTCACGGCGCCGAAACCACCAGCCAGACCTACTGTGGCAGTGCGATCAAAGCCTTGGAAAGCGGCTTGACCATTGGAGTTATCACGCAATTTGCCTTCCAGAACGACGGAGGCCGTCATGCTTCCCACTTTGTCTGAGGCCTTCACGCCAAAACGGCTTGTTTCCCAGCCATTTAAACCCACACTGGAGCCAGCCGATGTATTGGTATAGGCCGCATCCAACTTGCCGTAAACCGTAACCTGCGCAGAAGCAGCGCCAACCGCCGCAATAGCAGCCAATGCAACAAAAGTTTTTTTCATAGTTAATCCCTGAAAATTGTTAAAAAAGACATGTTCTTCAAAAAGAACACAATATATTGGAGCATGGACGCGACCTAAGCGGCAATGAATGCCCGCTGCAAAGGGCTTTAGAAAACTAATTGGTTGCCAATTTGCAACGTATTGGCAGCCGCCATGGGCCGCGCTTAGCCCGCTGTGTTCTTGCGGTTGGGGCAGTCGCGCTTGGTGCAGTTGGCGTACAGGCTCAGCGCGTGGTCGGTGATGACAAAGCCTTTGGACAGGGCCACCGCATGCTGGCGTTTCTCGATTTCGGCGTCGTAAAACTCTTCCACCTGCCCGCAATCGAGGCAGACCAGGTGGTCGTGGTGCTCGCCCTGGTCAAGCTCAAAGACCGATTTGCCGCCCTCAAACTGGCTGCGCTTGAGGATGCTGGCCTGCTCGAACTGCGTTAGCACACGGTACACGGTGGCCAGTCCGACGTCGGCCCGCTCTTGGAGTAGCACCCGAAAAACGTCCTCGGCCGACATGTGCCGCTGCGCGCTGCGCTGGAAAACCTCCAGGATCTTCAGGCGGGGCACTGTGGCTTTGAGGCCGGTGTTTTTGAGTTCGTCGATATTGGTCATACGCAGGGAAGGGGGCCTATCGTGGCGAAATAGGGCCACAACAGGCCAAAAAGTGCGAGGCTACAATGAGACGATCTTACTGCCGCACGACCTCCATGACATCTGATACACGCTTCCAACGCCTTTTGGGCATGGCAATTTCGCTCGGTGCGGGCCTGTGGCTGAGCGCTTGCGGCACCCTGGACAGCGCCAGCTCGACCTTGGTGGGCGTGCTAGAGCCCTACAAAATGGAAATCGTGCAGGGCAATGTGGTCACCAAAGAGCAGGTTGCCGCACTGACCAAGGGCCTCACGCGCACCCAGGTGATGATGGTGGCGGGCACGCCCTTGATTGCCAGCGCCTTCCACGGTGACCGCTGGGACTACACCTTTAGCCTGCAGCGCCAGGGTAAGGCGCCGCAGCTGCGCCGGATTTCAGTGTTTTTCACCGACGACCGGATGGACCGGGTAGAGTCAGACGCCCTGCCCACCGAGGCCGACTTTGTCGCCAGCCTGCGTAAAGCCGTTGATCTGCCCGCGTCCAAGCCCATGCAAGCGAGCTCCGCGCAATTGGCGCAGTTCCCCGGCCCGGCGCCCAAGCCCGCCGCAGTGCAACCCGCGCCCTCGACCACGAATTACCCCCCGCTGGAGCCTTAAGGCGCCCGCCAGCCCGTCTCACCCGAGGAGAGCGCACAGATGACGCACGCCATTGCCGTTGCCGGTGCCTCAGGGCGCATGGGACACATGCTGATCGAAGCCGTCCACCAAGCCCCCGATTGCCACCTGGCCGGCGCCCTGGACCGTGCCGACAGCGCCGTCTTGGGCCAGGACGCTGGCGCTTTTGCCGGTCTGAGCCTGGGCGTGCCCATCAGCGCGGACCTCGCCAGCGGCTTGCACAACAGCCGCTTTTTGATCGATTTCACCCGCCCAGAGGGCACCATGGCGCATCTGGAGGTCTGCCGCGCGCAGGGCGTGGCCATGGTGATTGGCACGACTGGCTTCAGTGAAGCCCAAAAAAGCACCATCGCCTTGGCCGCCCGCGACATTGCGATCATGCTGGCGCCCAATATGAGCGTGGGCGTTAACGTCACCCTCAAGCTGTTGGAGCTGGCCGCCAAGGCGCTGGCTACGGGGTATGACATCGAAATCATCGAGGCGCACCATCGCCACAAGGTGGACGCGCCCTCGGGTACGGCGCTGCAAATGGGCGAGGTCATCGCCAAGGCCCAGGGCCGCAGCCTGGCGGACTGCGCTGTGTACGCCCGCGAGGGCATCACCGGCGAACGCGACCCCTCGAGCATCGGCTTTGCCACCATTCGTGGCGGCGATATCGTGGGCGATCACACGGTTTTGTTCGCCGGCACCGGCGAGCGCATCGAAATCAGCCACAAGTCTTCCAGCCGCCAGACCTATGCCCAAGGCAGTTTGCGCGCCGTGCGCTTCTTAGCGGGGCAAAAAAACGGCTTGTTTGACATGTTTGACGTGCTGGGACTGCGGTGAATTTTTTGGTCAGCGCCTTCCAAGGCGACGCCGTGCACCAGGCGGTGTCTGCGCTTTTGCTGGCCATGTCGGTTGCCAGTTGGTCGGTCATCGTCTGGAAGGTGCTGCTTTTGCGCGCTGCGCTGGCCGATACGGCGCGCAGCATCGCCGCCTTCTGGCAGGCTGCAGGGGTAGACGAGGCCGCAGCCCTTTTGCCCGCTTTTGACCGTCATCTGCTGGTATTACCCATGGTCAAGGCCTGCCAGGCGCAAGCGAGCGTTGCGGGGGCGCCTGCGCATTTGGGCGCCCAGGGGCAGGGCGCCGCTGGCTTTACCCGCGTTATCCGGGGCGCTCTCAGTCAGAGCGTTCGCACCTTGCAAAGCGGTCAGGTGCTGCTGGCCAGTGTGGGCGCGATTTCGCCATTTGTTGGCTTGCTGGGTACGGTTTGGGGCATTTACCACGCGCTCAGTACGATTGCCAGCGCGGGCCAACTGAGTATTGCGCAGGTGGCCGGGCCGGTGGGCGAGGCGCTCATCATGACGGCGGCTGGGCTGGCCGTGGCCATTCCGGCGGTGCTGGCCTACAACGTGCTGGGCCGCCTGATCGGGCGTATCGAAGCCGATCTGGAAGGCTTCGCCCACGACCTGTTGGCGCTCATGGCCGGGCCCGCGCCCGGCGCGCCGCGCTGACGACCGCCATGCGCTTTGGCCGCTTCGCTCGCAAAGACGGCGCCGCGCCGATGAGCGATATCAATATGACGCCGCTCATCGACGTGATGCTGGTGTTGCTGGTGATCTTCATCATCACCGCGCCGCTGATGCTCAGCGCCATTCGGGTCGATTTGCCCCGCGACAAGGCAAGCGCTGACGCCCAAAGCGAGACCGCGCCGCTGGCCGTCACCATTGCCAAGGACGGCGCTGTCTATATCCGAGACGAGCGACTGGCCGACGCAGCCCTGCTCCAAGCGCTGCAAGCGGTGGCCCGGCGCAACCCCGAGACCGAGCTGGCCTTGCGCGCCGATGTGGCCGTGCCCTACGGCGCGGTGGTGGCCTTCATGGCCCAGGCACACCAGGCCGGGCTGCACCGTATCGGCTTTGTGACCGAAAAACAGCCCTGATAGCGCGGGTGCCGCGCGGGGGCGCAGCGCCTAAAATGCGCGTTGCCCTCCAATCCCACCCCCCATGCAAGACAAGTACCAACACACCGCCATCGAGCAAGCCGCCCGTAGCCATTGGGCGCAGCCTTTGTGGAACGGCCACGAGGCCTACCGCGTCACCGAAGACGCGGGCAAAAACAAGTTTTACGCCTGTTCCATGCTGCCCTACCCCAGCGGCAAGCTGCATATGGGGCATGTGCGCAACTACACCATCAACGACATGCTGGCGCGCTACCTGCGCATGAAGGGCTATAACGTCTTGATGCCCATGGGCTGGGATGCGTTTGGCCTACCAGCCGAAAACGCGGCGCTGAAAAACGGCGTGCCGCCAGCCAAGTGGACCTACGAAAACATCGCCCACATGAAGCAGCAGATGCAGGCCATGGGCCTGGCCATCGACTGGAGCCGCGAAGTGGCCACCTGCGACCCGAGCTATTACAAGTGGAACCAGTGGCTGTTTTTGAAAATGCTCGATATTGGTGTGGCCTACCGTAAAACGCAGGTCGTGAACTGGGACCCGGTTGATCAAACCGTGTTGGCCAATGAGCAGGTGATTGACGGGCGCGGCTGGCGCACCGGCGCGCTGGTGGAAAAGCGCGAGATTCCGGGCTACTACCTGAAGATCACCGACTACGCGCAAGAGCTGCTCGACCATGTGCAAACCGGCCTGCCTGGCTGGCCCGAGCGCGTCAAGCTGATGCAGGAAAACTGGATCGGCAAGAGCGAAGGTGTGCGTTTTGCGTTTCCGCACACGATCAAAGATGCCAGAGGCGCCTTGATCGGTGAGGGGCGTATGTATGTGTTCACCACGCGGGCGGACACCATCATGGGCGTCACCTTTTGCGCCGTGGCACCCGAGCATCCGCTGGCGGTGCACGCTGCGGCCAGCAACCCGTCGCTGGCGGCCTTCATCGAAGAATGCAAGGCCGGCGGCACCACCGAGGCAGAGCTGGCCGTGAAAGAAAAAGCCGGCATGGACACTGGCCTCTTTGTCACGCACCCGCTGACCGGCGCCCAGGTGGCGCTCTGGGTGGGCAACTATGTGCTGATGAGCTACGGCGACGGCGCCGTCATGGGCGTGCCGGCGCACGACGAGCGCGACTTTGCGTTTGCACTGAAATATGCGCTGCCCATTAAACAAGTGGTGGCCGTGGCGGGCCAGACTTTTAGCGACCAGGCTTGGCAAGAGTGGTACGCCGACAAAACCCAGGGTGTGTGTGTGCACTCGGGCGCACTCGACGGCTTGAACCAAAAAGCGGCGGTCGACAAAGTCGCCGCGCTCTTGGCGGCCCAAGGTCTGGGCGAGAAAAAAACCACCTGGCGTTTGCGCGACTGGGGCGTCAGCCGCCAGCGCTACTGGGGCACGCCGATTCCTATCATCCACTGCGCAGAACACGGCGCCGTGCCGGTGCCGGAAAAAGACCTGCCGGTGGTACTGCCGCAAGACTGCATTCCTGACGGTTCGGGCAATCCGCTGCACAAGCATGAAGGCTTTCACGCAGGCGTCACCTGCCCGGTATGTGGCAAGCCCGCCCGGCGCGAGACCGACACCATGGACACCTTTGTGGATTCCAGTTGGTACTACATGCGCTACTGCGACCCGACCAACACCGAGGCGATGGTGGCCGAGGGCGCGGCCTATTGGGCGCCGATGGACCAGTACATCGGCGGCATCGAGCACGCCATCTTGCACCTTTTGTATGCGCGCTTTTGGACCAAGGTGATGCGCGATTTGGGCCTGGTCAAGATTGATGAGCCCTTTACCAAGTTGCTCACACAGGGCATGGTGCTCAACCATATTTACTCGCGCCGTACCGACAAGGGTGGCAAAGACTATTTCTGGCCGCAAGACGTGGAGCATGTGCACGATGCCGCTGGCAAAGTTACAGGCGCGCGCCTGACCAAAGCCGTGGGCGATTTGCCGGTGGGCACTGCGATCGACTACGAAGGCGTGGGCACCATGTCCAAGTCGAAAAACAATGGTGTCGACCCGCAAGACCTGATCGAGAAATACGGCGCTGACACTGCCCGCCTGTACACCATGTTCACCTCGCCGCCCGAGGCCACTCTGGAGTGGAACGACGCGGGTGTGGAAGGCAGTTACCGCTTTTTGCGCCGCGTTTGGAACTTTGGCTACAAGCTCTCGGCGCTGAACCTGGCTGGTGCGCACACCCAGCTTGCCCAAGGCTTGGCCGGCCTGAGCCTGTCCAAAGAGACACAGGCGCTGCGCCTGGAAATCCACACCGTGCTCAAGCAAGTGGACTACGACTACCAGCGCATGCAATACAACACCGTGGTCTCTGGCGCCATGAAAATGCTCAACGCGCTGGAGGACTTCAAAGCCCACGCCAGCGCCGACGGCCTGGCGGCGCTGACCGAAGGCTTTGGCATCTTGCTGCGCGTGCTGTACCCGGCCACGCCCCACCTTGCCCACGCCGTCTGGCAGGAGCTGGGCTACCAAGCCCATGGCGGCGACCTGCTGGATGCCGCCTGGCCCCAGGTGGACGCCAGCGCCCTGGTGCAGGACGAGATCTCTTTGGTGCTGCAAATCAACGGCAAGCTGCGCGGTGCCTTGCTGGTGCCCTCGACAGCCTCGCGCGAAGAGATCGAGGCCTTGGCCCAGGCCAACGAGACGGTGCAGTCGTTTGCCGGCGGCGCGGCGCCCAAGAAAATCGTGGTGGTGCCCGGCCGCCTGGTTAACGTGGTGCTTTGAGGCGCGGCCCCGCCATGCTGCGCTACCTGTTCTCTGGCCGCATCCGCGGCGTGCGCGCGATGTTGTGTGGCGCGGTGGTGCTGATTTTTTTGGGCGGCTGCGGTTTTGCGCTGCGCGGTGCGGCGCAGTTTGCTTTTGAGACGGTGGCCGTGACCCCCGAACGCGCTGGCGGCGTGGCCGCCGAGTTGTCGCGCTTTTTGGGTGACAAGGTGCGGCCCCTGAGCAGTACGGCAGGCCAAGCGCGGCCCGACGCGGTGGTCGAGATCCTGCGCGAGGCGCGCGAAAAAGTCGTGGTCGGCGTCAACGCCTCGGGCCAGGTGCGTGAGTTTCAGCTGCGGCTGACCGTGCGCTTTAGCGTGCGCACCCCGCAGGGTAAAACACTGATGGAGCCGGTCGACATCTACTTGCAGCGCGACATCAGCTTTGTCGAGTCGGCGGTGCTGGCCAAAGAGGCCGAAGAGGTGCTGCTGTTTCGCGACATGCAGACCGACGCGGTGCAGCAAATCGTGCGGCGCATGGCCGCCATCAAAAGCCTGGCGCCCTGAACGGGCAGCATTCCATGCAGCTCTCGCCCTTGCAACTGACCCGCCACCTGGAGCGCGGCCTCAAAGGCCTGTACACGCTGCACGGCGACGAGCCGCTTTTGCAAACCGAAACGCTTGACGCTTTGCGCGCCTTTGCCCGCACCCAAGGCTTTACCGAGCGCAGCGCCCACACTGTGGTGGGCGCCCACTTCGATTGGAGCGAAGTGCTGGCCGCCAGCGGCAGCATGAGTTTGTTTTCGGACAAGCAAATTATCGAAATCCGCATTCCCAGCGGCAAACCTGGCAAGGAAGGCAGCGTTGCTTTGCAAGAGCTGGCCCAGCGCGCGCAGGACAATGATTCGGCGCTTACCGTGGTGCTGCTGCCCGCCCTGGACAAAGCCACCAAGTCCAGCGCCTGGTTTAGCGCGCTGGACAACTTTGGCGTTACCTTGCAAATCGACACCGTGCAGCGCGCCGACTTGCCCGGCTGGATTGCCCAGCGCCTGGGCGCCATGGGCCTGAAGGTGGCCGCCGGCGACGAAGGCCTGCGCACGCTGCAGTTTTTTGCCGACCGCGTGGAAGGCAATTTACTGGCCGCGCACCAAGAAATCCAAAAGCTGGCCCTGCTGTTTGCGCCCACGCCCGAGAACGGCGGCGTGCTGCGCTGGGCCGACGTCGAAAGCGCGGTGCTCAATGTGGCGCGCTACGACGTCTTTAAGCTCAGCGACGCGGTGCTCTCAGGCCAGGCCCAGCGCGTGCAGCGCATGCTCGACGGCTTGCAGGCCGAGGGCGAGGCCGAGGTGCTGGTGCACTACACGCTGGCCGAGGACATCCGGGCCTTAAAGCGCGTCAAAGACGCCATGGCCCAAGGCCGCCCGCTGCCGCTGGCCTTGCGCGAGAACCGCATCTGGGGCGCGCGCGAGCGCCAGTTCGAGCGCTTGCTGCCACGCATCAGCAGCGTACGCCTGGCCCAGTTGCTGCAGTCGGCGCACCGGGTGGATGGCATCATCAAAGGCCTCAAGCAGCCCGACTGGCCTAACAGCGGCTGGCAGGCGCTGCACCGCTTGGCCTTGGAGTTGTGTAGCCTGGCGGCGCCCGCCAAGCCAACGCCTAAGCGCAGCTAGCGGCGCACTTCTTCAGGCGAGGGCGCAACGTCAGGCACCCGCGCTAAGGCGGCTTCAAACCCTTGCTTGGAAGCACGCGCTGCGCGCTCACCAATGTATTTTTCGGTATTGAAGGCAGACGCTTTTTCAGCCACTGCCGAGGCGATGAACTGGTTGAGCGAAACCCGGTCTTGTGCCGACATTTCCCGCACCAACTGATGCAAGGAGTCGGGCAAACGCACGCTGATAGCACCCATGGTTAAGTCTCCAACTGTTGTAAAAATTCAGCAGGCGTCATTACTGCAACGCCCAAGGACGCAGCGTTCTTGAAGTCTGACACATTCCAAGTGACGACGCAGGCCCCGGACTTGACGGCCAGCTCGAGTAAAAAGTCGTCGTCAGGGTCTTTGAGCAACGGCCGCCAAAGGTAAAAAATCTCATGCGCCTGCGCGCTGGCGCACAGGAAATCAATGACATCGTCAATCTCTGGGTCCGTCAGGCGCAGTTGGCCGCGTTTGAGCACCGCCTCATATTCCGCAATCAATGGGGTCGAAATATGCAAGCGGTACGCGCCCGACGGCAAACGCGCCAGCAGCGCGAAGGAGGCGCCTTGGCGCGAACGCAATGCACTGAGCAGCTCGTTGGTGTCGATCACGGCGTCTTGAATCATATTGGTATTATAGGTAATACCAAATTAAATCAAAGCATTTTGCTCAACCCGGTGCGGTCTGCTTGCACGAAAATCTAGCCATGAACACCTCTGTTGCCAACCCCGTCGACACCGCGCACGCGCTGGGCGCCCAAGCTAAAGCGGCCTCCAGCGCCATGGCGCGCGCCAGTGCGGCGGACAAAAACCGAGCGCTGCTGGCCTTAGCGGCGCTTTTGCGCGAAAACACCGAAGCCCTGCAGCTGGATAACGCCAAAGACCTAGACCGCGCCCTCGCCGCCGGGCTGGCCGCGCCACTGGTGGACCGGCTGCGCCTCACGCCCAAAGTGCTGGAAACCTGCGCCCAGGGCTGCGAGCAGTTGGCCGCGATGCCCGAAATCATTGGCGAAATCAGCGGCCTGCGCCAGCAGCCCAGCGGCATTCGCGTAGGGCAAATGCGCGTGCCCATCGGCGTGTTTGGCATGATTTTCGAGAGCCGGCCCAACGTCACCATAGAAGCTGCCAGCCTGTCCATCAAAAGCGGTAATGCCTGCATCTTGCGTGGCGGCTCTGAAGCCATTGATTCGAATAAAGCGCTGGCCTTGCTGGTTGGCAAAGCGCTGGCGCAAGCGGGCCTGCCCACGGACGCGGTGCAGTTGGTTCAGACCACCGACCGCGCGGTGGTGGGCGAATTGATCGCCATGCCGCAGTTTGTCGATGTCATCATCCCGCGCGGCGGCAAAAGCCTGATCGAGCGCATCAGCCGCGAGGCCAAAGTGCCGGTCATCAAACACCTGGACGGAAATTGCCACACCTATGTGGACGACCCCTGTGATATCGCCATGGCCGTGACGGTGGCTGACAACGCCAAGACCCAAAAATACAGCCCTTGCAACGCCAGCGAAGGCTTGCTGGTAGCGCGCGCAGTAGCGGCGCAGTTTTTGCCACAAATCGGCGCTGTTTACGCGGCCAAAGGCGTGGAGATGCGCTGCTGCCCCGAGGCCAAAGCCTTGCTCGCAGGCCTGCCCGGCGCCAAGCTGCAAGACGCCACCGAGCAAGACTGGTTTGAAGAATACCTAGCGCCCATCATCAGCATCAAAGTGGTCGATGGCCTGGACGCGGCGATTGCCCATATCAACCACTACTCCAGCCACCACACCGACGCCATCCTCACCCGCGACCACATGCACGCGCAGCGCTTTTTGCGCGAGGTGGACTCGGCCAGCGTCATGGTCAACGCCAGCACCCGCTTTGCCGACGGCTTTGAGTACGGCCTGGGCGCCGAAATCGGCATCTCCACCGACAAGTTCCACGCCCGCGGCCCCGTGGGCATAGAGGGGCTGACCTCGCTCAAGTACGTGGTGCTGGGGCAGGGGGAAGTGCGAGGCTAAGCCGCACCGCAGCCGACTTTCAGTCGTCCAGCGGAAACTGGGTGCAGCCCAGGCGGGTGGAGATGTCGCGGCTGGCGTCTTTGAGCATGGCGACCACCTCGGGCTTGCGCGCGTCGTCGTAGCGAAAGGTGGGGAAGGAAATGCTCATGCCCGCCACCGGGCGGTTCAGGCGGTCAAAGATCGGGATGCCCACGCAGCGGATGTGGTCGTCAAACTCTTCCTGGTCTTCGGCAAAGCCTTGGGCTTTGACCCTGCGCAGCTCTTCCTCATACTGCGCGAGGCTGGTGATGGTTTTTTCCCGGTAGGGGGTGAACTCGGCGCCTTGGAGCACCAGGGCGCGCCGCTCGGGGTTTTCCCAGGCCATGAGCACTTTGCCGATCGCGGTGCAGTGCAGCGGTGCGCGCCGCCCAATGCGCGAATACATGCCCAGCATGTGGCGCGAGTCCACCTTGTGGATGTAAATGATTTCGCTGTCGATCAAAGAGCCTAGGTGGATGGTCTCGCCGGTTTTGTCGGCCAGCATTTGCATATGGTGTTTGGCCAGGTCCACCAGGTCGGGGTGCTGCAAGGCTTTGGTGCCAAGCTCGTAGACCTTCATGGTCAGGCCGTAGCGCTCGCTGTCGGGCTCTTGGCGTACATAGCCCAGCATCATGATGGTTTGTAAAAACCGGTACACCGTCGCCTTGGGCATGGACAGGCGCACCGACAATTCCGAGATGCCGGTCTCCGGGCGCTCGGAGAGCGCCTGCAACAGGCCAAACACCTTGAGGACAGCGGCGACCGATTCGGGCTGCTTGGACTCGGAGGAATCGTCTTCGATGGCGGACATTTTGGGGGTGCTGTCTAAAGTGTCCATTGTCGCCGAATACGCTAGCCCCGGCCTGCGATGCCCGCTGGGCAGACGTGTTGTTCGGCTTCGATGGTTAATTAGCGCGCCAGCCAGCCGCCGTCCACGGCCACGGTGTAGCCGTTGACATAGTCGGAGGCCGGGGAGGCCAAAAACACGACCGGACCGGCCAGATCTGCCGGGGTGCCCCAGCGCCCAGCGGGGATGCGGTCCATGATGGCCGCGTTGCGCACCGGGTCGGCCTGCAGCGCAGCCGTATTGGCCGTGGCCATATAACCTGGTGCGATGGCGTTGACGTTGATGCCGTGCTTGGCCCACTCATTGGCCAGCGCGCGGGTAATGCCCATCACACCGCTTTTGGACGCGGTGTAGGCGGGCACCCGCACGCCGCCCTGAAAGGACAGCATGGAGGCGATGTTGACGATTTTCCCGCCTGTGCCTTGGGCGATAAATTGGCGCGCTGCCGCCTGGGCCAGAAAAAACACGTTTTTCAGGTTCAGGTTGACGACGTCGTCCCAATCGCTTTCGGTGAAGTTGATGGCGTCTTCGCGCCGGATGATGCCGGCGTTGTTCACCAAAATATCGATGCGACCGGTCAGCGTCAGCGCCTCTTGCACGATGGCGGGCAGGGCGGCGGTCTCGGACAGGTTTTTACGCACGTCCAGAAACTTGCGGCCCAGGGCTTGCACCTGCGCCATGGTCTCGGTAGGGGCGCTTTGGTTGACGCCCACGATGTCGGCGCCCGCCTGCGCCAGCGCCAGGGCCATGCCCTGGCCCAGGCCGGTGTTGCAGCCGGTCACGATGGCGGTACGGCCCGCCAGTTGGAAGGAATTCAAAATCATGCTGCGCGTCCGTGGCGGGCTTAGCGCAAAGTGGTCATGGCCACGTGATCCATGTCTTTGAATACCTGGTTTTCACCGACCATGCCCCAGATAAAGGTGTAAGCCTGCGTGCCCACGCCCGAATGGATGGACCAGCTCGGGCTGATCACGGCCTGCTCGTTGCGCACCACCAGGTGGCGCGTCTCGGTCGGCTCGCCCAGCAAATGGATGACGGCGGCGTCCGGGTTCATGTCAAAGTAGAAGTACACCTCCATGCGCCGGTCGTGGGTGTGGCAGGGCATGGTGTTCCACAGGCTGCCTTTTTCCAGCTGGGTCATGCCCATCAGGAGCTGGCAGGTGGGCAGCACATCGGGCACCAGGAATTTGTAAATGGTGCGGCGGTTGCTGGTCTCGGGCGCGCCCAGGGTCTCGGGCGAGGCCTCGGCCAGGGTGACTTTTTTGTGCGGGTAGGAGGTATGGGCCGGGGCGCAGTTGAAATACAGCTTGGCAGGCGCCTGGGCGCTGACGCTGGAAAACTCCACCGCTTTGGCGCCGCTGCCGATGTACAAGGCCTCGCGCGGGCCTAAGTCAAACGTTGTACCGTCGACCACGACCTTGGCAGCGCCGCCGATATTGATCAGGCCCAACTCGCGCCGCTCCAGGAAATAGCTGGTGCCGGTGTGCTTGGCCAGCGACTCACCGAAGGTGACGCTTTTGCCCACGGGCATGATGCCGCCCACGATGATGCGGTCGATTTGGCTGTAAGTCAGCGTCATCGCGTCGGCCGCAAACATATCTTCGACCAAAAAGTGGCGACGCAGGCCGTCGGTGTCCAGGGTGCGGGCGTGTTCGCTGTGGATGGGTTGACGAATGTCCATGGTGTCTGTAGTCCTTGCAAATGGGGTCAATGAAGCCGCGTTCACCCGGGTGACGCGGCGCAGAACGCCAGTGTATCTAGTGGTTTGTACTTAACGGACTGCTGTTTCAAATAACTTGGGCAATGATATACTATTATTGAAACGCCGTTCCGAAAAATTGTTACAAACTGTAAACAAGCAGTGCGATGACGCTTAAAAAGGCAAATATATGCATTTCTTTGAAGGCTCCAACACCCCCTGGACCGAGCTGGGCGACGGTATCCGCCGCAAGATCGTCGGGCACACGCCCCAGCTGATGTCGGTCATCATGGAATTTGACAAAGGCGCTGTGGGCACGCCCCATGCGCACGAGGTGCATGACCAGATCGGCTACGTGGTGGCCGGCTCCTTCGAGGCCCTCATCGACGGCCAGGCCCGGGTGCTCAAGCCCGGTGACGCCTTTATTGCCCCCCACCACACCAGCCACGGCGTGACCGCTCTGGAGGACAAGAGCCTTTTGCTGGACCAGTTTTCCCCCGCCCGCGAGGACTACTTAGCTTAGCTAATTTTTATCACTTGCCCAGTCGGGTGAAGTGCTTTGGGGTAGCTTTCACTGCATCAGATCCTGCATCGCGGCAACGCCAATGATGGCACCGCGGTGCTGGATTACGCGCGCGGCCAGACGGTTGCCAAAGGCCGCCGCCTGCGCTGGGTCCACGCCTGCCAAGCGCTGGCACAGGTAGCCCGCCGCAAAAGAGTCGCCGGCGGCGGTGGAATCGACCACGGCGGCGACGCGCTCGGCCGCCACCTCCGTCCAGGGCGCAGGGCCCAGGCGCGCCAGGGTGGGCGCGGCACCGCGTTTGACCACCACCTCGTGCACCGCCAGGGCGTAGGCGTCGTCCACGCTGGCTTGCAGGTCGGCCAGGCCAAATAAGGCCTGGTGGTCGTCGGCGGTGATCAACACCGTGTCTGCCACGGCAAAAGCGCTGGAGAACATGGCGCGTGCCGCCTCCACGCTTTCCCACAGGCGCGGGCGGTAGTTGTTGTCAAAAACCACGCGCTTGCCCGCCTGGCGCAGCCCGGCGGCAAACTGCAGCACCCGTTGGCGGGCCGCAGGCGGCAAGATCGCCAGGCTGATGCCTGAAAAATAAAACGCGTCCCACTGGTCCGCCTGTGCCTCCAGCGGCGTGGTGGCGGTGTCAAAGTAGCTGCGTGCGGCGCTGTCATTGCGCCAAAAGCTAAAACTGCGTTCGCCCTGCGCATCGACCGCAATCTGGTAAATGCCCGGCATACGCCCCGGGATCTGGCGTACCAGGCCAAGCGCAATACCGTCGTTTTCCCAATGCGCGAGCAGCGCCTGGCTCAGCGCATCGTCACCCACCGCAGTGGCGTAGAAGACGCGCAGCGCCTGCCCGCCGCAGCGGCCGAGGTAGACGGCCGTGTTGAAGGTGTCGCCGCCATAGCTTTGCTGCATGGCGCCAAAAGCGCTGCCCGACAGCTCCAGCATGCATTCGCCCAGAAGGGCCACATTTTTAGGATTTTTCAAAGTCAGAAATTCTTTTTGAAACGGTGTTTCATTATATGCATTAACCATCAGAAGTGAACCTTCAGTGCCGCCCGGTTGCGCCCGCGCGTTGCGATGTGGGCAGGGGGCACGCGCCCGACCTTCGCTTACATTAAGCCCCAAGCGCGCCGGGTTTGGACGAAAAGTGCGCGCGATACCTTGCGCCGGCGCGCTGCGTCCCCATGTGAGAGACGGGCGCTGCCAGCGCCCCTTGTGTTCAGCTGTGTCCCCATTTATCGATCCATCCCTATGGTTCCTCACCTTGTCACCGCACTGACCGGCCCGATCAATGAGCTAGAGCAGCGCCTGCTCGACACCATGCCCGCCATCGAGCGCTGGTTCCGCCTGGAATGGATGGAGCACACGCCGCCGTTTTACACCTCGGTGGATGTGCGCAATGCGGGCTTCAAACTGGCTCCGGTCGATACCGATTTCTACCCCAACGGCTGGAACAACCTTAGCCCCGAGATGCTGCCCATGGCGGTACAGGCGGCCATGGCGGCCATCGAAAAAATCTGCCCCGAGGCGCGCAACCTGCTCATCATTCCGGAAAACAGCATCCGCAACACCTTTTACCTGAGCAATCTGGCCCAGTTGCGCCGTATTTTTCATATGGCGGGACTCAACGTGCGCATTGGCTCCATCAGCGCCGATCTGAAGAAAAGCACCACCGTCGAGCTGCCCGGGGGCGAATCCATCACCATCGAGCCGGTGCTACGGCACAAAGGGCGCATCGGCGTGAAGGATTTTGACCCCTGCACCATCTTGCTCAACAACGACCTGGCCGCTGGTATCCCTGGCATTTTGGAAGACCTGCACCAGCAATACCTGCTGCCGCCCTTGCACGCCAGCTGGGCCACGCGGCGCAAAAGCACGCACTTCGCCTGCTACGAGGAAATTGCCAAGCGCTTTGGCAAACTCATCGGCATCGACCCCTGGCTGATCAACCCGCTCTACGAGCGCTGCGGCGAGGCCGGCCTGGCCGATAGCGCGGGCGTTGCCAGTTTGGCCGCCCATGTGGACTCCACGCTGGCCAAGGTGCGGCGCAAATACAAGGAATACGGCATCAAGGAAAAGCCTTTTGTCATCGTCAAGGCCGATAACAGCAGCAGCGGCATGGGCCTGATGACGGTGCGCGACGCCAAACAACTGCCCGCGCTGGCCGCACGCAGCCTGTCTTTGGACCCCAGCCAAGGCAGTGCCCGCCAGTGGATCGTGCAAGAAGGCGTGCTCACCCACGAGCGCATGAACGACGCGGTGGCCGAGCCGGTGGTCTACATGATGGACCGTTATGTGGTGGGCGGCTTTTACCGCATCCACGCCGAGCGCGGTATTGACGAAAACCTCAGCGCCCCGGGCTCGCTCTATGTGCCCCTGGCCTTTGGCCGCAGCACGCAGCTGCCCCAGCTGGGCGTGCGCCCGGGCGCCAGCGAGCCCAACCGCTTCTATATGTACGGCGTGGTCGGCCGCCTGGCCATGCTGGCGGCCAGCTACGAGCTCGAGCAGACCGACCCCCAGGCCGACCTGGAAGACTAAGCCACCGCCGTCGCCTTCGCGACTGGGTTTTGTTGCATTGCAACAAAATAGCGGAGTTTGGGCTTCAAAGCGCGCCCACAGACGCCGGGCCGTAGCACAATGGCGCTCCTTGCGGCTCCAGAATCCGCGCCGCACTTGCGGCCGGTGCACCATGTGTCATCTTCTAAATCCTCTCTCTCTGCACTGACGGTTGGCGCCATTGGCGTGGTCTACGGCGATATCGGCACCAGTGTGCTGTATGCCCTCAAGGAAGTTTTTGGCTCGGGGCATGTGCCCCTCACACCGGACAATGTCTACGGCATCTTGTCCATGATTTTTTGGACGCTGACGGTCATCGTGTCGCTGAAATACGTGGTGCTGGTGCTGCGCGCCGATAACGGCGGCGAGGGCGGCCTGATTGCCATGCTGGCGCTGGCCTCGCAGGCCGTGAAAGACCGACCGGTGCTGCGCAAAGTGCTGCTCAGCGTGGGCATTTTTGGTACCTGCTTGTTTTATGGTGACGGCGTCATCACGCCGGCCATCTCGGTGCTGGGCGCGGTGGAGGGGCTGGAGGTGATCTCGCCGCAGTTCGTCAAATACGTCGTGCCACTGACGCTGGTGATTTTGCTCAGCCTGTTTTGGGTGCAAAAGCGCGGCACCGCGGGCATTGGGCAGTTTTTTGGCCCGATCACGCTGGTCTGGTTTGGGGTGATTGCTGCGCTGGGCATCTACCACATTGCAGAAAATCCGGCGATTTTGCTGGCCCTGAGTCCGCATTACGGTTTGCTTTTCGTGTGGAACCACCCTGGGCTGACTTTTGTGCTGCTGGGCGCTGTGGTGCTGTGCGTGACCGGCGCCGAGGCCCTGTACGCTGACCTGGGCCACTTCGGCAAAAAGCCCATCCGCCTGGCCTGGTTTTGTGTGGTGATGCCAGCGCTCACGCTCAATTATTTCGGCCAGGGCGCACTTTTGCTGGCCCACCCCGAGGCGGTCAAAAACCCGTTCTACATGATGGCCCCGGACTGGGCGCTATTGCCTTTGGTAGCGCTGGCCACGCTGGCGGCGGTGATTGCTTCGCAGGCACTGATCACCGGCGCTTTTAGCGTGACCAAGCAGGTCATTCAGCTGGGCTACCTGCCGCGCCTGAACATGATCCACACCAGCGCGCGCGAGATCGGACAAATCTATATTCCCTCGGTCAACTGGGGCTTGTTTGCGGTGATTGTGCTGGCGGTGGTGATGTTCAAGTCCTCCAGCAATTTGGCGGCGGCCTATGGCGTTGCCGTATGCACCGATATGCTTATTACCACCATGCTGACCTTCTTTGTGGTGCGCTACCGTTGGCATTACCCGCTGGCGCTGTGTGTACTGGCCACGGGATTTTTCATTGCCATCGATTTCGTGTTTTGGGCCTCCAATTTGCTCAAACTCTTGGACGGTGGCTGGTTTCCGCTGGCCATCGGGGCGGCGGTGTATATCCTCATGAGCACCTGGAAAGATGGGCGCGCACTGCTCAACTCCAAAATCCAAGCCGATTCCATGGATTTGCATAGCTTTTTGGAAGCGGTTTTTGTCGCCCCGCCGGTGCGCGTGCAGGGCACTGCGGTGTTCCTCACGGCCTCGGTCGGCACCGTGCCCAATGCGCTGCTGCACAACCTCAAGCACAACAAGGTGCTGCACGAGACCAATCTGTTTGTTACCGTGCATAACCACGAGCGGCCCTGGATCGGGCTGGACAAACGCATTGAGATTGAGCGCCTGGGCCACGACTGCTGGCAGGTGCTGATCCATTACGGCTTTAAGAACGACCCCGACGTGCCCAAGGCGCTGCAGCAACTCAAGGGCCGGGGCGTGGCGCTGGATCCCATGCTTACCAGCTATTTTCTGTCGCGCGACACGGTGGTGCCCACCCTGGGCGACGAGATGGCGCAATGGCGCGAGAAGCTGTTTGCGCAAATGCACCACAACGCCAGCAGCGCCGCCGACTTTCTGAACCTGCCCAACAACGCCGTGGTCGAGCTGGGCTCGAAGATCGAAATCTAAATAGACAGGCCTCGTTTCGTGCACTTTTTCAAAGACCTGAGTTGGTCCACCTTCACCGCCGGATTTGTTGCGGTGCTGGTGGGCTTTACCAGCTCGATTGCCATCGTCTTTCAGGCCGCGCAGGCCTTTGGCGCCACGCAGGAGATGCTGGCCTCCTGGATCTGGGCCATCAGCATCGGCATGGGTCTGACGACTGCGGTGCCTTCGCTGCTCCTGAGAAAACCGGTCATGGTGGCCTGGAGCACGCCGGGTGCGGCGGTGCTGGCCAGCGTTGGCCTGGCAGGCGGCTTTTCTATGGGCCAGGCCGTGGGCGCTTTCATGGCCAGCGCAGCGCTTATCGTGCTGCTGGGCGCCACCGGCTGGTTTGCCGCTTTGATGAACCGCATTCCGGCGGCCCTGGCCAGCGCGCTCTTGGCAGGCGTACTGGCGCGCTTTGGCATTGCCGGCTTTGCGGCCGCGCAAAACGCATTGCCTTTGGTGTCGCTGATGCTGCTGGTCTATGTGCTGGGGCGGCGCTTGGTGCCTTTGTATGCCGTGCCGCTGACCTTGCTTGGTGCCATCGCTTTTGTGGCGGCGCAGGGCGGCTTTGCCCATGTGGTGATTCCGACCGGCCTGACCTGGCCGGTCTACGTGGCCCCGCAGTTCTCGGCCTCTGCCATGGTCAGCTTGGCGCTGCCGCTGTTTGTGGTGACCATGGCCTCGCAAAACATGCCCGGCGTGGCCGCCATCCAGGCCTGCGGTTTTGGCGACGAGCGCGCCAGCGGGGGCGATGCGGGGCTGCCCATCTCGCGCATTCTGACCATGACCGGCCTGGCCACGCTGGCGCTGGCGCCTTTTGGTGCCTTTTCGCTCAACCTGAGCGCCATCACGGCGGCCATGTGCATGGGCCCGCAAGCGCACCCGGACAAAGCGCGCCGCTACACCGCTGCCGTGTGTTGCGGGCTGATATACATTGCCCTGGGTCTGTTTGGCGCCACCATCATGGCCTTGCTCAGCGCCTTTCCGCAGGCGCTGGTGGTGGCCATAGCTGGCTTAGCGCTGATGGCCACCATCGGCAACGCGCTGGCCAGCGCCTTGCAGGCCCCCGCCGAGCGCGAGGCGGCCATGGTCACGTTTTTGATTACCTTAAGCGGCGTGGTCATCGGCGGCGTAGGGTCGGCCTTTTGGGGCCTCTTGGCCGGCGCGCTGGCGCTGGCTGTGCAACACTACCGCCCATCGTCGGCCTAAACCAGGCCTTCGGGCTTTGACCTATGCGCCATGCGCACAAGCCCCACCACCGGAGTTGCTCCTGATGCAGATTTTGTTCGTCGCCGATCCCTTGGAGTCTTTCCAGACCTACAAGGACACCACCTATTCCATGATGCGCGAGGCCCAGCGCCGGGGCCACCAGATCGCCGCCTGCGAACCGCGCGATCTGCGCTGGCAGACCGGCTCCACGGTCCAGGCGCCAGTGCGGCGTATCCGGCTGGGTGGTGAGGGTGCCCGCTGGTTTGTGCAAGAAGCCACCGAGTTGGTCGCGCTGCGCGACTTTGACGCCATCGTCATGCGCAAAGACCCGCCTTTTGACAGCGAGTATTTCTACGCCACGCATTTGCTGGAACAGGCCGAGCGCGAAGGCGCCAAGGTTTTTAACAAACCGCGCGCCCTGCGCGACCACCCCGAAAAACTGGCCATTCTGGAGTTCGCCCAACACACGGGCCCGACCTTGGTTACCCGCGATGCGCATGCGGTGCGGGCCTTTCATGCAGAGCACCAGGACATCATCTTGAAGCCGCTGGACGGCATGGGCGGCATGGGCATTTTTCGGGTGCCGGCCGATGGACTCAATCTGGGCAGCATCATCGAAACCCTGAACCGCGACGGCGCCCAAACCCTGATGGTGCAAAAGTTTTTGCCCGCCATTGCCCAGGGCGACAAACGCGTGCTGGTGATCGGCGGCGTGCCGGTGCCTTTTTGCCTGGCGCGCATACCGCAAGGGGGCGAGGTGCGCGGCAACCTGGCCGCCGGCGGTCTGGGCGTGGCCCAAGAGCTCAATGCGGCAGACCGCGCTATGGCGCAGGCCATAGGCCCCACGCTGGCCGCGCGCGGCCTGCTGCTGGTTGGGCTGGACATCATCGGTACGCACCTGACCGAGATCAACGTCACCAGCCCGACCTGCTTTCAGGAAATCAGCGCACAAACCGGCTTTGATGTGCCGGCTATGTTCATGGACGCGCTGCAAGCGGCGGCGCAGGCCTGAGCGGGCGCCTTAGTTGCGTGGTTCACTCCAGAGCTTGCCGCCGGTGGCCCAGTTTTCGGCTTTCACATCGGTGATCAGCACATCAACCGAGTCGGGCGAGCCGCCAAGCACCTCGACGCTGACGCGGGTGATCTCTTGCACCAGCTTTTTCTTTTGCTCCAGGGTGCGGCCTTCAATCATTTCTATATGGTACGTGGGCATTCAAGCGCTCCTTGCGGTCCTACAAAGTGCCGCGTGCGGGATTGCACAGCGGCGTGGGAGCGGCAGTTTAGACTGTGCTGTGCGCTCACCCTCTGACCCATTTGTGTGCCGGCCATGACGCCCCACGCCTTGCAAGACCTGCATGCCGATCCGCGCCACCGCGTCGCGCTTGCCGCGCTGGTGCTGCTGCACCTGGCTGTGGGCGCGTCGCTGGGCTTGTCGGTGGACGAGGCGCACTACCTCTTGTACGCGCTGCACCCGGCAATGAGTTATTTCGACCACCCGCCGATGGTCGGCTGGCTGCAGTGGCCGATGGTCAGCCTGGGTGCGCCGGTGTGGCTGCTGCGCCTGCTACCCGGCTTGGTTTGGGCGGCCACGGTGTACAGCGCCTACCGCTTGGCGCTGCGCCTGAGCGCGGCCAACGCCATGGCGCAGTCGGGCGCGGTGGGCCTGTGGACTTTGGCGGTGCTGGCCTTGGCACCTTTGCTGCATGTGCTGGGCATGGGCCTGTTGCCCGACACCTTGCTGATGTTTTTTGGCATCGTGCTCATGGGCCAGACCTGGCGTCTGATGCAGCCCCACGCGCTGCAGGCGCGAGGTGCTTGGTTGCTGTGGGGCCTGCTTTTGGGGCTGACTGGCCTGAGCAAATACACCGCGATATTCATGGCCCTGGCCTCGGCCTGGTGCCTGCTGGCCGTCCATGGCCTGCGCGTGCTGCGCGCGCCCTGGGCCTGGCTGGGCTTGCTGCTGGCGCTGCTGTTGGTGGCGCCTGTGGCGCTGTGGAATGCCCAGCACGACTGGATCTCTTTTCGCTATCAGGCCAGCCACGGCGCGGGCGGCGCATGGGAGGCGGCGCAGCTGCTGCGCTTTGGGCTGGTGCAGTTACTGGCGTTTGGGCTTTTGCTGCTTTGGGGCCTGCGTAATCGCTGGCGCGGCGGGGTGCTGCGGGCATTTTTCTGGATTCCGTTGGGGGTCCTGGCGCTGCTCTCGGGCGGCGGTAGCAGCTTGCCGCACTGGACCGCGCCGGCCTGGGTGGCTTTGGCACCTTTTGCTGGCCTGGCTTTGGCCCGCTACGCCTACGCCCATGGCGATACGCGCCGCCAACGCCGCCGTGTCCGCTGGCTGGGCGTGCTGGTCGCGCTGCAGGCCAGTGCGTGTGCCGCGCTCATGGGTTTGATGCTCAGCGCTGGCGCACCGTTTTTCCCGCAGAGCTTGCGTACCACGGCAGTAGGTGCCAACCCCTTTGCCGACTTGCACGGCTGGGATGCGGCCGGCGCCCGTGCCCGCTCCTTGGCGCGGGCCCAGGGCCTGGCCAGCGTGTCGGTGCAAAACTGGACCCTCGCCAGCCGCCTGGGCTGGTACGCGCAGCCGCTGCCGGTGCATGTGCTGGCGCCCGGTTCCGACCAGTTCAGCTTATGGGCGGGCGATTTGCCGGTCGGCGCCGATACGCTTTTGGTGGACTGGTCGCACCTGTCTTTCGAGCTGCCGCTGGCGCCCCAAGGCTTTGATCGCTGCGATCTGCTCGACACCTTGGACGTGCAGCACCGGCAGGCGCCTCTGGCGCGTTTTCGTTTTTACGCCTGCCGCGGCTGGGCCGGCCAGGCCGCACCGCGCAACCGGGAGGCTGGCTTATGAGGGCACGTTGGTGGCTGCCTTTGGCGCTCTTGCTGGCCTGCGCGCCGCTGTACTTGCATTGGTGGGAGCCAGGCCTCTTTTTGGCCATCAACCAAGCTTGTGTGTTGCTGCCCGCGCAGTTGTGGAGCGCGTTGTCGCTGGGCGGCAATGCCTGGGGCGTGCTGGCGCTGAGCAGCCCGCTGCTGGTGCTGGCGCCGCGCCTGCTGTGGGCCTGGTTGGCGGCCGCGCCCTTTGCCGTGCTCTTTGCCCGCCTGGGCAAAACCTATCTTGAAAGTGCCCGCCCCGCAGGCGTGCTAGACCACAGCCTGATGCGCATCGTGGGCGAGCCGCTGGAGATCGCCTCCATGCCCTCGGGCCACACGCTCACTGCGTTTGCGGTGGCGGGCAGTATTTTTCTGGCGGTGCAGGCACCTCAGCGTTGGCGCTGGGCTGGCCTGTGGCTGGCTGCGGCGCTCGTGGGCCTCTCGCGCATCGCGCTGGGTGCGCACTGGCCGGGTGACGTGGCCGTCGGCGCTTGCTTGGGCCTGTGGGCGGCCGCTTTGGGCCAGTTGCTCTGGCGCCGCATGGGTGCCGCTTTTGTCGATCCCCGCGGCTGGCGTATGCGGGCGCTGGCGCTGCTATTGCTGTGCACGCTGTACAGCTTG
Organism: Comamonas sp. lk; assembly: GCA_945861345.1. GTDB lineage: Bacteria > Pseudomonadota > Gammaproteobacteria > Burkholderiales > Burkholderiaceae_C > Allorhodoferax. The sequence continues at coordinate 25,559 of CAMATX010000018.1, forward strand.
CTTGAAGGCCCGCTGGACTACCCGGACAACCAAACGCCGCAGTACCTTCTGGCCGCTGTGGTGCTCCTGGTCTTGCTGCGTTTTGCACAGCAGCAAAAAATAAAAACCCCTGGGGAGGAATAAACCATGTCAGTCACACCCACCGTGCCGGCGCGCTCGGCCAGCCTCGTCTTGGTCGGCTTGTTAGCGCTGGCTTTGCTCTATTTTTCACTGCTGCCCGGCCTGCTGGGCGCCTGCCTGGGCTTTTTGATTGCTAAGGCTTTGCTGCGTTTAGGCGCCCGCTACTGCCTGCCAGCGGCCAGCACGCTGGCCCCCGCCGTGGTGATCGTGTTGCCTTTGCTGGCCCTGGTGCTGGCACTGTTGAACGCCAAGACCTTGGCGCTGGGCGCGGCTGGGCAGTACCAGGCTTTGCTGCAGTTCTTGGCGCAAACCGTGCTCGAGATCCGCAAAAAAGTCCCGCCCGATTGGGCCCAGTACCTGCCCGAAGAACTGATGGCCGTGCAGCTGTGGCTGGCCGAGTTGCTCAAGTCCAAAGCCAGCGTGATTGCTGGCGCGGGCTCGCAGGCTTTGCATGGGCTGTTGCTGGTGTATGTGGGCCTGGTGGTGGGTGCTTTGATGGGCGCCACGCCAGCGTCGGACAGCCGGGCCCCCTTGCGTCTGCAAATGCGCACGCGCGGCGCGCACTTCATTGCCGCATTTGCCCAGGTGGTGGTAGCGCAGTTTTGGATCGCGGTGTTTAACGCCAGTTGCACCGCCGCGCTCTTGCTGATCGTGCTGCCCCTGGCCGGCGCGCAGCTGCCCTATACCGGCCCGCTGGTGGTGATGACTTTTGTCTGCGGGCTGATTCCCATCGTGGGCAACCTGGTGTGTAACGCCATGCTGAGTTTGGCCGGTCTGTCGGTGTCGGTCGGCGTGGGCGTGGCTTGCTTGGTGTTCTTGGTCGTCATTCACAAGGCCGAATACGCCATCAATGCCCGTGTTTTGGGTAAACAAACCAACACGGCGGCTTGGGAGTTGCTCGCCGTTTTGTTCGTCGGCGAGGCGGTTTTTGGTCTGCCCGGCCTGGTCGCCGCGCCGCTGTACTACGGCTACGCCAAAAAAGAGTTGCAGGCCAGCGGCTGGATTTAGTGCCCGGCCAGCCGCAAGGCCAGCGCGCTCAGTGCCGCGTAGGCGTCGCCGGCCTGTGAGTCCCAGGCGTGCACGGCGGCCGCTTGCCGGGCGATGGCTGCGCGGTCGCCGCGCTTGGCCGGGCCCGTCAGCGCCCCCGCCGGGCCTTGCGCCAGGATGTTGTGTACCGCGTTTTGGAGCAGGGCGCTGCGCAGTTGCAGCACCAGTTCCGGCGGCACCCCGCTGTCGCGCCAGGCCGCCTCGGCCACTGATTGCAGCACCGGTAAAAAGTTGGTGGCAAACACGGCCGCTGCGTGGTAGAGCAGCTTGTCCTCGCTGCGCAGCGCAAAGCACTGCCCGCCGATCGCGCCAAAAACCGTTTGAAGCAGCGCGCAAGCCGGTGCATCGCCCTCCAAAGCGCAGGGCGTGCCGGCAAACTGGGCGCTGGCCGACTGTGCGTTGGCAAAGCTCAGGATGGGGTGGGCGCTGGCCAGTTGCCAACCCTTGTCGCCCAGCGCTTGGAGCACATCGGACGCCAGTGAACCGCTGCAATGAAAGACGGTGCGCGAGCCGCCCGCTGTAGATGCGTGGGCCGCAGCCAGCGCGGCGGCGCAGGCGGCTATCTGCGCATCGGGCGTGGCGATCAGCCACACATCGGCATCACGCATGTGGGCCAGCGACTGGGCCGCAGTGCCTGCGCCGATGAACCGGCAGGCGGCCTGGGCGCTTTCGGTGCGGGTGGTGAGCACGTCTTGCACCACCAACACGCCCGCTCGCGTCCACAAATGTGCCAGCGTCTGGCCCAGGCGGCCAGCGCCTATCAGGTTGAGGGTGGGCGTGGGCTTGGGTTGCGGCATAGCTTAGACCAGCAGCGGACTTTCTTGCATGGCTTCGCACTGCTCTTGCAGCATCAGCACCTGGCCGTGCCAGTAGTCGCTCGAGCCAAACCACGGGAAGTTGTGCGGGAAGGTTGGATCGCCCCAGCGCCGCGCCAGCCAGGCGCTGTAATGGATTAGGCGCAGCGTGCGCAAGGGCTCGATCAGGGCCAGCTCATCGCGGTCAAATTCGCGGAACTGCTCGTAGCCGTCCACCAGCAGCCCGATTTGGCGGCTGCGCTGGCGCCTGTCGCCGCTGGCCAGCATCCACAGGTCTTGCACGGCCGGGCCCATGCGCGCGTCGTCCAGGTCCACAAAGTGCGGGCCCGGCCCGGCGCTGGCGGCCGCGTCGGTGGGTGTCCACAAAATATTGCCGGGGTGGCAGTCGCCGTGCAGGCGCAGCAAGCGCACCCTGGCGTCGCCAGCGCCTGCCGGTGTGCCGCACAGCGCCGGGTGGGCAGCGACCAGGGCCAGCGCCTCGTCGCAGTGGCGCGCCCAGCTGCTTTGGACGTCCAGGGGCACTTGCTCGTTGTCCAGCAGCCAGTCGCGCGACGCCTGGCCAAAGCTTTGCAAATCGAGGCTGGGGCGCTGCACAAAGGGTTTTTTGGCGCCCACCGTGTGGATGCGTGCCAGAAAGCGGCCTATCCATTCCAGCACCTCTTCGTCGTCCAGCTCGGGCGCCCGCCCGCCCCGGCGCGGGCTGACGCTAAAGGCAAAGCCCTCAAAAGCGTGTAGCGTGCGGCCTTGCAGCACCAGTGGCCCCACTGCGGGAATTTCGGCCTCCATCAGCTCCTGGGTAAAGGCGTGCTCCTCCAGGATTTGGGCTTCGCTCCAGCGTTCGGGCCGGTAAAACTTGGCCACCACGGCGCTGCCGTCCTCAAGCTGGACCTGGTAAACCCGGTTTTCGTAGGACGACAAAGCCGTCAGCCGCCCGTCGCCGCGCAGGCCTACGGACTCCAGGGCGTCCAAAACCAGGTCGGGGGTGAGCGTTTCAAAAACATGGTGCATACCCCGATTGTCAGCCCTGAACGACCGCATTAAGCTGCCCCGAACACAACCCAGGGAGCCCAGGGCAAGGGGAAAGCGGCATGGATTTGAGCGAAGTCATCACACTGCAAGGCGGGTTTGCCCCCGTCGACGAAGAAATCAGCGTCGAACTGACCGAGGTGCAGGGCGAAATTCCGCGCGACCTGCACGGCATGCATGTGCGCAACGGCCCCAACCGGCGCTTTGCCGCGCCCGGGCGCTACCACTGGTTTGACGGCGACGGCATGCTGCACGCGGTGCGCTTTGAAGGCGGGCGCGCTTTCTACCAAAACCGCTGGGTGCATACCGCCGGCCTGACTGAAGAAACCGCTGCCGGCCAGGCCTTGTGGCAAGGCATCAAAGACCCGCCGCGCAAAGACCGGCCCGATATGCCGCTTAAAAACACGGCCAACACCGATGTCAAATACTTTGCCGGCCACCTGCTGGCCATGTGGTACCTGGGCGGCGAGGTCTACCGCGTACGCCCGCGCGACCTGAGCACCGCCGACACCCTGGCGCTGGACCCGCGCCTGGCCGGCCTGCATATTTCGGCGCACTCCAAGGTGGACGAACGCACCGGCGAATTCATTTTCTTTTGCTACGGCAAAGAGCCGCCTTATATGCACTATGGCGTGCTCGACAAAAGCGGTGTGCTCAAAACACTCATGCCGGTGCCCCTGCCCGGGCCGCGCCTGCCGCACGACATGGCAGTCACCCGCAACTACACGGTGTTGCACGATCTGCCCTTGTTCCAGGACCCGGTGGCCGCCGCCGCCGGGCGGCACAAAGTGGCGTTTTATCCGGAGCTGCCCTCGCGCTTTGGCGTGGTGCCGCGCCACGGCAGCGCCGCCGACGTGCGCTGGTTCGAGGCCCGCCCAACCTACATGTACCACGTCTCCAACGCCTGGGAAGAGGACGACGGCCAGGGCGGCACCGAGATCGTGATGACCGGCACCCCCTTCAAGCCCCAGCACGACGCCCGTGGCGCGCCCCATGCCAACGCGCTGCCGCGCCTGATTGCGCAGCTGGGCATGGACTGCATGTTTTACGAGTGGCGCTTTAACCTGCGCACCGGCCGCACCCGCGAGCGGGTAATTGACGATGTGCTCAACCAGGAATTCCCCATCATCAACAGCGCCCGTATGGGCGAGCGCACGCGCTACAGCTGGAACATCCTGATGGGCACCAGCACGCAACCCGAGAACCCGCGCTTTTGCGGCCTGACCCGCTACGACTTGCACACCGACAGCTGCACCAGCTACCACGGCGGCATGCACCAATGGCTGAGCGAACACAGCTTCGCCCCCAAAGACGATTGCCGCGCCGAAGACGATGGCTACTTGGTAGGCTTTACCTGGGACGCGATGGCGGCGCGCTCCTACCTCACGGTGTTTGATGCGCACGATATCGCGCGCGGCCCGGTGGCGCGCATTGCCATGCCCCAGCGCGTGCCCAATGGCTTTCATGCCACCTGGGTTAGCGGCGCGCGCCTGGCACGCGGCTGGTAGAGTCGCGCGCATGGAATTTGACCTGCAGTCTGCGGCCAGTGCCTGGTCCCTGGACCCGGGCGTTCACCATTGCAACCATGGCTCGTATGGCGCCGTGCCGCTGGCCGTGCGCGAAGTCCAAAAAACCATCCTCGACCGGGTGCAAAGCAATTTGGTGAAGTTTTATGCCCGCGACGCCGCCCCCGCGATTGCCGCTGCGCGCGCCGACATCGCCCGCTTTCTGGACCAGCAACCCAGCCAAATTGCCCTGGTGCGCAATGCCACCGAAGCCGCCAGCACGGTGCTGAGTGCATTCCCTTGGCAAAGTGGAGACGAGGCGATTGTTTTGGACCAAGCCTATGGCGCTGTGCTGATGGCGTTGCAGCGCGCCGCTGGGGCCGCCGGCGCTGGGGTGCGGGTGCTGACCGTGCCATTGCAGGCAGACCCGGAGCAGGTGCTGGCACAGGTGGAGGCGGCCATCGGCCCGCGCACCCGCTTGCTGCTGGTGGACCACATCACCTCGGCGACGGCGCGCATTTTGCCGGTGCAAGCGCTGGCCGATCTGTGCCGCGCGCGGGGCGTCGCCATTGCGGTCGATGCCGCGCACGCGCCGGGCACCCTGGACACCGATTTAGACGCGCTGGATGCCGACTTTTGGTTTGGCAATTTGCACAAATGGGTGTGCGCCCCGCCGGGCTGCGCCGTCTTGCGGGTGGCGCCGCGCTGGCAGGGGCGCATCCGCCCGCTCATCGTTTCTTGGCGCGAGCCCGAGGACTATCCCGCGCCTTGGGACATGCTGGGTACCGTGGATCTGAGCGCCTGGCTGGCCGCGCCTGCCGCCATCGCATTTTTTGAATCCTTGGGCTGGCAGCGCGTGCGCCAGGCCAACCTGGCCCGTATGCACTATGGGCGCGACCTGTTGCTCGAGGCCTTGGGCCAGCCTACAGGGGCGCCGCCGCCCCACAGCGTGCCCATGGGCCTGGTGCCCCTGCCCGACTTGCAGGGCGGGCGCAGTGCCTGCGCCGCGCTGCAAACCCGGCTGGGCCGCGATTTTGGTGTCGAGACCGCCATTACCACCCACGCCGGGGCGTACTACCTGCGCGTGTGCGGCCAGCTCTACAACACACCGGCCGACTACGAGGCGCTGGCCCGCGCCTTGCCGCAGGCTCTGCGCGCTTAGCCCGGGGCCTCGCCTTCGTCCAGCCCGCCCACCGAGCCCAGATGGGCAAAGGGCAGGGCCTGCTTCACCAAAATCACCGTGCAAGGCGCAGCCATGGCGACTTTGATGGGGACGGTGGCAATCAGGCGCTGGGTTTTGAGGCCGTGGGTGGCCGCGCCCATCACGATCACATGCACATGGTTACCCACCGCGTAGTCGATCAGGGCTTGGGCCACATTGCCCGACTCCAGCACGTGGCAGGAGGTTTGGTGGCCCGGGTAGTTCAGCGCCTGCGCCCAGTGGTGCAACCAGGCCAGATAACGCCGGTGCACGCTGGTTTCGCTGCGCGCCTCGTCGCTGGTGCTGGTCAAACCTTCGGGAATCACGGTGACGCAGGCCAGGCGCGCACCGGGGCGCAGGCCTAGCGAGCGCGCCGCCGCCTGGCGCAGCGAATACAGGGTGGCATCGGTGGCATTTTCGTAGGGCAGGGCAACCATCACGATGGGCACTTCGCTGATCTGCTCGGAGGCGATGGGGCTGGGCTGGTAATGCATGCCCGCCGCCTTTAGCCAGCGCAGCGCGTGCGTGCGAAATGGCGTGGGTAGTGTGCTGTGGCTGCGCGCGCTCAGCTGCACCTGCGCCGGGTGCGCCAGGTCAAAGGCCAGGTGCGCGGCCGACGGGTAGCGCTTGGCCGCCTCGGGCTCTAGGCAGCGCAGCACCACCTCTTGTAGCCAGGGCGAGAGCGCGGGGCGGTATTTGCGCGGCGGCACCGGATCGGCCCACAGGCGCTGGCGCAGCCCGGCCGGCGTGCGCGGCGCACCGAAGGGCAAATGCCCGGTGCACAACTGGTAGAGCATGACACCGATGGCAAAAATATCGCTGCGCGCATCGCCGCGCACGCCTACCACCTGCTCGGGCGCTATCCAGGCGGGCGAGCCCACGGCTTTGCGCAGCTGCTCGGCCAGCAAGTCCGGGTAATGTGCGTGGTGCGAGAGGCCAAAGTCCAGCAGCAAGGCCTGCAAGCCGCTGCCGCTTTCGCGCAGCAACACGTTGGCGGGCTTGAGGTCCAGGTGCACCGTGTTTTGTTTGTGTAAGGCATGGGCCGCATGCGCCATGGCCATGCCCAGCGCGGCGATGGTGGCCTCGTCCAGCGGTTCAGGCTGGTCCAGCCAGCGATCCAGGGTGTCGCCCTGCACGTATTCCATGACCAAATAAGGCACCCGCTCCAGGTCGCCGCTGGCGACAAAGCGCGGCACCTGCGGGCCGCCGAGCAATTGCAGGATGTGGCACTCCACCTCGAAGCTGACGATGTTTTCAGCCCCGTCGCCGCTGGCCATGCGCGGCACTTTCATGGCCATCGAAAAGCCCGGGTCGGGCGTGCCGTCGGCATAGACCACGCGGTAAATATGCGCCATGCCGCCGCTGTGCAGGCACGAGAGCACCCGAAAGCCATCGAGCACGCTGCCGTCTTCTAAAAGCTTCATTGCCCGCGCTCCAGCCGGTCAGCAAAAAACGGTGGCAAACCGCTTGCGCGAATGGCTGCGGCTGCGGCTGCTACGTCATAAGCCACGCGAAAAAAATGCAGGTGCGCCCGCCCCAGGTCCAAGAGCGCATACATGGCCTCGGTGCGCCCATCGCGCGGTTGGCCCACCGAGCCCACCGTGGCCAGCCACTGGCGGTGCGCCGGCACCGGAATAGGCACCTGCGCCTGCGGCGCAAAAGACATGAGGCGCTTGTCCGCGCCCCGGTAGTACAAAGTTTGCTGGTGCACATGGCCGCCCAAGAGGTAGCGCACCTCGGGCCACTGCGCGCTGGCTGCGTCTAGGCTGTGCTGCGCGGCCAGGCTGTCGGTGACGTAGCGCCAGCGTTCGGGCCGCTCGGCGCTGGCGTGCACCAACAGCAGCGGGCCTTGCTGAACCGTCAGCGACAACCCCGCGAGCCAAGCGCGCTGGGCCGGGCTCAGCTGCGCATGCGTCCAGGCCGCGCCATGGTCGCCCACGTGCGTGAGGGCCGTGGGCGGGCTGACGGCCAGGGCGTCATGGTTGCCCTGGATAACCAGCGCACCGTCGTTCGCCAGGGCCATGATGCGCTCCACCACCTGCGCCGGGTAGGCGCCGTAGCCCACCAGGTCGCCCAAGAAGGCAAACGCCTGCGCGCCTTGGCTGCGGGCGTGGTCCAGGCAGGCTTCTAGTGCATGCCAATTGCTGTGCACATCAGAGAGCACGGCAATGCGCATGATGACCTGCGTTTACTGGCCGAAGCGTTTGCGCGTGAGCGCCAGCGCCACCCAGAAAGACACCACTGCATAGGCCAGCAGCACGCCGCCGTGGAAAAGAATGTGCTCGGGCCACTGGTCCATAAACAAAGGCCGCACCAGCGCCACCGCATTGGCCAGCGGCAGCCAGTCGGCTACGGCGCGCACGAAAGGCGGCAATTGCTCTAAGGGAAAAAATACACCGCCTAAAAACATGGTGGGCGTGAGGAAGAGTGTGAAGTAATAAGTAAAAAAGTCATAGCCCTTGGCCAGCGCGTTAAACACCAGCGCCATCGAGCTAAAGGTAATGCCCACACCCAGCAACACCGGCCAGGCCACCAGGAGCTTGGGACTGTGGCTGATTTGCAGCGCCAGCATCACGCCCAAAATCGCCGTCACGGTACACAGCGCCTTGAAGGCGGCCCACAGCATCTCGGCCAGCACGATATCGTCTAGGCCCACGGGGGCGTTCATGATGCCGTCCCAGGTTTTTTGCACATGCATGCGCGAGAAGGCCGAATACAGCGCCTCAAACGACGCGGCGTTCATCGCGCTCATGCAAATACTGCCGCTGGCCAGAAACAAAATATAGGACACGGGCTGCCCGTCGATGGTGAGCTGCCCCACCAGCGCGCCCATGCCATAGCCAAAGGCTACCAGCCACATCAGCGGCTCGGCGATATTGCCCAGCAAGCTGGGAATGGCCAGCTTGCGCCAGACTAGTAAATTGCGTTGAAACACCGGCCAAAAGCGCATCGTCAGGCGTGGGGCGCGCCAAGGGCTTTGGAGTTGCGGGTTGTATGCGGGGGAGTCGGTCATATCAAGCGTCCTCGCGGATCTGGCGTCCGGTGAGTTTGAGGAATAAATCTTCCAGTTTGGCTGGGCGGTGCAAGGTGCGCAATTGCGGATACGCTGCCAGGCCTTGCAAGAGCGCACCGGCTTGGTCGGTATAAAAAAACACAGTCTCGCCGCTTACCTCTACGCGCGCGGCCAGGGCGCGTAGCGGGCTATCGCGCACCTCGAGCGCGCCCACGCCAAAAACTTCCACCACATCGGGCTCTAAATGCTGGGCGATTAAATCGCGCGGCTGGCCTTCGGCAATTTTTTTGCCATGGTCCAGCACCAAGAGGCGCGAACACAGGCGCTCGGCTTCGTCCATAAAGTGGGTGGTCAGCAAAATCGATTTGCCTTGTTGCAAGAGTGCTTGCAGACGCTCCCACATCAGGTGCCGGGCCTGCGGGTCCAGTCCGGTGGTGGGCT
>CAMATX010000019.1 GCA_945861345.1 Comamonas sp. lk
AAAGTGGCAGCCGATACCGGCCATGGCGCGCGAGCCTTCGGGCACGCGGGTGGAGGTGTTGTGCGGGCAGCCCGAGCAGAACCAGGGCTGGCGCTCGGCCAGCGGCGCGCCCAGGGCCAGCGCTTGCATAGACTTTTCTTTCGCGTCCAAAATCGCCAACTGCGCATCCATGCGGGCGCGCACATCGGCATCTACGCCGAGCGCGGTAAGGCGCTGCGCAATTGCGCGGGCAATCATGGCGGGCGTCAGGTCCGCGTTGGCGCGCAGCAAGCGGTTGGCCGAAGGTTCGGGGCCGGACCATTCGCCGCCAATGCCGTAAGGGCTGGCCGCGTCATCGGACACGGTGAACTTGCCGACCACCCGTGGGCGCACATCGGCGCGCCAGTGGTAGAGCTCTTCTTTGAGTTGGTATTCAATGACTGGGCGCTTTTCCTCGACCACCAAAATCTCTTGCAAGCCGCTGGCAAACTCGCGTGTCAGCTGCGCCTCTAGCGGCCAGACCACCGCCACTTTATGAAGGCGTATGCCTACGCGGCGGCAGGTGGCATCGTCCAGGCCCAAATCGAGCAAGGCCTGGCGGGTGTCGTTAAACGCCTTACCGCTGGCCATCAGGCCGAAGCGGTCGTTCGAGCCTTCGATCACATTGTGGTTGAGCCGGTTGGCACGCACATAGGCTAGCGCGGCATACCACTTGGTGTCAAACAGGCGCGCCTCTTGGTCCAGCGCGCCATCGGGCCAGCGGATGTGCACGCCGCCTGCGGGCATTTCAAAATCGGTCGGCATCACCATCTTGACGCGGTGTGGGTCCACATCCACCGCTGCGCTGGACTCGACGATTTCCTGAATCGTTTTCATGCCCGCCCAGATGCCCGCGTAGCGGCTCATGGCAAACGCATGTACGCCCAAATCCAAAATGTCTTGCACGCTGGCCGGGAAAAACACCGGCGTCCCGCAGGCCTTAAAAATATGGTCGCTCTGGTGCGCCGCCGTGGAGCTTTTGGACACATGGTCGTCACCTGCCACTGCAATCACGCCGCCCCAGGGTGTAGTGCCGGCCATATTGGCGTGCTTGAATACATCCGAGCACCGGTCCACGCCCGGGCCTTTGCCGTACCAGATGCCAAACACGCCGTCGTATTTATTGCTGCCCGGCGGCGCAAAGCCTAGTTGTTGCGTGCCCCACAAAGCGGTGGCGGCCAGTTCTTCGTTCACGCCGGGCTGGAAATGCACATGGTGCTCTAGCAAGCGCTTCTTCTCTTTGGCCAGCGATTGGTCGTAACTGCCCAAGGGTGAACCACGGTAGCCGCTGATCAAACCTGCGGTGTTTTTGCCTGCTGCTAGGTCGCGCACGCGTTGCATCATGGGCAGGCGCACCAGGGCATGGATGCCGCTCATAAAAGCCTGGCCGGTGGTTTGGGTGTATTTGTCGTCCAGCGTGACGGATGCGGCGCGTAGCTGGTCGGGGTGCAGGGGGGCGTTCATGGGGAAGGGCTCCTGGGATGAGTCGGCTGCCTTTTGGGCAGCTTGGCGGACAGCCCAGGCGGGTAGCCCAGGTGCTGCGTTGGCACAGTGTAATGAAGTCCAAGGAAGCCGTACAGAGGCCTACCACCCCCTATTTCGGCCACAACACCCACATTTGCAGCGGCTGCTTAAGCCGCCCGGCCAGTTCGCCAGCCTGCGCGCCCGCGCCAGCAAAAAAGTCGGCCCGCACCGCACCTACGATGGCACTGCCCGTGTCCTGGGCCAGCACCAGTTGCTGCAGCGTGCCAGCGCCCCCGGCGGAGCTGATCCAGACCGGCGTGCCGTAGGGCATGCTGCCTGGGTCCACAGCGATGGAGCGGCCGGGCGTCAAGGCCACGCCCTGGGCGCCTCGGGGCCCCAGTGGCGCGTCGGCTTGGGCCAGCGGCTCCTCTTTAAAAAACACCATGCGCGGGTTGCGCCAGAGCAGTTCCTGCTGGCGCTGCGGGTTGCGCGCCAGCCAGTCTTTGATGCCCGGCCAGGTCGCATCACGCGTCAGGCCTTGTTCTAGCAGCCACTTGCCAATGCTTTGGTACGGCTGCTCATTGGTGCCGGCAAAGCCCAGGCGCACGGTGCGCGCGCTGCCATCAGGCATTTGCAAGCGGATACGCCCCGAACCTTGAATTTGCAGCACCAAGGCATCAATCGGATCGGCCAGGTAGGCGATGGCGCGGCCCTTGAGCGCGGACCTGGCCTCGGGCAAAGTCTCGATTTCTTGGCGTGTGTACCAAGGTGTACCTCGAACCAAGCCTACCGGCGGTCCGTACAGCGGCACCGAAAAAGCGGCGCTTGGCGTGCGGCTGGCCTCGAACAGGGGTTCGTAATACCCGGTGAGCAAACCTTGCGTCTCGCCTTGCAGGCTTTCGACGCGGTAGGGCTGCAAAGTGCGCTGCATCCAAGCGCTTTGGGCGGCGCGCTCGGCACCGGCCAAAGCCCGCACTTGCGGGCACAGCGCCGAAAGAACCGCTGGGATGGTGGCGGCGCGCTCGCAGCTTTTCTGCCAGGCGCGCCAGGCTTGTTCCCAATGGTCTTGCTCCCAACCGGGCAGGCTGCTCCAGGGCACCGCCACCCAGCGGCTACGCGCCTGGCCGATCACGCGCGCTGGCTCGGACGCAGCGGCTGGGGTGGCTGCCGGTGCGGCCACCGGCGCTGCGCTGGGTGCGGCCTCTTGCAAGCTGACGCTGGCGCAGCCGCCCAGGCTACCTACAATCAGCGCGCACAACGCAGCCCCTAGCGCATACCCCATGACCTTGATACTGTTAGAAGCCCTGGGCGCCGGCCTGATCTTGGTCGGCATCGTCTGGTGGACCATGTTTTCCGGGCGGGATAAAGGTGAGCTGCCACCCCCGCCCGATGATGAGGCACCGCCGCCGCCCTGAGCCAGGCTGCGCGCTGCGCTCACAGCAAGCGGTGCTGCAATGCGGGCAACTGCACGCGCCGCTGGGCCAGCGCGGCGGCATCGATATCGGCCAAAACCACACCCGGACCTTGGGCCTGCTGCGCCAGCACCGCGCCCCAGGGGTCAATCACGATGGACTGGCCCCAGGTCTGGCGCCCGCTGGGGTGCGTACCACCTTGGGCGGCGGCCAGCACATAGCTCAGGTTTTCGATAGCGCGGGCGCGCAACAAAACCTCCCAGTGCGCCGCACCCGTGGTGTGGGTAAAGGCGCTGGGCACCAAAAGCAGATCGGCCCCCGAGGCGGCGTAGTGCCGGTACAGCTCGGCAAAGCGCAGGTCGTAGCACACGCTCAGCCCAATATTCCAACGGTGGCCGTCGCGCGATGGCAGCGCGAACTGCGCGGGCACACTGCCCGCTTGCAGCACGCGCGACTCGTCATAGGCCTCGGTGCCATTGTCAAAGCGGAACAAATGCATCTTGTCGTAGCGCGCGGCGCAATGGCCTTGCGGATCAAAGGCCAGGCTGCTGTTAAAGACGTGCGTGCCGCTGTCGTCCCCCTCGGTGCGCAGGGGCAAGGTGCCGCCTACCAGCCACAGCCCGTGCTGGCGCGCTTGCGCCGCTAAAAAGTCTTGAATCGGGCCGCTGCCAAAGGCCTCTTGCAAAGCCAGCTTGTCGCTGTCGTGGCGACCGATCAGGCAAAAATATTCAGGCAGCACGGCCAACTCGGCACCGGCTTGGGCGGCCTGCGCTAGCAGTGTGGCGGCCTGCGCCAGGTTGTCGGCGACGTCGCCGGTCGAGACCATTTGAATTGCGGCAACTTTCATCGGCAAAAACTCCTGTGGCGCGCCTTCAATGCATTAAGGCGGTGTTTTGTTGCGGTCGACTTCGGTAATGCGTGGCTCCAGCCACGTTCCATCAATGTACAACTCTTTGGTGTTGGCATCGATCAAGGGCTTGCGCAAAACCAGCTGCGCCAAAAAGGAGGAAAGGCCCATCACCGGATTGATGGCCGCCGTCAGCAGCGAGGCGCCGCCGGCATTGATCTCGGGCACCACCACCACGCGGATGGCCTGGGTTTCTTTGGCGATGTCCGCACTGCCGTCCATGAGCACCGTGGCGGTTACGCCCTTCATTTGCAGATTGCTGGTGCGCGCCAGGCCTTGGGCGATAGCCACATCGCCGCGGAAATAGTCAAACGCAAAGCCCTCGTAAAACACATCGCGAAAATCAAACATCAAGCGCCGGGGCAGCGATTGCAGGCTCAGCACCCCCAAGAGCTTGGCAATGCCAGGGTCGGCTTTGAGGAACTGGCCCTCTTCCACATTCACACTAAAGCTGCCGCGCATGCTGGGGTAGTCCAGCGTGATGGGCGAGCCTAGCCAGCCGACCTGGCCTTCAATCTTGCCTCGGCCGCTGCGCACCACGTCTTTCATACCAAAACGGGCCAGCAAATTACCGGCGTCTTTGATGTCGAGCTTGAAATCGAGCTGCGTGCGGCGCCTATCGCGCAGGGAGTCGGTCGGCACGGCAGCGGCCGCGCCAGGCGAGGGCGGCTGCAGGCGCCAGGAGCCGCTGGCGTTGAACACCGCCTCGGGTGTGCTGACGTTAAAGCGCTTTAACAACCACTCGCGCTGGGTCTCACGTGCCATGCTGGAACTTTGGTTGACCGCTTCAAGCTCCAGGCGGCCGAGTTTTTTGCCTTGGAGCTCAAAATCTTCGACCACCACATCGAGCGCTGGAATGCTGATGGGCTGCTCGTCAAGCAGGCTGTCCACCTCCTGCGCCGCACTGGCGCCCAGCGTCAGGCGCGACAGGCGCGCGTACAGGCGCCCGGCATTGGCCCGGTCTTTGGCGCTCAGGGCCTGGACCGCCTGGCGGTATTCCAGCATGCCGGCAAATTCGGTGGACTCCACTTGCGCACGCCAAACAGGCCCGTCGTGGGTAGCTTTCAAGTTGACCGCATGCAGGGCGTGGCCGCTCCAACTGATGTCACGGGCCTGCAACTGCACTGAAGTGGGCAGGTAGTCGGGGCCTAAATCGAACTGCGGCGCACTGGCACCTTTGCGCTTGCCAGCACCGTCACCCCCAGCGAACAAGGACGACCAGGCATCCACATCCAAAGCGGCAACCGCCACGCGCGCTGCCACGCCTTGGGCTGGCAATGCCATGGGCTCTTGGGCATTGGAGCCCAGCGCCATGCTGCCGCGCACTACGCGCGCTGTGCTTTGCGAGATGTCGCGCACCAGAGTCAGCGCCGCCACCTGGCCCAGTGACATTTGCCATTGCTCTTGGTTTTTCAGCGGCAGACTGGCCAGTGCCACGCCCTCGCGGGCCGGTCCCACTTGCAAGCGCAAGGGCAAGGCGGCGTCGGTCGACTTGGCCAGGGGCGCGGGCAAGGCCAGCGCCATGCCCACCAAATTGGACTGAACGGTGATATCGGGTACACCACCGCGCAGTCCCACGGTGGCGATGTAGCTGGCCGATCCGCTGGCATAGTGGCCCATGTCGGCCAGCGCGCCGATTTCGGCGGTGTCACGCAGTCCTTCTGCCGTGGCGCGCCCTTCCAGTCGCAAAACCGCCGGGCTGGCCCGGGCCACCGACTCGCCCGCTTTGGCTGGCAAGGCGGGGGCTTCGCCAAAACCGTTCAAGCTGCCGTCGATGCGCACATCGCCGCCAAAACTGCGCCCGCTCACGCCATTGATCTGAAAACCATACTCGGTAAAGCTGATCGGCCCGCGCGCTTTGGCAATGCGCGGCGTAGCCGGTGTGACCTGCACATCATTGCCCTGCAAATTAATCATGCCCTGCACCGCAATATGGTTGGTATCGGCCAGCGGGAAGTCCAGCTTGACGCGGTAGTCGGCCAGCCCGGTCACCACCGCTTTGGCCAGCGCCTGGTCCATCAGGTCGCCTGCGGCCGAGTTGTTGACCACGGTCAGCGCATCGGCCAGCGGGCTCTTGCCCTGGGCCAGCACCGAGACCGTGGCCTGGCCGTACAGATTGTCGATCACGGCGTCGCCACGCACCAGCGGCACGGCGCCCCACAGGCCGCGCATGCCATTGAGCGAGAGCGCGCGCTGATCGATCACGATTTCGCCATGGAGCTGCGTAAACACCGGCCAGGGCTTTTTGCCCGCGGGCATGTAGCTGGCAGGCACATAGGCATAGGTGGCGTTGGCCAATGTGCCGGATACACGGAACTCGCCCTGGCGGCTTTGGGCAAACGGAAAATCCTTCAAGTCGCCCTTGAGCTTGAGCTTGACCGCCGAGAGCGTGCCCGCCAAGACCGCATCGCGCAAGTATTCGCGGGTTTGCTTAAACAGGGCGGCGGGCAAATAGCGCTGCACCCGAGCCAATTCGACGCGGCTAAAAAGCCCTTGCATATCGAGCACGCCCGGCCCCGGTGTGCCCGGTACATGCGACCAACTGCCCTGCAAGACGCCCTGCGCATCGGCGGTGTTGATGCGCACATTGCTGGCGCTGACGCTGTAGCGCGCCCGCTCCTTGCGCCACTGCACATCGGCCGCCAGTTCTTGGACCGCCACCCGCGGCTCGGCCCAGCGCGAGCCCAAGTCGATCAGGCCACCGGCCATGGCCACTTTGGCGCGGCCCTCGTGTTCGTTCAAGTCAAACTCGACATCCAAACCTTGAAAGCCCGGGCTGCCATCGGCCTGGGCCACCAAGCCCAAACCCTTGACCTGGCCTTGGGCCGCGTAGGTAGCGGGCTGGCTGGGCGCGCCTTTCCAATTGGCGCTGAGGTTTTGCACCAAACCGGCAGGCGCATAGGCCTCAAGCAGGTGGCGCGCTTTGGGCGCCAGCGGCAGGCGCTGCGCTACCTGGCTCAGGGCGGCCAGGTCCAGGCGTTCGGCGCTCAGTTCGCCGTGGGCGGGTAGGCCGTCCGCGTGCGTGCGGTCAGGGGCACGCGCGTCCCACAAAGACAAGCGGGCATTGCCGCCGGGCCAGCGCACGCCATCGGCGGTCTCAAACTGCAAATCGCGGGTGGTGTATTCCATGCCGCCGTCCAGCTGGCGCGCTGCCAGGCGGCCCGAGGCGGTAGGCAGCACCACGGGTGTTTGCTCGGCACCCTGGCGCAAGAGCACATCGCTGAGCAAGACATCGGCGGTGGCGCCAGTCACACGTCCCTGGGCAAGGTCCACCCAGGCGCGCACGCTGCCCCGGCCACGGCTGACATCGGGGCCAGCGTCCAGGTAGACGCGCAAGGCGCTCCAGTCCACATGGCTGAAAAACGCATAGGCCTGCCCTTTCCAGTCCTGCCAGCGACCCGGGTGGCGGCTGAGCAAGGGGTGGGTGAACACGCCTTGCACCGTCAGGCGCTCGCCCCAATGCGCCGGTGGGCTGGCGTCCAGGCGCAGGCTGTGGCGCAGGTGGCGGCTGCGCACGACCAGGTCCACATCGTCCAATTCGAGCACCGGGGCGTCGCGGGTTTCGTCGGTCCAGCGCACGCTGCCGTGGCGGATGGCCACCTCGGGCTGGCTCAAAAGCCAATCGGCGCTGTCGCTAGGGCCGCTGTCAACGGCGCTGATTTGCAAGCCGGCAATCCAAAAGCTGCCATCGGCAGCGCGGCGGATATCCAGGGTAGGGCTGTCGATATAGAGCTGCTCCAGGCCACCGGACCACAAAGAGCGCGGTGAAATGGCTGCGCGCACCGAGCCTAGCTCCAGCGCCACGCGGCCTTGCCGGTCAATCAGTTGCACCGCACGCAGCTCGGCCGAGGGAATCAAACCGTTGGAGATGGCCTGCACGCTGCCAATGCGCACCGGTACACCGACAGCGCGGCTGGCTTGCTGCTCCAGCCAGGGGCGCAACTCGTCGATTCGGGGCACAATGACAAAGTGCAAACCCGCCCACATCGCCCCCAGCAAAACCCAGCCTGCGACAACCAGCCAGAGCAGGCGCTGGGCCCACGCCGAGACCCTGAGCAGGGCGGGCGTAGGGGCTTGGGGCATGTCAATCATGGATTTCTGGCAGTTAGCGGGGAATTATGACCCGCAATGCGCCGCCCGTTGGGGCTGAGCACTCCCGATTTGCGCAGCGCATCGCCCGCCGTTATGGACAGGAATACGATTTTGCCGCCGGCGAAAAACCGTTTGCAGACGCCCAGCAGGCCTTGTACGCGCGGCTGCGCAGCCAAGGCCAGGAACTGGGGGCTGCGCTGCGCATCACACGCCAGGCCGTGCTGGCGCAGGTATTGAGGCTCGACTGCGAAGCGCATTGGCCCTTGGCCGAGGTCACGCAGGCCATGACGGAGTTGGCCGAGTGGTCGCTGCAAGCGGCTTTGGCGCACGCCAGCGCCGAACTGCAACTGCGCCACGGCGCGCCGCAAGGCGCCCAAGGCGCACCCTGCGGCCTGTGCGTGCTGGCCATGGGCAAGTTTGGCGCGCGCGAGCTCAATGTGTCCAGCGACATTGACCTGATCTACATCTACGAGTCCGAGGGCGAGACTGCGGGCGACGAACAGGGGCGCGGCCGCATTTCCAACCAAGAGTATTTCGGCAAATTGGTGCGTGCGCTGTACACACTGATGGGCGAGACCACCGAGCATGGCTTTGTGTTTCGTGTCGATCTGGCGCTGCGGCCCAACGGCAACTCGGGGCCACCCGCCGTCTCTTTGGGCGCGCTGGAGGAATATTTACAAACCCAGGGCCGCGAATGGGAGCGCTTTGCCTGGCTCAAAAGCCGGGTGGTGGCGCCCTTGTCCAGCGTGGGCAGCCCGTTTGCGCTGCAACTGCGCGCGGTGGTAACGCCTTTTGTGTTTCGCCGCTACCTGGACTACAACGTGTTTGACGCGCTGCGCGTGCTGCACCGGCAAATTCGGGCGCACGCGGGCAAGCGCAGCGCAGGCCACCCCGAGCGGCACAACGATGTGAAGCTCTCTCGCGGCGGCATCCGCGAGATTGAATTTACCGTGCAACTGCTGCAAGTGGTGCGCGGCGGCCAGTTCCCCGAGCTGCGCACCCGGCCCACGCTGAGCGCGCTGCAGCGCTTGGTCCAGGCCGGCCTCATGCCGCAGGCGCGGGCGCAGGCGCTGCACGCGGCCTATGCGTTTTTGCGCCGCGTGGAACACCGCATCCAGTACCTGGACGACCAGCAAAGCCATGTGCTGCCTACCGACGATGCCGATCTGGCCTGGATCGCCGCCACCTTGGGCTACGCCAGCACCAGCGAATTTTTGGCGCAACTCGATACCCACCGAGAAAACGTGGCCCAAGAATTTGACGCCCTGCTGGGCGGCGAGGAAAAGCCCTGCGGTGATTGCAAAACCGACTTGGCGCTCTCCACATCCACCGGCAGCAGCCCCGACATTGATGCGCTGGCGGCCCAACTGCCCGCCGCCATGCGCGAGCGCCTGAGCGCCTGGCGCGACCAGCCCCGTGTGCTGGCTTTGCGCGAAGAATCCCGCGCGCGCTTGCTGCGCCTGGTGCAGCGCACGGCGCAATGGGTGCAGGACGGCGATGTCGCCCCCGAGGCCGCGCTGCGGCTGATGGACTGGATGGAGTCCTTGCTGCGCCGCGAAAGCTATTTGGCCTTGCTGCTGGAGCGTCCCTCGGTACACCAGCGCCTGTTGCGCCTCTTGGGCGCGGCGCGCTGGCCAGCGCGCTACCTGCTCAAGCACCCCGGCGTCATCGACGAGCTGGCCGGCAACGCCATGGTCCATGAGCGTTTTGACGCGGCGCAGTTTGAGGCCGACATCGAGCGCCGCTACAGCGCCTTGCACAGCAGCGGGCAGGCCGACGACGAAAGCCTGCTCAATTTGCTGCGCCGGGCGCACCATGCCGAAGTCTTTCGTACCCTGGCGCGCGATGTGGAGGGACTGATTACCGTCGAGCAAGTGGCTGACGACCTGAGCGCGCTGGCCGAGGTGCTGCTGCGCATCACCACGCGCTGGTGCTGGCAGCTGATGAAGCAGCGGCATATCGAGTTGCCGCGCATTGCCATCGTGGCCTACGGCAAACTAGGCGGCAAAGAGCTGGGCTACGGCGGCGACCTGGACATCGTGTTTGTCTACGACGACCCGGACGAGCGCGCCGGCGAAATCTATGGCGCCCTGGTGCGCAAGCTGATCAACTGGCTGACCGTCAAAACCAGCGAGGGCGATTTGTATGAAATCGACACCGCGCTACGCCCCAATGGCAGCGCCGGCCTGCTAGTGAGCACTTTTGCCGCCTACGCCGACTACCAGCAACAACGCGGCTCCAACACCGCCTGGACCTGGGAACACCAGGCCATGACGCGGGCGCGCTGCGTGCTGGGCGGCCCGGACCTGCAAAGCCGTTTTGATGCCATCCGCGAGGCCGTCATTTGCAGCGCGCGCGACCACGCCGCACTGCGCGCCGAGATCGCCGCCATGCGCGACAAAGTGCGCGCCGGCCACCCGGTGCCGGCCGAGCGCTTTGACGTCAAACACAGCCCGGGCGGCATGGTGGACATCGAGTTTGCGGTGCAGTTTTTGGTGCTGGCGCAAGGCGCAGCGCAGCGCAGCTTGGTGGCCAACGTGGGCAATATCGCCTTGCTAGAGCGTGCGCAAGCGGCCGGTTTACTGCCTGCGCCCATCGGCGACGAGGCCGCCCGCGCTTACCGCAGCCTGCGCCAGATTCAGCACCGGGCGCGCCTGAACGAAGAGCCCACACAACTGCCTGCCACCGACGTGTCGGCCCAGCGCGCGGCGGGACTGGCTTTGTGGGCGGCGGTGTTTGGCGCTTAGGGGGTTACAAGCTCGGCCCGTGAAGGCTGCGCCACCCGCACAAACGCCCCCAACGCCTTCACCGAGGCATCGGCCTCGGCAAAGCGCCCCGCAAAAATCTGCCAGACGTGCCACATGCCGGCAAACTCCTGCAACTGCACCGGCGTGCCTGCGGCGCGCATGGTGGCCGCCAGCGCCAGCGCGTCGTCCAGCAAGGCCTCGCGCTCGCCCACATGGATGAGGGTGGGCGGCAAACCGTGCAGCGGCGCATAGTGCGGCGAGACCAGCGGATGCGTCAGCGCCGTATCGGCCGCGTACATCTGGGCGGCAGCGCTCAAGGTGCTGGTGTTGGGGAAAAATGGATCGACGGCGGCCTTGCTCACATGGGTGGGCAGGCTCAGCGCCAGGTCCGTCCAGGGCGAGAGCAGCGCCATGGCAGCCGGCGCGCTGTGGCCCGCATCGCGCAGGCGCAGCGCCAAGGCCAGGGCCAAACCGCCACCGGCCGAGTCACCGGCCAGGGCCACCGGGCGATCGGGCTGCTCGGCCTTGAGCGCCAGGTAGGCGGCCAGCGCGTCATCGACCGCCGCAGGAAAAGGATGCTCGGGCGCCAGCCGGTAGTCCAGCAAAAAACAATCGCGATCGGCAGCACGCGCCAAGTGACCAGCCAAACCCCGGTGCGTATGGCAAGAGCCGGTGATGTAGGCGCCGCCGTGTAAATACAAAACCACGCTCGCCGCGCTGGCGCCCTGGGGTCGCAACCACTCGCCAGGCAAGCCGCCAAGCTGCGCCGGGCTGACCGCCACGCCAGCGGGCACCTTGAACATGCGCGCCGAGGACTTGTCGCGCGCCGCGCGCACCTGCTCCAAGCTGCCGCTGCGGGCGGCGAGCTTGCGTAACTGGCGCTTCACCAGGTAATAAAACACGCGCGAAGTCAAAGATTGCACGGGCAGTTTCCTTCTGCAAAAAAGGTTTTAAGCGGCTACGCCCTGGGCCAGCTGCAATACAAAAGTGCGAATGCCGCGCAGCAGCATCTCGATGGCCACCGACACCAGCACCAGCCCCATCAGCCGCTCGATGGCGGTGACCACGCGGGTGCCAATGAGCCGCTGAATGCGCTCGGCTGAGACCAGCACAATGGCGCTGAT
Source organism: Comamonas sp. lk (assembly GCA_945861345.1). GTDB lineage: Bacteria > Pseudomonadota > Gammaproteobacteria > Burkholderiales > Burkholderiaceae_C > Allorhodoferax. The sequence continues at coordinate 11,765 of CAMATX010000019.1, forward strand.
CAGCATGGTCACGCACAGCGCGCCTATCCATTCCATGCGCTTGTCGGGCTGCTGCGAGACCAAGAGCAAAACCGTGGCCAAGGCCGACGGCCCGGCAATCGAGGGTACGGCCAGGGGCACGATGAGCGGCTCGACCAGCAACTCGGTCTCGGCCACTGCGGGCGGCGGAAACACCATGCGCAAGGCGATCAAAAACAAAATCACGCCGCCGCCAATTTGCAGGGCCAGCTCCGAGAGGTTCATGACCCGCAAAAAACCCTCGCCCACCAACATAAAGGCCAGCAGCAAAAAGAACGCAATGCTGATTTCGCGCAAGATGACCTTGGGCCGACGCTCAGGCGCCACATGCTTGAGCGCATTGGCAAACACCGGGATATTGCCCACCGGATCGGTAATGAGCACCAACAAAATGGTGGCCGAGACAAAGGTGTAGTTCATCATGCCGCGTACACCGACGCCAGCGACGCAAAGCCTTTGATTTCCAGCGGGTTGCCGCTGGGGTCCAGAAAAAACATGGTCCACTGCTCGCCGCTTTGCCCGGCAAAGCGCAGCTGCGGCGCCATCACAAAACCCACGCCCGCCGCTTGCAAGCGCTGCGCCAGCGCCTGCCAATCGGGCAGAGCGAGCACCAGGCCCAAATGCGGCATGGGCACCAGGTGGTCGCCCACGCGCCCGGTCAGCGTGGTCTTGAAGGGCTCGCCCAAATGCAGGGAGATCTGGTGTCCAAAGAAATCAAAGTCCACCCAGGTGGCAGTGCTGCGGCCTTCGGCGCAACCGAGCAGGCCGCCGTAAAAAGCGCGGGCCGCATCCAGGTCGGTGACGTGGTAGGCCAGATGAAAAAGGCTGTGCATCGGCCAAGGATAGCAGCCTGCGATAATTCAAGCATGACTCTGCTGCACACCTTGCGAAGCACCCGCGCCTTGGCGCGCTGGGTCTTGCTGTGCTGGTGTTTGGTGCTGGGTGTGGCTGTGGCCGCGCCCCTGGTGCAGCCGGCTAGCACCATGCAGGTGTGCACTGCCTCGGGCAGCATGGCCATGCCCGACGGCGATGCGCCCGCGCCCACGCTGGGCCACCACCTGGACTGCGTGCTCTGCTTGGGTGCAGGTGCGCCACCGTCGGCCCTGCCGAGCACCGGTACGGCGCCCGACGCAGTCACTACCGCCCTTTGGGTAGCGGCAGCGTTGGCAGTGCACAGCCCTAGCGCTGCGCCACCGCCCGGGCGCGGGCCACCAGCAGCCTAAGCGCTTCCTCTCCCCCCGCTTGCGCCGGCACTGCCGGCGCACCGCGTGCGCGCTGCGCCGCTTGGAATCCGCCCTTTGGAGCCCCTTTTTCATGTCTACCTTAAAACTCCCTTTCTTGATTGGCGCGTGTGCGCTCGCACTGGCCTGCAACCCGGCCTGGGCGCATATTGTTTTGCAAGACGGCGCGGCTGCCGCCAACAGCAGCTACCGCGCCACGTTTCGGGTGGGCCATGGCTGCGATGCCCTGCCCACCACCGCCATCCGCGTGATGATTCCGGCCGGCTTTAACGGCGCCCAGCCCATGCCCAAACCGGGCTGGACGGTAAAAACCGTGAGTGGCCCGTTGCCCGTGCCTTACGAGAGCCACGGCAAGAAATACACCGAAGGCGTGCTGGAAATCAGCTGGACGGCCAACAGCCCCGACAACGCCCTGCCCTCGGCCTACTACGACGAGTTTGTGCTGCGCGGCACCACGCCGGCCAAGCCCGGCGCGCTGTGGTTCAAAGTCGTGCAAAGCTGCAGCCAAGGCAGCAACGACTGGGTCGACGTGCCCGCCAGCGGCACCTCGACCAAAGGCCTGAAATCGCCAGCCGCTTTGCTCGAGGTGCTGGACGTGCAGGCCACCAGCGGCCATGCCCACTAAACCCTTAGGAACACTTGTATGACACACCCTATTTTTCGCAGCGCCGCACTCGTGTGCTGCCTGATCGCCCCGGCCGCTTTTGCCCAAAATGTCAGCGTGCAAGGCGCCTGGGCGCGCGCCACGGTACAGGGCCAAAAGGCCACCGGCGCATTTATGACCCTCACCGCCAAAACCGACAGCACCTTGGTCGGCGTGAGCACCAGCGTGGCCGGCGTGGCCCAAATCCATGAGATGAAGATGGACGGCAACGTCATGCAAATGCGCGCCCTGCCCGAGGGCTTGGCGCTGCCTGCGGGCAAAGCCGTTGCACTGCGCGCAGGCAGCTACCACCTCATGCTGATGGACCTGAAGCTGCCCTTGCAAAAAGACAGCAGCATCCCGCTGACGCTGCGCTTCAAAGATGCCAAGGGCGCCGAGAGCAGCCTGGACATCAAGGTGCCGGTTGCGCAAACCGCGCCCGCTGGCAAAGCGCACCAGCACGGCGATCACTAGGGAGCTGTCATGAAAACTTCTTTACTGAGGATGGCGCTTGCCATCGGCCTGGGTGCGCCTTGGTGCGCCCTCGCCCAAACCAATAACACCCCTGTATCAGGCCCCGACAAGGCGCCTGTGAAGTCTTTGGGCGTGGTCACCGTGCTGGGCAGCCGCCCGAGCTCTTTGCCCACCCAAATCCCCACCACCATCGAGGGTGTGACCCGCGCGCAGATAGAGCAAACCATCAACGCCACCGACGCCGAGGATGCGCTCAAGTTCTTTCCCAGCCTCTTGGTGCGCCGCCGCTATATCGGCGACTACAACCATGCGGTGCTCTCCAGCCGCGCCTCGGGCACGGGCAATAGCGCGCGCTCTGCGGTGTATGCCGACGGCATCTTGCTCTCCAACTACCTGGGCAACGGCGCCACCTATGCGCCGCGCTGGGGCATGGTCACGCCCGAGGAAATAGATCGCGTTGATGTCATGTACGGGCCGTTTTCGGCGGCCTACCCAGGCAACTCGGCGGGCGCCATCGTGGACTATGTGACGCGCATGCCCAAGGCGCTGGAGGCGCAGGTGCACATCGGCCTGTCACAGCAAACATTTGACCTCTACAACACCCACGAGACCAACTCTGGCAGCCAAGCCAGCGCGTCCCTGGGCAGCAAAAGCGGCGATTGGGCGTGGTGGGTCAACCTCAACCGCAGCGACAGCCAGGGCCAGCCCCTGGTATTTGCGACGCTCCCGCTGTCGCGGGTGGATGCGGGCAGCAACCCCGTGGCCAGTGGTGCCCTCTATGGCTTGGACAAGACCAATACACCCTGGTACATCGTAGGCACCACGACGCAGTACCACACGGTGCAAGACCATGCCAAGCTCAAGCTGGCCTACGAAGTCTCGCCCACCGTACGTCTGAGCTACACCCTGGGCAACTGGCGCAATACCGCAGAGGGCACGCCGCAAACTTACCTGCGCATGGCCGGGGTACCGCTGTACGCGGGCACGGTGGCCATCGACGGCAAGGCCTATACGATCAAAAACCTGTTGAGCGCCACCCGCGACAGCCTGGACCACTGGATGCAAGGCCTCTCGCTCAAGAGCCACAGCCAAGGCCTGTTCGACTGGGAGCTGGCCATCAGCAGCTTTGACTACGGCAGCGACCTGTCGCGCGCTGCGACCGTCAATACCGCCGCCAACCTGCAAGGCAGCATGAGCAACAACAGCGCCACGCTACAAGACCAAAAAGGCACAGGCTGGCGCACCGTGGCGCTCAAAGGCATATGGCGCCCACAGGGGCTGCAAGGCGCGCACATCCTGGACTTTGGCCTGACGCAGGACAGCTACCAGCTACGCATCTACAAAAGCAACCTCAGCGCCACCGAAAACTGGCTGAGCAGCGCACCGGCCAGCCTGAACGCGGACGTGGGCGGCAAAAGCCAGCTGCAAAGCTTGTACGCGCAAGACGCCTGGGCTTTTGCCCCCGGCTGGAAAACCGTGCTCGGTGCCCGCCTCGAAAACTGGAGCGCCTCCGACGGTTACGCCAAAAGCGTGATCGGCGTGGCACAAACGCTGGACAGCTACAGCAGCCGCAATGAAATGTATATCTCGCCCAAAGCGGCGCTGGCCTACCAGTGGGCGCCTGACACGGTGCTCAAAGCCTCGCTGGGCCGCGCGGTACGCATGCCCACCGTCTCGGAGTTGTACGGCGCCACCAGCAAGTGCGCAGACATCAGCAGCCGCATCCTGGCCCAGGTGTGCCCGGCCGGCCAGACCTGGGTGAACGACCCCAGTCTGCGCCCCGAGAAATCGCTCACCACCGAACTCACCCTGGAAAAAGAGCTAGGCCAGGGCGTGCTGCGCCTGACCTGGTTTAACGAGGACGTCAGCGATTCGCTGTACGCCCAAGCCGTGGGCCTGAAATCGGACGGGGCGACGCTGGTCAGCATGGTGCAAAACATCGACAAAGTCAGCACCCAGGGCCTGGAAATCGCCTACCAGGGCGAGAACGTGGCAACGCAAGGCCTGGATCTTTCTGGCAGCCTGACCTATGCCGACTCGCGCATCGTGGCCAACGCCTCTTACGTGGCCGTGCCGGGCGACACCATCGGCAAGCAGCAGCCCCGCGTGCCCCTGTGGCGCGCCAGCCTGCTGGCCAACTACCGCTGGAGCCCGCAGCTAAACACCTCGGTGGGACTGCGCTACAGCGGCGACCAATTCTCCACGCTCAATAACACCGACATCAATGGCTTTGCCTACACCGCAGCGAGCCGCTTTTTGGTGATCGATGTGCGGGCGCGCTATGCCATCAACACGCATCTGGCGCTCAGCGCAGGCATAGACAACCTGGGCAACGTCGAGTACTGGAATTACCACCCCTACCCCGGCCGCACGCTGGTCGCCGAGGTGCAGTACCGCCTCTAAAGCCAGGCTGCCCGGCGTAGCTTGGCCTTGGCTAGGCGCCCGCCAGCGCCTGGTCAAACACCTGGTCCAGCGCGGCGCGCCAGGCGGCTTTGTCGGGCTCGCCGGCAAAGCTGGCGTCGATGCTGTTGCGCGCCAGTTGCCAGGCGTCTTGCGCGCCCAGGCTGGGCAGGGCGGAAAACACGGCCTCGAAGTTGGTGAGTAAATAGCCACCAAAGTAGGCCGGATCGTCCGAGTTCAGGGTGATGCACAGCCCGGCGTGCAGCAGCGTGGCCAGGTTGTGGTCTTGCATGGTGGGGAACACGCAGAGCTTGACGTTGGAGAGCGGACACACCGTCAGCGGCATGCCGCTGGCGGCCAGGCGGCGCACCAAGGCCGGGTCGTCGCTGCAGCGCACACCGTGGTCGATGCGCTGCACCTGCAGCTCGTCCAGCGCGCTCTCGATATACGCGGGCGGGCCCTCCTCGCCGGCGTGGGCCACGATGTGCAGGCCCAGCGCGCGGCACTGCGCAAAGACGCGGGCAAACTTTTCCGGCGGATTACCGCGCTCGCCCGAGTCCAGGCCCACCCCGATAAAGTGCTGGCGGTAGGGCAAGGCCGCTTGCAGGGTTTCAAAGGCCGATTCCTCCGACAAATGCCGCAAAAAGCACAGAATCAAGCTGGCGCTGATGCCGTAGTGCGCCTTGGCATCAGCACAGGCGCGGTCCAGCCCTTCGATAACAGCGCCCATGGGCACGCCGCGCTCGGTATGGGTTTGCGGATCAAAAAACAGCTCGGCGTGGACGATGTGGTCGGCATGCGCCCGCGCAAAGTAGGCCATGGCCATGCGGTAAAAGTCGTCCTCATTCATCAGCACCGAAGCGCCGGCGTAGTACAAGTCCAAAAAGCTTTGCAGGTCGGTAAAGGCATAGGCCGCGCGCAGGGCCTCCACGCTGGGGTAGCTCAGGGCGACCCCATTTTTCTCGGCCAGCGCAAAAATCAGCTCGGGCTCGAGCGAGCCCTCAATATGGATGTGCAACTCGGTCTTGGGCATGTGCGCCAGCAAGGCGGGCAGGCGGTCGCGGGGGATGGCAGCGTATTTCATGGGCTCATTTCCTGTCAGAACAAGGGCGACCCGGTCGGCCGCACAGGTGCAACGATACCGCAGGCCAGACGGCGGACAGTGCGCGCCAAGATTCTTGACCTGATTTCAATTTGATACTATAGTGATATCATATTTTCAAAAAGGAGATGCTTATGTCCACGATTCAAACGCCGCATACCGAGCGCAGCTACCAGTCCATCAACGGTTTTGGCATGGTTGGGCTCGGCCTGGTTTTGCTGGTGTCGGGCGTGTCGGCCCTGCACAACGAGTCGCACGTGGTCGGCGCGGTGCTGTTGGTGCTGGCAGCCGTGCTGGGCGCCGGTTTGTATATGGTGCAGCCCAATATGGGCGCCGTCCTTACCTTGTTTGGCCAGTACAGCGGCACGGACCGCAGCCAGGGCCTGCGCTGGGCCAACCCCTTGCAGGCCAAGCAAAGAATCTCGCTGCGGGCGCGCAACCTCAATACGGCGGCGCTCAAGGTCAATGACAAGCGCGGCAATCCGGTGGAGATCGGCGCCGCCGTGGTCTGGATCGTGCGCGACTCGGCCCAAGCGCTGTTTGAGATCGACAACTACGAGCGCTTTGTCGCCATCCAGGCCGAAACCGCGCTGCGCCATCTGGCCTCGGTCTACGCCTATGACGAGGGCGAAGACCTCGCACCCGGCGAGACCACTTTGCGCGCCGGCCTGGACGAGGTGGCCCACGCCCTCAAAGCCGAGTTGCAGGCGCGCTTTGCGCTGGCCGGTGTCGATGTGCTGGACGCCAAGCTCACCCACCTGGCCTACGCCCCCGAAATCGCGCAAGTCATGCTGCGCCGCCAGCAAGCCGAAGCCATTGTGAGCGCGCGCCACAAAATCGTCGCTGGCGCGGTGGGCATGGTGGAGGCAGCACTCAAGGGCTTGTCCGAGCGCAACATCATCGAGCTGGACGGAGAACGCAAAGCCGCCATGGTGAGCAACCTGCTCGTGGTACTGTGCGCCGACCGCGAAGTCAGCCCCGTGGTCAACACCGGCACCCTCTACAACTAAAGCACCCGCACGCAAGCAGCCACGCCATGGCCAGCCCCGGCAAAAAAGCCTACCCCCTGCGCATCGACCCCGCCCTGTGGGCGGCCATCGAAAAACTGGCCGCCCAAGAGCTGCGCAGCGCCAATGCGCAGGTGGAGTTTTTGCTGCGCGAAGGTCTGGCGCGGCGCGGGCGATTGGACAACGCGCCGGCTGCAGATACGTCGGCGCAGGAGCCTGCGGCGGATTGAGGGCGTAGGCCTTGCCGTGGCCTACAGCCCTATTGGGCGACGTCGTTTTCCAAAACCAAGCGGACGTAACGTGTGTAGGGAATGCCTTTGGCTTTGGCTTTGACCTTCAATGCGTCGAGCAGATTTTGGGGCAGTCGCAGATTCAGTGCTGCGGCCTTGGGCTCAAACTCAAAGCGGGTTGGCTTAAAGCCCGACAAATCGTATTGCGCGAGGTCGGCCTTATCAACAAATCCTTGGGCTTGCGCATCGCTGGAAAGCGAGGGCATGGGCTTAAGCTTGGTTTTCATAATGAGCTATTTCTTTCTGGTGCATATAGCGGGCGCTGATGGGGCGAAGCAAAGTCTGGCCGTCGCGCTGGCGCAGCATGAACACCATGAAAACATAGCGCTCTGCGGCAGTTTTGCCAATGGCACGCATGCGCGGCTCGTCGGGATGCGGATCGGGCAGCACGGCCGGTGTACCTAGCAGAACGTATTCAATTTCCTCGCGCGAGACGCCATGCTGCCCGCACTTTGGCCAGTTGCCAGCGTCCCAATCAAACCCCCTGATTTGCATGGCGCCATATTACACGTTTGTGTATACATTTTCTAGTACGCCAGCAGGGCTTGCCCTGTAGCGGCCCCAAGGTGGGCCGCGATGTTTACAGCATCGCCCTTAGGTTCGGCAGACTTTACTTTAGCGTCGGGTCCGCCAGCACCTTGCCCGGGCGGGGCAGGCCAGTGGGGCCGATGTGGGAGACGTGGGCCTGTACTTTTTGGACGCCGGTTTTGTCCAGCTCCAGGCGCAGTGCCCAGCCGATGTAGTTGATGGGCAGCGGAAAGCCATCAAACACAAAGTTGCCCAGGCTGTAAAAAATCGGCTTGCCTTTGTAGCGCTCGGTGTCTTGCAACTGGTGCGGGTGACCGCCGATGACGGCGTCGGCGCCCGCGTCGATCATCAGGCGGGCGAGTTGGCGCTGGCGGTCGTTGGCCACGGGGTCTTCCCAGCCCCAGTGCATGACCGGGATCACCACATCGGCTTTGTGAATAGTGCGCGCTGCGCGGATATCACGCACCACTTGCGCGTCTTCGCTCCAGGCGACGCCGGGCCGGTCGGTGTCGGCCTCGAAGCTGCGCGGCTGAAACTCGTCATAGCCCAGTACCGCTACGCGCACGCCTTTGCGCTCGATGATCCAGGGTTGGTGCGCCTCGGACAGGTTCATGCCGCCGCCGTACACGCCAATATTGTTTTTCTTGAGCAGGCCCAGCATTTGGGCAAACGCCTCGGGGCCGAAGTCGCCCGAGTGGTTGTTGGCCAGGCCGACGGCGTCAAAGTGGCGCTTGAGGTACTTCAGGGCGCGGGGGTGGACGCGAAACACATTGGGCTTGTCGTCCTCGGGGCTGCCGACGGTGGCCACCACGCACTCCAGGTTGCCAATGCGGATGTCAGCGCCAGCAAACAGGCTGGCAAAGGCGGCGAAAGGGTCGCGGCCTTTGCGCATGGCGTCCATGGGGCCATCTTCGAACATCATGTCGCCGACGATGACCATGCTTAGCGGGCCATCGGCGGGCGCCTTGCGCACGGCAGATGGCTTGGTACGCGCTTTATCGGCAGCGAAGCTGGCCGGGGCCAGCCCGAGCGAAAGCGCAGCCAGCATGAGCCCGGCAAAAAGTGCGCGCGCCTTCATGGCGCCACCTCGGCCAAAGCACATTGGTATTGCAGCTCTTTGCCCAAAAGCGGCGAGTAGAGCGAGACGCGACCGGTCAGCGCATCGGGCGCGGGCTGGGGCAGCACGGCGGGATACAAAAAGCGGGTGTGCTGCATGATCATGGGCTGGCGCCGGGTGTTGTAGTAGACGTAGAGATTGAGGCTTTGTACCCCTGCGCCGCCCTCGCCCGCGAGCATCACGGCCTTGAAGCGAAAGCGGTTGCCGATGGCCACCGCCTCGGTGGTGTAGGGGTCGGTGACCAGGCCGAAGACCTTGTGGTGCGTCTCGGAATTGACGTCAAAGCTGCACTGCAACTGCGGCGCGGCCAGCGCGGCCAGCGGGCTGGCGAGCAAGGCCAGGGCCACAGTGGCGGCAGCGAGAGCGCGCGGTGGTGCAGCGCGGCTAGAGGAATGGGAAGCGTGGGCCATGGGGAAGGCGTGGGAAATTACGACGGTGGGAGTGTATGCGGAGCGCAATTGGAGCGCCTCGTTCATGCCATGTATGGAGGCCTTGGACGAACTGCAGCAAGCGGCTGCGAAAAACATGGCTAGGCTGGATTGACGGGCCAGCACCTTCTGCACATCGCCTAAAACCTTGTAAATCTAAAGTAGAACTTTAGATTTACAAGAATCAGCGATTGCCCTTGGCCCGGTTATGCGTCTTACACAGCATCTGGCAGTTTTTGATATCGGTGGCGCCACATTTGCTCCAGGCGGTTACGTGGTCGGCTTCCATTTCAGAGAGGGCCCAGGTCTTTTGGCGGTTATTTTCAGGGCCTGTGGCACACAGCGGGCAATTGGAATGCCCTTTGGTGGCGGCCTCATCTAATTGCTTCTTGTAGACGGTGTTTTTGATGGCATCATCAAATACCCGAATATCCAGTAATTGCCTGTCGGTGGAGCCGCCCAAGACATATTCAAAAATACCTTTGCGGTTTTTGACATACGGGTCCCCATAGAGCTTTTGCACCGTATGCCACACTTGCGAAGGGTTATACGACTGCTTATGAAAGCGCTCGTACAGCTTGCCCCAGGGGAGCCCGCGCATTTCGTTTTCCAAACCGGTAAAGACCGTGGACACCCAATCGAGAACGCTGTCGAAATACTTTTGCAGCGCATTGATATTCTTGTCGTTCCGGTGTTGGCTCATGTAGGTGCCAACCTCGCCTTGGCTGACCCAATCCAGCGCGCAGGCGAGAAAGTCTTGGCGATTCACACTGCCTTTAATATAGGCTGCCCATTTTTGATTTTGCGAATTTTGGCTATTACTAAATACTTCTTTTGCCAAGGTCACGAATGGGCCGGAGTAAACCGCGTTTAGCAACTCCTGGTCATTGAGCGGCACGCCGGCAATATTGATGGTCTTAAACCATTCCTTGATTTCGCTCTCCTCGCCCTCGCATTCATAAATGAGCAGTTTGGTGTCGAGGATGCGTTTTTTCTTATCGTCCGGCAGGCCACTGAAATATTGGGCGCTGCCTGCATCATGGATGGCAAACTTATTGGTCACAAAACGACCCATGCTGGTGATGCGCTGCTGGCCGTCCAGCACTTCGTAGGTATCGGGGCCGGTGGTATTGAAATACATCAAACCCAGGGGATAGGCTTGGAGAATGGACCGTATAACGGCCGACTCCTTGCCGCCCCCATTGTCGGAATAAATGTAGTTGCGCTGGTACTCCGGTTGAATCGTCAGTTTGCCGGACAGGCCATACAAACCTTTGCCCTCAAATTCGTTATATGTGAAACCATCGCAAATAGCAGCGAGCGTGATGTCGGTTCGGAGGGTTGTTTTCATTTCAAACTCTCCGATGTTTAATAAATATTCTTTGATAGGCCGATTGAATCATTCGTCCTTTTTTATTGACAAAATAGTTCTTCTTTCCATCATTACCGACCAAATTGGCGTTTTCATTTGTCTTGCTGCCAGATGAACCCGTAGCTTGTCCGTTCGGACGCACTTCCCAGTATTCCTCATACGTCTTTGTGTCTGGGACATCATCATGACAACCGCGCTGGGTTGCGCCCAAAATCTCAAACTGCTCCGGGTTGTACTTGTCCAGAAAACTAATGGGCACACCCATGACGCCTTTGAAGTCGCTGGGAATGGCGTCTACGAACGGAACCTCTATTGCGTCATAGTTATCGTATTTTTCGTATTTCTTTTTTGCGCGTATTTGCGCATGGCGGCTGAACTTGAAATTGTCTGCCATGCTCATTAACGACAAGGGCTTGTGACGCCGACCGTGATCTAGGTTGGTAAACCAACATGAATTTCCTAGGCGCGTGTAGTTGCCCACATACCCCATTCTTGCGGCTTTTTGCCGGTCGCTTTCAGCAATACTAAATCCCTTGGGAACCGCGAAAACCATATCGTTGCCATTGCCCGTAGCACCCAGCCAAAGCTTGTCGTTTTTGATCAGAGGAAATATCTCTTTGTAGGTAATTGCATTCATATTTCCGATAACGGCAAAACGCTTTCCATAATCCACCAATAGCTGCACATATTCCCGAAACAAACTAAAGGGCGGATTAGTCACCACAATATCGGCCTCTTGGAGCAGCGCCAAACACTCCTCGCTGCGAAAGTCGCCATCGCCTTGCAGCGGGGCCCATTCATTGGCTTGGTTTGCTTGAAGTTGCTCAGCCACATCCTTCAGGCTGAATTCGCCTTCACGGCATAAGGCGTTGACTTTGTTGATGACAAATTTATTGGCCGTCACTTTGAGACGTCCCCGGGCTTTGGGGCGCGGGTCATCGTTGCCAAACAACGCCAGCTGGGTGTTGGCGACGGGCGAAGGCTTGTAGCTGGTGGTAAGGAGCCGCTTGAGCCCGAGCTTCTTAAAGTTCAGCACAAAGTAGCGGAAAAAATGGCTTTCATAGGGATCGTCACAGTTGCAATACACCACTTTGCCGCGGAAGGTGTCCGGGTCGTACTCTAGGTAAGCGGCCACCTCTTTTTCAATGTCCGAGAACTGTGTGTAGAACTCGTCGTTCTTTTCCCGCTTGGCGTTGCTGAGGCTCTTGTTTCCCATAACTCAATAGACCGAATGAACGAATGAACGAATTCATAGTCTATTTAGTAACGGTTTTTAGTACTTTTAGTATTTGGTAATTTCATAGAATAAATTGACAAATTCGGTATCGCGCTAAAATAAATTTTTGCATGACGTTTTGTATATACAATTAGTGAATACAATTTTCCTGGTCAGAAAGAAAACGGGCTTTAAATATCAAGGCGCATGGCCTTGACTTCGCCGATGCAAGCGCTGTTTTTAGAGGTGTGACCTACACCTTTGAGGATGACCGTTTTGGCTACGGCGAGGAGCGCTTTGTTACGCTGGGCCTGCTTGGCGAGACACCTGTTTCAGTCGTTCATACGGAGAATGAATATGAAATCCGCGTTATCTCATTTAGAAAAGCCACCAAGCGCGAGTCGCAAATCTACTTCCATGCAATCCAAAGCTAAACCGCGCAGCGCAGCCAAGGCAGCCCAAGACCCGCACCCCGAGGCGGATGTCAAACACATCGTGCGCGGCATCGTGCGCAAAGGCCTCAAGCCCTTGCCGCCCAAAGCCTCCGTTTCACTGCGGCTCGATCAAGACGTGCTGGAGTGGTTTAAGGCCCAGGGCGCTGGATACCAGACCCGCATCAATACGGTGCTGCGCGCGTTTCGCGACGCTTCGATGTAGTGCCCCGCATCACCCTCCTAGGCGGCATCAACATGGACGTCTCCGTGCACACGCACGGCGATGCGCTGGCCGGTGACTCCAACCCCGGGCGCGTGCTGTGCAGCCCTGGCGGGGTGGCGCGCAATGTCGCTGAAAACCTGCTGCGCTTGGGGCTAGACGCGCGCTTGCTCGGGGTGGTGGGCGACGATGTGTTTGGCCAGGCGCTGCGCCAGGCCGGCGCGGCCATCGGGCTGGACATGGGCGCCTGCCTTACCCTGCCGGGCCAGCGCAGCGCCACCTATGTGTGCCTGCACGGGGCCGATGGCGATATGCAGGTGGCCGTCAACGATATGGACATCATGGAGCAGCTCACGCCCGCGCGCCTGGCGCCCCAGCAAGCGCTTTTGGCTGGTGCGGCGGTGCTGGTGGCCGACTGCAATGTGCCGCCGGCCACCTGGCATTGGCTGGCCCACAGCGTGGCGCACCCGGCGTTGTTCGCCGAGGCGGTATCGGTGGCCAAGTGCGCGCGCTTGCTGCCGGTGCTGGCGCAGGTCCACACCCTCAAGGCCAACCGCCTGGAGGCGCAGGCACTGTGCGGCCACCGCATTAGCAACGCGCAAGAGGCCTGCGCGGCCGCTTTGGCGCTGCACCGCTTAGGCGCGGGCCGCGTGGTCATCAGCCTGGGCGCCGAGGGCGCAGCTTGGTGCGATGCCGACGGCCGCTGCGGCCACCGCGCCGCGCCGCCTGCACGCGTGCGCAGCGCTACCGGCGCGGGCGATGCTTTGCTGGCCGGCCTAATCTATGGCTTTGTGCAGGGCTGGCCGCTGGAGCGCGCGCTGGCCTGGGGCATGGGCTGCGCGCAGATCACGCTAGAGTCGGCCTCTGCCAACGCCAGCACGCTGAGCGTGCAGGCCGTCCACCACCAACTCGAACAGGCCCCGCCATGAACCCGACCCACGCTTTGCTAGACATTGCCCCCGATGTGCAAGCGGCGCTGGCGCAGGGGCAGGCGGTGGTGGCTTTGGAGTCCACCATCATTTCGCACGGCATGCCTTACCCGCAGAACGTGCAGACGGCGCTGCACGTCGAGGCCGAGGTGCGCGCCCACGGCGCGGTGCCGGCCACGGTGGCCATCGTGCAGGGGCGGCTCAAGGCGGGCTTGTCAGGCGCGGACATCGAGCGCCTGGGCCGCGCCGGCCATGCAGTGGCCAAAGTCAGCCGGCGCGACATGGCTTTTGTCGTAGCCGCAGGCGCTGATGGCGCCACTACCGTGGCCGCCACCATGCGCATTGCGGCGCTGGCGGGCATACGCGTGTTTGCCACCGGTGGCATTGGCGGTGTGCACCGGGGCGCAGAGCACAGCTTTGATATTTCTGCCGACCTGCAAGAGCTGGCGCAAACGCCGGTGGCGGTGGTGTGCGCAGGGGCTAAGTCGATACTGGATTTGCGCCTGACCCTTGAATATCTAGAGACCCAGGGCGTGGCCGTGGTGGGCTACCAAACCGACGCGCTGCCGGCATTTTTTACCCGCGAAAGTGGTTTTAAGGTGGACTACCGGCTGGACTCGGCACAGGCCATCGCCGCAGCCATGCGCGCCCAGTGGGCCATGGGCCTGCCCGGCGGTATGGTGGTGGCCAACCCCATACCGGCTGATTACGCCATGGACCGCGAGACCATAGACCGCGCCATCGCCCAGGCGCTGCACGAGGCGGCGCAGCAAGGCATCAGCGGCAAGGCGAGCACGCCGTTTTTGCTGGCCCGTGTGAACGAACTTACCGGCGGCGACAGCCTGGCCGCCAATATCGCGCTGGTGCTCAACAATGCGCGGCTGGCCGCAGCGATTGCGCTGGCCTATGCGGCCGGTGCAAACTGCGCCAGCACCGTGCCTGGCGCAAAGCTCTCGCCGCTTTGAACCAAGACGGCTTCGATCTGGCCATCCTGCGGGGCCTCGATATCCATCGCCGCCTTGACCAAGACCACCGACACCAGGACCTGGCCTTTTTTGACGGGTACCCCAGGGGCCACCAGCCATTTGTCCAGCAAGGCCTCGGTGGCGTCCTGGGTGCCGTCCCAAGCCATGGCCGGTAGCGTGATGTCGATCATGTGCGGGCCTGGGCCATCTTGCCAACCGTCAGCGCCTGCGCCGCTTGCACGATGCTGTGCACCTGCGGAATCACAAACTGCTCCAAGGGGCGGCTGTAGGGAATGGGCACATTAGGCACGGCCAAGCGCATGACCGGGGCCTTGAGCACGATGCTGTCCAGGTTTTCGGCAATCAGCGCGGCGATTTCGCCGCTCAGGCCAAAGCCCAGGTAGTCCTCGTCAGCGATCAGCAGGCGGCCGGTTTTGCGCACCGATTTCAAAATAGCCTGCGTGTCCAGCGGCACCAGCGTGCGCAAGTCCAGCACCTCGGCATGGATGCTTTGGCCCTGCAGCTCGTGGGCAGCGAGCATGGCTTTTTGCACCATCTGGCTGATGCTCACGATGGTCAGGTCCGAGCCCTCTTGCATCACCTTGGCCTGGCCAAAGGGGATGGTGTAGGCCTCTTCGGGCACGGCATTGCTGCTGCCTTCGAGGTAGGCCATCCAGGGCAGGCCCATGATGCCTTTGTGGTACATGAACATGACCGGGTTGTCGTCGCGGATGGCGGTAATCATCAGCCCCTTGGCGTCGTAGGCATTAGAAGGCACCACCACCTTGATGCCAGGCATATGCGCAAACGTGCCATACAAACACTGGGAGTGCTGCGCCGCGTCGCTGTAGCCCCCGCCAATGGCCGTGGTCAAGACCACGGGGAGCTTCACAGCGCCGCCCGACATATAGGTGTTTTTGGCCAGGTGGTTGTAGATCTGGTCCATGCACACGCCAAAAAAGTCCACAAACATCAGCTCCACAATCGGGCGCATGCCCGCAGCGGCCGCGCCGGTGGCCGCGCCGATAAAGGCGGTCTCGGAGATGGGCGTGTCCATGATGCGCTCAGGGCCGAACTTATCGAGCAAGCCGCCGGTGGCACCAAAAATGCCCCCGTAGCTGCCGACGTCTTCGCCCATCACAAATACCGTGCTGTCGCGGCTCATTTCTTGGGCAATGCCCTCGGAGATGGCCTGGGCCATGGTGAGAATGCGTGGAGTGCTCATACCAATTCCCTCGTGTCGGCGTGGTTGTGCGCAAAGACGTCGGCCAAGGCGTCCTGTGCCTGCGGATAGGCGCTGGCGCGCGCAAATTCAAAAGCGCCAATGACTTTTTGGTGCGCTTGCGCCGTGAGCGCGGCCTGCTCCTGGTCGCTCATCATGTGGTGCGCTTTGAGCAACTGGGCGAGCAGCCCGAGCGGATCTTTGGTGCGCAAGGTAGCCACTTCGTCTTTGGGGCGGTAGCTTTCGGGATCGCCCTGAAAGTGGCCGAAGTAGCGGTCGGTCTTGACCTCGATCAGCGTCGGGCCCTGGCCATTGCGCGCGCGCGCAATGGCGGGGCCGGCGGCCTCAAACACGGCCACTGCATCGTTGTGCTCCACGTGCACACCGGGCATACCGTAGCCCGCCGCACGCACCGCCACCGAGGGCACGGAGGTGGCTTTGTTCTTTGGCACCGAGATGGCCCACTGGTTGTCTTCGCAGACAAAGACCACCGGCAAGTTCCACAGCGCGGCCAGGTTCAAGGACTCATGAAAAGAGCCCTGGTTGGCAGCGCCTTCTCCAAAAAAGGCCACGGCCACATAGTCCTTGCCCATTTTTTTGGCGGCCAACGCAGCGCCGCAGGCAATGGGCATGCTCGCGCCCACGATGCCGCTGCAACTGAAGTTGTGCGCTGGGTCAAACAAGTGCATATGCCCGCCCTTGCCTTTGCCCAGGCCGCCCACTTTGCCAAACATTTCGGCTGTCATGGGGCCTAAGGGCACGCCTTTGGCAATCGCGAAATGGTGGGGCCGGTGCGTGCCCACGACGGTGTCATGGTCGCCCAGGTGGGCGCAGACACCCACTGCCACGGGTTCTTGCCCAGCGGCCAAGTGCATCTCGCCTGGAACCGGGCCACCGCCAATGTCAAAGGCCAGACCTTTTTGAATGTTGGGCGGCAACTTGCCTTCCATGTAGACCGCTGCCATGGTCTCTTCGTAGTAGCGGATTTCGACCATGGTCTGGTACATCCACAACAGTTTTTCTTTACCGATTTGCATAGAGTGCCTCCTGGGTTGTAAAGGTCCCAGATGGCGAATCGGTCAGGGTTCGGAGACAGCCGGGGTAGGGCCATCGTAGGGCTGAGGCTGCAGCCTCCATTGACATAGGTCATGCTTTGGGCGGGCGCACCAGCGTAGGCTTGCGCTGCCATGGCACAAACAATCCACACACCCGACGCACTGGAGCCGCTGGATCACATCAGCATGCGCGAGGTGGCCAATCTGTGTGGTTTAAGCCTGGAAGAAGTTCAGGATTTGATCGACTACGGCGCTTTGCAATACGCTTTTGTCCAAGAGGGCGAGCGCTACTTCGCATGCGCGGCCCTGAGCACCCTGGTGGTCGCCTGCAAGCAGCGCCGCGACTATGACTTAGACTTGTTTTCGGTGGTGCTGCTCTCGCAGTATTTGGAGGATATTGCAGCCCTTCAAGCGCAAGTGCGCCGCTACCAGCTTATGTTTTCGCAGTAGCGCCGGCGAGCAAATCTTGCTCGACCATCCACAGCCGGTCTTGGCCCCAGTAGCCGGGCCGGTCGTTCACCCGAAAACTGGGCACGCCCCACAGGTTCATTTCGAGCAGCTCCAGCCGGTTGGTAGCGGCCACGGCGCGCCAGCTGTCATCGGGCAGTGCGGCATCGACAAAGGCTTTGTCCAAACCCGCACGCGCCGCGATGGCGTACAGGCCGCTGTCAGTGCCAGCGTCTAGGCCGTCAGCCCACACGCCTTGCAAAAACGATTGCGCAAACGGCAGCCCCAAGCCGGCTTTCATGGCCTGGTGCAGCACGGCGTAGCCGCGCTCCACGGGCTTGCCCACCGGGTCGACCAGGTAGCCGTAGCGCATGCCCACGCGCTGCGCCTCGCGCGCCACGTCGGCCACGATGTACATGCCCTTCTCCAACGGCACGGCCAGGCCGCGCATGACCATGGGCAGCACAAAGCGCACTTGTAACTGCGCGCCATAGTGCTCGGCCAGCTCGCGCACACGCGGCAGCGCGATGTAGGTGTAGGGGCTGCGAAACGAGCAAAAGTAGTGCAGCTGCGCCACGGGCTTGCGCCCGGTTTTAACCACCGGCGCGCCGGCCAGCGTGATGTCGCGCACCGGGACCAGCAGCGCGCGCGTAGGCTCGCGGCAAAGGCCTTCGTCGCGCAGGCGTTGCTCCAGGTAGTGCAGGCGGTCTATGCCCCAGTACCACTCGCCGCCATAGTAAAAAGTGGCGCCCAGGTAATGCCCCAGTTGCTTGCGCAAGGCGGTGCCGGCGGCTTTGGCGGCAACGGCGTCTTGCTGCGCCAGGGCGTCGGGCTGGGCTTGCCCGCTCCATAGGCGTGCGCTGATGGCGGCCGCCTCCTGCACAAAGCTGCCCGACTGCGCGCAAGCGGCCAAGGCGGCTTCAGCACTGGCCAGAGCCGCTGCATCGGGCTGCGACACAGGCGCTTGCAGGCCATAGGCTTGGGACAGCAAACCGGCATCGCGCAAAGACCATTGGCCTAGGCGTTCGCGCTCGGGCGCGGCGGAGTCTTCGGGGGCATGCACCAGGTGGGCCAGAAGATCGACGTCATAACGGCGTCCCAACTGCTCCAGGACCTGGACGCACAAATGGCTGTAGGGGTCGTCGGCCTGGTGAAAGTAATGCACCTGCGCTGGTGCGCCGCGCAAGCGGCGCACCCCGTCCGCGACCGCGCGTCGCAACTGGCGCGTCGCCGGGTGCGTGAGGATGCGCACGACATGTTTGGTGATGGTGTTCTTCAGAACGGACATACGCGCCTTTGGGGTCAGGCCCCGCAAGGCTCGCAGGGCGGCGCTACACCACGCAGCGCCGCCTGAGCATACACAACTGTAGGGTTACGGCCAGCCCCCGCCCGCTGGGGTTTACCCGCAATTTGTCGCCTAAAGCGCAGGCCTATAAAGGCTATTTACGCCAGCAAAGTCTGCGCGGGCACGTAGGCGTAGCCCAGGGTATTGGCGACGGCCTCGTAGCTGACCTGGCCCCGCGCCACATTGAGGCCCTGGCGCAGGTGGGCGTCCTCGCGCAGGGCTTGCGTCCAGCCTTTGTTGGCGATGGCTACGGCGTGGCCGATGGTGGCGTTGTTCAGCGCAAACGTAGAGGTGCGCGCCACCGCGCCAGGCATATTGGCCACGCAGTAGTGCACCACGCCGTCCACCACATAGGTGGGTTCGGCATGCGTGGTGGCGTGCGAAGTCTCAAAGCAGCCGCCTTGGTCGATGGCCACATCTACCACCACGGCGCCTTTTTTCATGGACGCCACCATGGCGCGCGTGACCAGCTTGGGCGCCGACGCGCCGGGAATGAGCACGCCGCCGATGACCAACTCGGCATCGAGCACCGCGTCCTCCAGGTTTTGCACGCTGCTGTAGAGCGTGTGGATGCGGTTGCCAAAGACTAGGTCGAGCTGGCGCAGGCGGTCCACATTGCGGTCGATCACCGTAACGCGTGCGCCCATGCCGACGGCCATTTGCAAAGCGTGGGTGCCGACCACGCCCGCCCCCAGGATGACCACATGCGCCGCAGGCACGCCCGGCACGCCGCCCAGCAATACGCCCATGCCGCCTTTGGACTTTTCCAGGTGCGCCGCGCCCGCTTGCACCGCCATGCGGCCAGCGACCTCGCTCATAGGCGCCAGCAGGGGCAGGCCGCCGTTGGCGCCGGTAATGGTTTCGTAGGCGATGCACACCGCACCGGACTGCACCAGGGCCGCAGTCTGGGCCGGGTCCGGGGCCAGGTGCAGATAGGTGTACAGAATTTGGCCGTGGCGCAGCATGGCGCATTCCTGGGGCTGGGGCTCTTTGACTTTGACGACCATGTCGGCCTGGGCAAACACGCTGGCCGCATCGGGCACCAGCGTGGCGCCAGCGGCTTGGTAGAGCGCGTCGGACAGGCCAATGGCCTGTCCCGCACCGCTTTGCACCAGCACGCTGTGGCCGTGGCTGCACAACTCGCGCACGCTGGCGGGCGTCAGGCCGACGCGGTATTCGTGGTTTTTGATCTCTGTGGGCAGGCCGATGTGCATGAAGTTTTTCCGGTAGTTGGTGATGTCCGCCAGTGTGTGTCAGACCCCCAAGAATGAACAGTTTTATGAAAATTAAGATACATTCATTAGTAACGCTAATAATTTAAAACCCATGCCCATCTTTGATCCCCACGCGCTCGAGTGCCTGGCCGCCATCGTCGAGGAAGGCAGTTTTGACCGGGCGGCGGTGCGCTTGTCCATCACGCAGTCGTCGGTATCGCAGCGCCTGCGCACGCTGGAGATGCAGGCTGGTGCGGTGCTTATCGTGCGCACGCGGCCGCTCAAAGCGACCTCGGCAGGGCGCTATTTGCTCAAGCACGCCTTGCAACTGCGCCTCTTGCGCGCCGACCTGGACCGCGATTTGCAAGCCCTGGCCCCGCGCGAGGCCCACAGCGTGCAGGGGCAGGAGCGCATGGCCATCGCCGTCAACGCCGACAGCATTGCCACCTGGGTGTTACCCGCCCTGCAAGGGCTAGCGCAAAGCGGCATGGCGCTGGAGATCATTACCGACGACCAGGACTTCACGCACGAGTGGCTGCGCGAGGGCCAGGTGCAAGGCTGCGTCACCGCGCTGGCCAAACCGCTGCGCGGCTGCCAGGTGGTACAGCTGGGCGTGATGGACTATGTGGCCGTGGCCAGCCCCGCCTACGCGCAAGCGCACTGCCCCGCCGGCCTGAACGCACACGCCCTGCGGGACATGCGCTTTTTGGCCTTTAACCGCAAAGACGATTTGCAAGCGCGCTTTGTGCGCAAGGCCTGTGGCCTCAAAAGTCCAGGCTTGCAACAAAACTTTTTGCCCAGCGCCCACGGCCGCGTGCGCGCTGCGGTGGACGGCTGGGGCGCCACCGTGGTGCCGCTGGTGCAAGTGCAAGCGCTTTTGCAAAGCGGCCAGCTCAGCGACCTGGCGCCCACGGTGCGCTTGCCCGTGGCCTTGTACTGGCATTGCTGGAAGCTGGAGTCGGCGCTGCTGCAGTCGCTCACCGACGCGCTGCGCCAAGGCGCCGCCCAAGCGCTGAAAGCCTAGGCGCGGGCGGCGGCCTGCGCTACCCAATCGGGCAGCTTGAGCCGCTGCACCTTGCCCGACGGGCCGCGCGGTAAATCGGGCACAAAGTAAAACAGCTTGGGTGTTTTGTAGCGGCCAAGGTGCTCGGTGCAGAACGCGCGAAGTGCGGCCTCGTCGGCGCTGGCGCCTTCGCGCAGCACGATGCAGGCCATGATCTCCTGGCCGTAATGCGCATCGGGCACGCCGGTGGCCGCGGCGTCCAGCACCAGGGGGTGGCGCAGCAGCACTTCGTCGATCTCGCGCGGGGCGATGTTCTCGCCGCCCTTGATGATCAGCTCTTTGATGCGCCCGGTCACAAAGAAAAACCCGTCCGCGTCGCGGTGCCCCAGGTCGCCGGTGCGCAGCCACCCGTCCGGGGTAAAGGCGGCGCGGGTGGCCTCTTCGTTTTTGTAATAGCCCTGCATGACTTGCGGGCCGCGAATGGCGATCTCGCCGGTGCTGCCGTCGGGCAAGGGCTGTAGCTGGGCGTCAATGACGCAGGCCTCGCAGCCCGAGGCTTTGCCCACCGCCCCGAGCTTGCGCGCCTGGCGCTCAAAGGGGTTGGAAAACGAGGGCGCCACCGTCTCGGTCAGGCCCATGGTCTCGATCACGCCGATGCCAAAACGCTGCTCAAAAGCCAGTAAGTGCGCCGGCGGCAGCGCCGCCGAGGCGCTGCGGCAAAAGCCGATGCCGCGCAAAGCCTCGGGGGCCGGCGCGTCGCCGTCCAGCAGGTAAGAGATCATGGTCGGCACCACATTGATCCAGGTGCACTGCGCCTGCGTGGCTTGCTGCCAAAAGCGCGCCGCCGAAAACTTCGGCGGCATGGCCAGGCTGCCACCATGCGCCAAAGGCGCCAGCATGGTGACGGCAAAGGCGTTGATATGGTAGAGCGGCAACACGGCCAGCACCCGGTCGTGGGCTTGCAAGCGGTGCTCGGCGCTGATGGCATGGGCATTGGCCGCCAAATTGGCCTGCGTGAGTACCACGCCCTTGGGTACACCAGTGGTGCCCGAGGTGTACATCAGCAAAGCCATGGCCTGCGGTGCAGGTGCGGCGGTCTGCGTGGGGGGCAAGGCGGCCAGCAGGCTGTCGGGCGCGGCGATATCGGGGCTGCACACCAGCAAGGCCACGGCGCGGGGCAGCGTAGCAAGCACCGCCTGCACGCGCTCGGCCCACTCCGGGCTGGCGATCACCAGGCGGCAATCGCTGTGCTCCAGGACGTAGCGCATTTGCTCGGCGCTGCTGAGCAAATTAACCGGGTTCACGCAGTAGCCGCTGTACATGGCGCCCAGGAGCAGGCGCAAGGTGTTCAGGCCATTGGGCATGACCAGCGAGACGGTGTCGCCCGGCGCCAAGCCGTGCTGCGCCAACAGTGTGGCCACCTGCTGGCATTGCTGCGCCAGCGCCCCAAAGCCGATGGACGCGGCCCGCTCGACGGGCTCAGCGTCCACGGCCAGGGCATACAGGGCTTGCGCGCGGGCGGCCGCCTGCGCGTCCACCAAGGCGCGCACCGTGCCGCTTGCGGGGTGGGGGCTGGCGCTGCTCATGCGCGGCCGTAGGCGGCGAAATAATCGGCCAGCAAATCGTCCGGGCTGGGGACATGCTCGGCGATCGGCCGGGCGATGCGGGTGATGTTCAGGTAGTGCCGGTAATTCATGTTCTCGGAAAAATTATTTTTGCCCCAGGTGCCGCAGCCCATGGACA
>CAMATX010000020.1 GCA_945861345.1 Comamonas sp. lk
CGGTGGCCAGCGTCATGGCATTGGGCTCGGGTACTTGGGCGGCGATGGCCTCGTTCAGCCACTGTTCAAACTGGGATAAAGGGTTGGACTGCGAAGCGCTTTCGTCCAGTTCGGCGCGTTCGTAGCTTTTGCGTAAATCGGCGATAGAGATCATGGCGGCAGTATACGGAGGGGCTGCTGCGCTGGTGCCCCCGCCGCGCGCGCTGCTGCGCCCACGCCAAGCCCCCATCCCTTGACTACGAATGCCCCGTTCACCAACCTAAGCGCCCAAACGCGCATCGCAAACGCCCGAGCCAAAACCCGTATCGAAATCCAAAAAAACCAAATTGGCTGTTAAGGCTCCCCTTCACCCCGGCGGGGGTGAAGGGGCGGGGGGGGAAGCGGGGGATAAACCGATATCCCGGTAATTCAGTAACTAGACCGTAATAAATCACCAATGAGAAGAGGGAAACTGCGTTACCATCAATCGTGTAATTTTGTTACCTTTATCCCTTGCACAGTCCATCATGCCAATCCATCCCCATATCCAATCCGTCACCGACAGCATCATCGCCCGCAGCGCCCCCACCCGCAGCGCCTACCTGGCCCAGGTCGATGCCATGGCCCGGCGTCCTCCCGGCGCGCAGCGCATGGGCTGCGCCAATGTGGCGCATGCCTTTGCCGCCATGGAAGCTGCCGACAAGCGCCGCGCCAGTGCCTTGGATCAAGTGCAAGTAGTCGGGCAGCGCGCACCCAACATCGCCATCATCAACGCCTACAACGACATGCTCTCGGCCCATGCGCCCTTGCAGCATTACCCCGACATCATCAAACACGAAGCCCGCCAGTGGGGCGCTACTGCGCAGGTCGCCGGTGGCGTGCCCGCGATGTGCGACGGCGTGACCCAGGGCACCGCAGGCATGGAGCTCAGCCTGTTTTCGCGCGACGCGATTGCCATGGCCACTGCCGTGTCGCTCAGCCACGATATGTTTGATTGCGCGCTGCTGCTGGGCGTGTGCGACAAGATTGTTCCCGGCCTCTTGATCGGCGCTTTGCACTTCGGGCATTTGCCTACCGTGTTTGTGCCGGCCGGGCCTATGACTTCTGGCTTGTCCAATAAAGAAAAAGCCAAGGTGCGCGAACAGGCCGCGCTGGGCCTGGTGGGCCGCGCCGAGTTGCTGCAAGCCGAGTCTGCCGCCTACCATGGCGAAGGCACGTGCACTTTTTACGGCACTGCCAATAGCAACCAAATGCTGCTCGAAGCCATGGGCTTGCATGTGCCGGGTACCGCGTTTGTCAACCCCAGCGCAAACCTACGTGAGCAATTGACCCGGGAGGCTGCGCGCACGGTGCTTGGCCACAGCGCGGGCGCAAAAATTGCCACAGCCTGTCCGCCGATTGGCCGCGTGGTGGACGAGCGCTGTATCGTCAACGCCATGGTCGCTTTGCTGGCCACCGGCGGCTCGACCAACCATTTAATTCACTGGGTGGCCGTGGCCCGTGCGGCAGGTATTGTGATCGACTGGGACGATTTTTCCGCCCTGTCGGACATCGTGCCCACGCTCACCCGCGTGTATCCCAATGGCAGCGCCGACGTCAACCAATTCCAGGCAGCCGGTGGCCCCGGTTATGTGATCCGCGAACTGCTAGATGTCGGCTTGCTACATGCCGATGTGCTCACGGTGCGCCCCGGTGGGCTGCGCGAATTTACCCATATTCCGCATGCCGATGCACAAGGGGCACTGGTCTGGCGCGAGGCCGGTGTTAGTGGTGACCTGTCAGTCGTGCGCCCAGCGGCCGAGCCCTTCAATGCCAGCGGTGGTTTAAAGCTTCTGCAAGGCAAGTTGGGGCGCAGTGTGATGAAAGTGTCTTCCGTGCCTGAAGAACGCCACATCGTGCAAGCGCCCTGTCGTGTATTTGCTTCGCAGGAGGAATTGCACGCAGCCTTCCAGGCCGGCGAATTAGACCGCGACGTGGTGTGCGTGGTGCGTTGGCAAGGTCCGCAGGCCAATGGCATGCCCGAGCTGCACAAACTCACGCCCCCCTTGGCGATCTTGCAAAACAAAGGCTTTGCAGTAGCGCTGGTGACCGACGGGCGCATGAGTGGCGCATCGGGCAATGTGCCTGCCGCCATCCACGTGTCGCCCGAGGCTGCCGCCGGTGGCCCCCTTGCCAAGCTGCAAGACGGCGACATCATTCGCGTGGATGCCGTGAGCGGCAGCTTGGACGTGCTGGTGGACGCAGCACAATGGGCCGCCCGGCCCACCGCTACCATCCCCGCCGCGCTGCAAGCAGCCAATGGCCTGGGCATGGGGCGCGAACTGTTTGCCGGCATGCGGCGCAATGCGCTGGCGGCCGAGCAGGGCGCTTGCAGTTGGCTTTAATTTTTACGGGATACGACCATGACGCACAGTGCTTTAACTTCCTTGCAAGTGATGCAAGACGCGCCGGTGATTCCGGTCATTGTGCTCAACGATGTGGCCCACGCCGTGCCGATGGCGCGCGCATTGGTCCAAGGCGGCATCCGCATGCTGGAAGTGACGCTGCGCACCCCGCAAGCCCTGGCCTGCATCGAAGCCATTGCCAAGGCCGTACCCGAAGCGGTAGTGGGCGCAGGCACTCTGCGCTCCAAAGCCGATGCGCAGTCGGCATCGAATGCGGGCGCGCGCTTTGCGGTCAGCCCCGGCTACACCAGCGCGCTAGGCGCAGCCTGTCGCGACCTGGGCCTGCCCCTGCTGCCCGGCGTGGCCACCGGCGGCGAAATCATGGCCGCGCAGGAAGATGGTTTTAACGCCCTGAAGTTTTTCCCCGCCCTGCAAGCCGGTGGCAGCGCCATGCTCAAGGCCTGGAGCGGGCCGTTCTTTGACGTGAAGTTTTGCCCCACCGGCGGCATCAGCCTGCAAAACGCCCCCGAATTCCTGGCCCTGCCCAATGTACTCTGCGTCGGCGGTTCCTGGTTGGTGCCCGCCGACGCCTTGGCGCAGGGCGACTGGGCACGCATTACCTATCTGGCGCGCGAGGCTGTGGCCTTGCGGCGCGGCAACTAGCGCATTTGCGTTTTTTCGTGTCGTCCATAGGGCTAGCTTGAGCCTCGGTAGCGCCTAACTTGAATCGCTTGATGGTGCAATGATTGCACTATACTCGTACCCATGCCGACCTTGCAGCGTTTTCCCGATTGCCGTGTCTTGATCTACTTTGGCGACCATCCGCCCCCGTATGTGCATGTTGTCAAGGGCGATGGTCGGGACGCCATAGTGGAGATTGAAACCCTGCGCGTAATCGGTAAATTAGCAAGTAGGGAGATGCGCGAAGCGCTGCAGTGGATGGCGACGCAGCAGGCCTTTCTATTGAAAGAGTGGACGATGTACAACCCATGACCGACTTTTTTTCTCCCAAAATTCAATCGGTAAGCGCATTGGCACCTCATCGCTTGCGAACCAGATGGAGCACGGGCGAAATTTTAGAAGTGGACATCACCCATGTGATGGACAGGCCAGCCTTTGCAGAAATTAAAAAGCCTGATGTCTTTGCAAAGGTACACACCGACGGCTTGAGCATCGAATGGTTTGACACCGAGCTTGGAGCTGACAATGTGTATGCCTGGGCCAAAGAGCAGGCCGATGAAGTCAGCCATGAAATGTTTGGCGCTTGGATGCTGCGTAATAAGTTGTCACTCTCTGGCGCAGCCGACGCCTTGGGAATCAGCCGCCGGATGGTCAGCTACTACCGAACCGCGAGCAAGGCGATTCCCAGAGCCATTTGGCTTGCCTGCCTGGGATGGGAAGTTACCCGACCAAGCTTAAAAACTTTGCCACACCGACTCCCTTCCGCAAAGGATTACGCGCGGGCGCATGCCTAGCTAAATTTCGCAAATCTCCTTTCCACAAAAAGACAATGCTCCTATGCAATTAGAGTCTGAACGGTTGCGGTTCCGTGAATTGCAGGCTTCAGATGCCGATAGCATGTTCGCGCTCTATTCCGATCCGCAGGTGCTCAGGTATGTGGGCGAAAAACCGCTTCAGCATGTGGACCAGGTGCGTGAAGTCATCGAAGACATTAGGCGCCAATACCAGGATTTCGGCGTTGGGCGCTTGGCAACAATTCTGAAAAGTACCAACGAGTTCATCGGCTGGGCAGGATTGAAGTACATCGCAGAACTCAAGGGACGCAAAGATAATTACGACCTGGGTTATCGCTTCTTGCGGCGGCATTGGGGTAAGGGCTATGGCACGGAGTCAGCTAAAGCATTCGTAGCGTTTGGCTTTAATGAAATGCAGCTTGCCCGCATGAGTGGATATGCCGATGTTGCGCATCTCGCGTCAATAAACGTCCTTGAAAAGTGCGGACTGCAATTTACCAATACATTCATGGATGATGGTGATTTGTGTGCATGGTATGAAATCGAGAACCCAGGCTTGCAGGTCAAGGGATAGCTCAATTCACAGCACCCGTGCCAGCCGCAAACCGTCCAACACCGCCGCATGCGTATTGCGCGCCGCCACCGCGTCGCCGACGCGAAATAGCTGAAACGTTCCTGCAGGGTTGGGCCGCAAGGTTTGTGCTTGCAACGCCGTTAGCGCCGCGTAATCCGCCGCGCCCAGGTTACTGGAATGCGGTTTGAGTGCAAAGTACAAATCGTCTAGCGGTAGCGTACCGTGATTCACGATCACCTGGTCCACGATACTTTCTTTGCGCACACCGCCATAGTCGCTGCCCACGACAGCCTTCAGGCCCTCAGCGTAGCGCTCCACCGATAGCAGCCGGAAAGTCACGGTAAATGTCACGTCGAGTTTTTGCAGGCTGCGCATATAGGGCACCAGGTTCATCGCCATGACCTCGGGCGCGAAGCTGCGGTCGGGCGTCATGATCTCCAGCCGCGCGCCGCTTTTGGCGATGATTTCGGCAGCTTGCAGTGCAGGGTGGTCGCCAGCGTCGTCAAACAGCAACACGTTTTTTCCCGGCGCCACTTCGCCACTCAGGATGTCCCAGGTGGAGACCACCAATTCGTTACCGCCTTGGAGCACCTCGGTGTGCGGCATGCCGCCGGTGGCGATGATGACGACGTCAGCTTTTTCGGCCAGGACCGTGGCTTCGTCGGCCAGGGTGTTAAAGCGGAAAATCACGCCCCGTTCTTCGCAGCGCGCCATGCGCCAGTCGATGATGCTTAGCATTTCCCGCCGGCGTGGGCTTACCGCTGTGAGGCGGATTTGTCCGCCGGGCTTGGGCGCGGCTTCGAGTACCGTCACCGCATGCCCGCGCTCTGCGCTCACGCGCGCTGCCTCCAGACCCGCAGGCCCTGCGCCAACAATCAGCACTTTGCGTTTTGCAGGCGCGGGCTCAATCGCGTGTGGCAGCGTGAGTTCGCGCCCGGTGGACGGGTTGTGGATGCAATAGGCTTCGCCACCGGCATAAATGCGGTCCAGACAAAAGTTGCCGCCCACGCAAGGGCGGATGGTGTCTTCACGGCCTTCCATGATTTTGCGCATGATGTGCGGATCTGCCATGTGCGCGCGCGTCATGCCCACCATGTCGAGCTTGCCGCTGGCAATGGCGTGGCGCGCCGTGTTCACGTCTTGAATCTTGGCGGCGTGGAATATGGGCACGCTCACGTGATCGCGCAAGCTGCCGGCAAAGTCCAGGTGCGGCGCGCTGGCCATGCCTTGCACGGGTATCACATCGGTAAGGCCCGCATCGGTGTCGATATGGCCGCGGATGATGTTCAAAAAATCCACCATGCCCGAGTTGGCCAGGTAGCGCGCAATGCCTATGCCATCTTCCGCGCTGATGCCGCCGGGCCGCACTTCGTCGGCCACGCCGCGCACGCCCAAAATGAACTCTGGCCCCACGCGCTTGCGTATCGCGCGCACCACTTCCATGGCAAAGCGCACTCGGTTTTCTAAAACGCCGCCAAAAGGCGCGTCTAGCGTGTTGGTGGAGGGCGACCAAAACTGGTCGATCAAATGCCCGTAGGCTTCCAGCTCCAGGCCATCGACTCCGGCAGCGTGCATGCGTTCGGCGGCGTCGGCATAGTCGCGGATGATGCGGTCGATGTCCCAGTCCTCCATCTTTTTGGGGAAGGCGCGGTGCGAGGCCTCGCGCTCGTGCGAGGGCGACACCACTGGCAGCCAGTCGGCCTTGGACCAGCTGGTGCGCCGACCCAGATGGGTAATCTGGATCATCACCGCCGCGCCATGTTCGTGGCAGGCGTCGGTCAAGTCCCGCATCCAGGGCACGACTTCGTCTTTGTAGGCCAATATGTTGTTGAACACCGGCGGGCTGTCGCGCGACACGGCTGCCGAACCGGCGGTCATGGTCAGCGCGATACCGGCCTTGGCGCGCTCCACATGGTAGGCGCGGTACTTGGCCTTGGGCATGCCGTCTTCGGGGTAGGCCGGCTCGTGCGAGGTAATCATGAGCCGGTTTTTCAGGCGCAGATGCTTGAGCTGAAAAGGCTGAAGCAAGGGGTCTTTGGAGGCGGTGCTGTTCATAGCGAGCTCGGTAAAAAAAGCATCAATACCACTGGTCCGGCATGGACGCTTTGGTGCGGTCTATGAAGTCGCGCAGCGCTTCGTCCACCGATACATCCATGGGTGGCGCCACATATTCGGCCAGCGACTGCTTCCAGCGTTTGTTGGCGCGGGTGGCCGCATCGCTTTGGCCCGCTTCGGTCCAGGTCTCAAACGGCGTGTCGTCCGAAATGCTGGAGTCAAAAAACGCGGTGGTGTAGTTGGCCATGGTGTGCGCGCTGCCCAGGTAGTGGCCACCGGGCGTGACCCCCTGAAAAGCGCTCATGGCCAGAGAGTTTTCGTCCACGGTAACGCCGTTGACATAGCTGTGCAGCGCGCCGCAAAAATCGGCGTCCATCATGAATTTTTCATAGCTCATGGACAGGAGCCCGTCCAAAAATCCGGCCGCATGCAAGATGAAATTCGCGCCGCAATGGATGGCCGAGAGCATAGACATCACGCTCTCTTGCATGGCCTGGCCATCGGGCAGTTTGGAGGTAGTAAAAGACCCGGCGCAGCGCAGCGGCAAATTTAAGCGGCGCGCCAACTGGCCCACCACCATCGAGCCTATGGCCGGTTCGGGCGTGCCAAAGGTGGGCGAGCCCGAGCGCAGCGACATGCTAGATAAAAAGTTGCCGTAAATCACCGGCGCGCCGGGCCGCTCCAGCTGTGTGAGCGCGCAGCCGACGATGGTCTCAGCATGCGCTTGCGCAATCGCACCCGCATTGGTCACTGGCCCCATGGCGCCGCCCAAGATAAAGGGCACGATCACCGCCGCCTGGTTGGCGCGCGCATAGGCGCGGGCCGACTTGGTCATGGTGCCGTCCCAGAGCAGGGGCGAATTGACGTTCACATTGCCCAAGACGACGCAGTTTTCGTCGACAAACTTTTCGCCAAACAAAATGCGGCTCATGGCAATCGAATCTTCGGCGCGCTGCTCGGAGGTGATGGAGCCCATATAGGCTTTGTCGGAATAGCGCATGTGCGAATACACCATGTCCAAGTGCCGCTTGTTCACTGGCACATCAGTGGGCTCGCACACCGTGCCGCCGCTGTGGTGCAGCCAGGGGCTGCTGTAGGCCAGCTTGATAAAGTTTTGAAAGTCCTCGATGGTGCCGTAGCGCCGCCCGCGGTCCAGGTCCATCACAAACGGCGAGCCATAGGCCGGCGAAAAAACGATGTTTTTGCCGCCAATGGGCACACTGTGCGCCGGGTTGCGCGCATGCTGGGTGAACTGGGCTGGCGCGGTTTTCAGCACCTCTTGCAAATGCCCCGGCTCAAAGCGCACCCGCATGCCGTCGACCTTGGCGCCAGATTTTTTGAACAGCGCCAGCGCTTCATCGTCATCGCGAATGTCCAGCCCGATTTCGGCCAGGATGCGATCCGCCGTCGCTTCGATTTGGAGCAGGCTTTCTTCGCCCAGTACCTCGTAGGTGGGGATGACGCGCTTGATGTAGGCCGGGCCGGTGGGCCGGGCGTTCGGGTCGCGCCGTTCGCGCCCGCCGACGCGGCGGTTCGCTCGGGCAGGTGCCACCGCGATGGTGTCAGGCCGGTCTTGGGTATCAGATTCACTCATGCGATGGATCTCCGAAAATGCCGCTTGCCGTACAAGCTTTTGCTAATAATAGGGTGAAAATGCCTTTTTGTGACCCTTTGAGCCGTTCATCCAATCCATTCATTTAATCGATGCTAAAGCGCTTTGACCAGCCCGCCATGGGCAACCTGATCACCTTCGAGGCGGCAGCCCGGACGGGTAGCTTCACCAAGGCGGCGCAGGAGCTTGCGGTCGGGCAACCCGCCGTGAGTCACGCGATTCGCTTGCTGGAGGAGGACTTGGGCGTGGTGCTGTTTGCCCGTCGTCACAAGGGTGTGGAACTCACCAATGCGGGACGCTACCTGCTTGAGCAGGTGGCTTTGGGCCTGACTTTGATTGACCAGGCCCTGCGCGAGGTGCGCAGCTTGACGCCAGGGCACCAGGTCACCTTGGCGGTTTCCACGGCGACGGCGACCTGGTGGCTGATGCCGCGCATTGCCCGCTTTAAGCAGCAGCACCCGGACATCGAGCTGCGCTGCATTACCACCGATGTCGACCTGGACCTGGAACGCGAGCGCATCGACCTGGCCATTACCTTGGGAAGTGGCGAGTTTGCGCAGCATGCACGCTGGCGTTTTGTGGACGAAGAGGTATTTGCGGTGTGCAGCCCGGCATTTTTGGCCTTGAATCACCATTTGCAAACCCCGCAAGACCTGGCTAACAGCACCTTGCTGCACTTGGAGGAGCGCTACCGCCCCCGTGTGGATTGGACTACTTGGCTGGCCCGCTTCGGTGTGAGCGCGGCACGTGCCGGGAAAGCGCTGACATTCAACGACTACTCCATTGTTCTGCAAGCGGCCCTGGAGGGGCAGGGTCTGGCGTTGGGATGGCACCATATCGTGGAGCCCTTGATCGCGCAAGGTCGTTTGGTCCGCCCGGTGCCCCAAAGCGTTAGTACCGACCAGCCCATGTATATCGTCGCTTCGCGCGCAGGCCGCGTCCGTAGTGATGTGATGGCTTTAAAAGATTGGTTGGTGCAAGAGGCCAGCGCAGCTGCTTCGCCGATTGCGCGTTAGGGCGTTTTGGTGCGTCAATTGCGTATATATTTCGAGTGAAAAATAGTGTTGCGATTGAGATGAAAAAAGTATTTGCTTTAAAGTTAATTTCTGTCGGTTTTTTCGCAGCGGTTTTCGTATTGCTGTGGAGGTCGGGAGAGCCTGTGCCGGCAGGCGCCGAAGACTCGCCGTCGGCGCGTTTTGAGGCGGACGCAGCGGTAGCGCCCAGAGGAACTCAAGCCCAAATTCCCCATACCTCCAACCCATTTGAGGCGCAACTGGCTAAACAAAAGCTGGGAAATAGCAAGGATATGCCCGCAGCAACGGTTATCGCTGGCACGGAAGATAAGGTCCCGCTGGGGCGCGACCCCTTTGCTGATTTTTTGCAGCAACAGCGTACCGTGCAGGTGTCGCCATTTGCCGAGCCTGTAGCCAAGCCTTAGCTATCAAAAGTCTAAAACTGCTGTACTGATTTGTTCTGTCAGCCAAAACTGATCGGCCCCATAGCGCACCATGAGGGGGTACAGAAGAGCCGGCATCGAAATTTGGGCTCTTTGTAGCGGGTTGGCGCTACTGACAATGGCGTTTACCTCGATGGCCGGCAGGTGCGGACGCATGGCTAGCGGGAATTGCTGGAGCAAACAATTTTGTTGCAGTGTTTCTCTTGCGCGAAAATAATTCGCTGCGGAGATATTGCGCAGCTTTAGTTTTTGAAGTCCTGGAATCTCAAAATAGGCATCTGCGCCTAGTTTTTTTAAACCTGTAGCCAATAAGCGATCAAAGCTCGTCTGCGACGTTTTGGAGAGAGTTTCACAAAAATCGGTGTTTGGTGCCTGACCAGTTAATAGTGTTTTGAAAACGTCTAACGAGCTGATTTGAATTTCAAGTATCAGTTCGGTGTTAGATTTTTTCTTGATTTCAAGTTTATTGAAGTGAAGCTCATCAGCTCGGGCCCCCACCGAAACGGCAAGGAACCAGGCTAAAACTAGAAATTTCAATCGCATGGCACATGCTTTGCGTTTGAATTTCGAAGGCCACATATTTAGGGTACGGTTCCACCAAGGTATTTGTTGTTGCTGAAGTTGGAGTTGGCGCCAAAGTAGGGAATGCTGCCGATTTTTCCTATGTAGGCGCCCTTCATTAATACGGGCATGGAATAGGTGCCTGCACTGGACGTGTAATTCTCCACCCAGTGGGCATGGTAATGGTAGCCAATGGCGTCATGGTTGTGCGCACCAAAGCTATCAAGCGCGGTGGAATACCCGAGTAAGGAACTGTCTGTCGTAATCCGATAGCGCCCGAACAAAGCAATACCATCGTATCCAAAGCCAATTAATGGAGGGTGGGTTTTCCCAACATAATCTGCATCGTTATATAGCGAGAGCCCCATGCCCGACTGGTAGCTGTCCATATGGCAGTGCGGTCCGCCGCCGCCTTGCCCTACATGGCAACCACTGGGTGAAAGTTCGCCAAATAAATGCGATGGGACCAAGGTGTTGTTGAAAGCGGGAAACATCACCGCGCCATTGAACAATATGCCGTTGTCCGCAGTGGATGCATACGTGTACACATCCTTCGATAAGCTTGTGTTCGCAACATCGGACCATAAAGATTTAGAGAGAACGTTCTCTGTCACCACGGATACTTGGCCATAGTCCTTCATCGGTATGGCAATGACGTAGTTTTCCAAGTTAGAAAACCGCGTCACCTTGGAGCTTGCATAGCCGCCTGAGCCGTCGCCGGGTGGGTGGGGAACGTCAATTAAGCCATTGGGTGAGGCTTGATTGCCATAACTCACGATGATCATGAACGGATGGTATTTGCCTGTCGTCGTGTCTTTTTCATTGGTGAAGTAGACATAAGGCACCAAGTTTTGTCCGGGCGTGCCGTCGGAAATGGAGTCACTTACGAGTTTGGTTGCAAGCAGTGAATTACGGAAGGTTTTGTAGACCGTGATGGAATATCGCAATGTTTCACCAGAACTTTCGACGGTGGTCTTGATGGTCTCCAGCATGCTTTCGGCATTCGTCTTGGTCGTCGCGTCTGCGCCGGCCGTCAATACCTGGGGGCGATACGTGGAATTAACTTGTCTATAAATGGATCCTGAGGTCCCTTCGGTGGCTGCGACAGTGGTTTTCGAGACGAAGGGCGCCGCGCCATTGCTGACGTAGCTAATGGCCTTGGGATTCATAAAACTGGGCACACCCAAATCCAAAGGGGAATCGAAAAGGTAGAACTTGGTCGCGCTGGCGGAGGATGCAACCAGTTTGTAAATGCCGCCTGTGTAGGCGACGTAATAGTTTTGCGCTGTGGTCGAGAAACTGCTGTCCTCGGTCCAAGTTCCAGTGTAGGTCGTGGTGTTGTTGGATGTCGCGCTCGTTGTATTGTAGGAATAACGTTTTTTGGCTTGCAGCAATTTGGTGCTGCTGTCGTAGGCAAAAGTCAGATAGCCGTAGTACTTCGATACTTTGCCGAAACTATTCCTGAATTTGAGGGCGTTGGAGTCCGTGGCATCAAAATCGATTGCATTATTCGGATGAAGGTGGGATTCGAGTCGATAGTAACCATAACTATCCGGCACAACATGCACCAATTTATTGAGGTAAGTACTGTAGGTGCTTGCGCTTGGAATGGTGCTCGACTCCACCGCATAGCCAGTGGTCGCGCTATAGGTGCTTCCGATAGATAGATAATTGGATGAAGACGTTGCAGTTTGTGCGTCGGAAATGAGGTATCGGTTGCGACTGACAAATGTCGTGGCGCTTGTTAAGCCGCTGGGCTGATAACTCGTTTTTACGATAGATTCAAAGGTGGCGGGGGCAGAGTAAAGCGTGCTGCTAGTGGTCGTGCCTGAGTCACTGAGGCAAGCGGTCAGACCCGCACAGGTCGAGCCCACACTCAAGACATTCGTTAAGCTGACCACGACGGTGTAGTACGTGGTGGTGCCAATGGTCACGCTGGGAATGGTCAGTCGGTTGGTGGCCGCGACATATTTGCTGTAGGTATCGCTTGATGCGGTTCCTACGCTGATAACCTGCCCTATGGTCGCTCTCACATTGGAATATAAGGTATCTCCAACGGCAATTTGTGCGACGGTTAGTACGCCATTTCCCGTGTTATAGGTGTCCGCCGCCACTGATTGACCTGCAATAGTCACAATAAGGGCGGTTAGCAGTATTTGTGGCGTTGCTAGAGCTTTTTTCATGTCGTGTTTCAAATTACGAGGTAAATTTCTCACTGGTTAACCAGGAAAAACGGATTTCTTTCTTAGCCAAAAAGAATAGCCCCATCAGGGACCCCGATCAAAGCGATTGCAGCGGTGGTATCCGTCGCGGTAACCGCCTTGGCAATAGCCATACCGTTGGTGACTGACGCATCAGCGGTCAAATAATTCAAACCCCAGTCAATGGCTACCTTGGTGGCTACGGTGATTTTGTTGTCCAGCAAATTGGCGACCCAGCCGTAGGTGGCGTCACCCTTATAAGTGTGTGCTGCATCCAAGATGGTTGAAACTAAGCTGCCTCGGGTTTCTTTGCCACTGCTCAGTTCGTTAGTCCAGTACTGAAGGCCGCTAGCATCCGCTCCATCTACGCGACCGAGGACATTGCGATAAACCACATTGATAAAATCTGCTGTAGTCATGTTGGATGAGAATCCAGTGAGCGAGGTGTATTGGATTCCAACGTTGTAAAAAGACTCGGCGATCTGTATTGTGCTGGCGCCCGATTTAGATTGGCCGAGCCAATAGGCCAAGCCATCGGCATCCGGAGTGCGGTTGAAAAACGCTACGTAAAGCTCCATCACCCTTTGTACCGTAGCCGTATTCATAGAGGACGCCATGGCTTTAATGCCGGTGGTGACATCAAAATCTGAAAAACGCAGATGCTCTATGTTTTTGACAATATCCGTTCCATCACGCCCTGTGATGCTGTCGGTAATCGTACCGGCAGCGCCGATCATATTTACCAGGTAGCCACTCAATTTGCCTTGAAACTGCACGGTGTCGGTGCCGGCGCCACCATCAATGGTATCGTTACCTGCGCCTCCCGCGAGCGTGTCGTTACCACTGGTGCCAGTGTAGGACCGGCCGCTAATTGTGTTTACCGTTATCGTAACGGTATTGTTGGTGTCTGCGCCGTCCGCATTGGCATTACCCGCAGCGTCGCTGAAAACACCGCTGGAAATGTTGACCACCCCGCTGGTGGTGCTGTTCACGTTCGGGGTGAAGGTGGCGGTATAGGACGTGCCGCTGCCGCCGAAGTTGGACAACGTTCCCCCGGTGACGGTCACATCAGAGGTTACAAAGTTTGTAGACACCTCACTCAAAGTGAATGTCAAGCTTGCCGTCTCTCCTGATGCCAGGCTGGACTTGCTGCTTGCGACTGCAATCGTCGGCGCTATGGTGTCGACCAATGTCACGCTTCCACTGGAAAGCAAGTACTTCGAGTTTTCGCCTAAAAAGTAAAGGTACTCGACGTCGGAGGACACCATCGCGGTTCCGTCGGTGCCCACGAGCTGATAGCCCGTGAGCTGGCCAGTAAGAAAAAACTGGGTCTCATACAGCGCAGTGATCTTGTAATCGCTGAACTTCCCTGAAAACTGCGCGATATCAGTGCCCCGCCCGCCATAAATGCTGTCGTTACCTCCGGCCCCGAAGATGGTGTCGTCCCCATCGCCTCCAAAAATCGACTCGGCTGCTGATGTGCCCGTCAAAAGATCATTGTTTTCGGTTCCGTTGATTTCGGCCATATCGTTAATCTAGTAAATGTGGATTTGTCCCATTATGGCAAGAGAAAAATATTTCACATATTTAATCATCACAAAATTATTAAATAAGTTAATTTAGTGTTTTAAATGAAATACGTCGCCTCTGCTTTACCCGGCATTTACAAATTTACCCAACATGGCATCTACCGCCGCCCGCCACCCAAAATACTCCCCAATACGCCCCGAATGATTTGCCGCCCCACCTCGCGTCCGATTGAGCTGGCAGCGCTTTTCATAAGTTGCTCCCCCAAACTTGCCCGGCGCCGCCCTTGACCGCCGCCCAGTAAATCCCCGATTTCATCCAACATCCCCCGCTCTGTAGGCGCCTGTGCGGCGGGCTCTGAGCGGGGCGGCCCGCTTGCGTGCTCCTGCGGTGCAGCCGACCGCCCTTTGAGCTCTTCGTAAGCCGACGCCCGATCCACCGTTTTTTCATAAACCCCAGCGACGATGGACTGGGCCATCAAATCGTTGCGCTGGGTCGCTGTCAGCGGCCCTATCTGGCTGGCCGGCGGCAGCACAAAAACCCGCTCGGTCGGGCAGGGTCGGCCTTGGTCGTCCAGCATGCTGACCAAGGCTTCACCCACGCCCAGGTCGGTAATGGCGGCGGCCACGTCCAAGCCGGCATTGCCGCGCATGGTGTCGGCGGCCGCTTTGACTGCTTTTTGGTCACGCGGTGTGAAGGCGCGCAGCGCGTGCTGCACGCGGTTGCCCAGCTGGGCCAACACGCTGTCGGGAATATCCAGAGGGTTTTGGGTAACGAAAAACACGCCCACACCCTTGCTGCGCACCAGGCGCACCACCAATTCGATACGCTCGACCAGCACTTTGGGCGCGTCGGCAAACAGCAGGTGCGCCTCGTCAAAAAAGAATACCAGTTTGGGCTTATCCAGATCGCCCACTTCGGGCAGGGTTTCGAACAACTCGCTCAGCATCCACAGCAAAAAAGTGGCGTACAGGCGCGGTGCGGCCATCAGTTTGTCGGCTGCCAAGATGTTGACAAAGCCTTTGCCGTTGGCGTCTGTCTGCATGAAGTCCGCAATATTCAGCATCGGTTCGCCGAAAAATCGGCTACCGCCCTGGGCCTCGATTTGCATCAGACCGCGCTGGATAGCGCCAATGCTGGCGGCGCTGATGTTGCCGTATTCGGTAGTGAAATCCGACGCGTTATCGCCCACGTGCTGGCACATGGCGCGCAGGTCTTTCATGTCCAGCAGCATCAGGCCGTCGTCGTCGGCGATCTTGAACACCAGTTGCAGCACGCCGGCCTGCGTGTCATTGAGGTTGAGCATGCGCGCCAGCAGCAAGGGGCCCAGGTCGCTGATGGTGGCGCGCACCGGGTGGCCTTGTTCGCCAAATACATCCCACAGCGTGGTGGGGAAGGCGGCGGGCTCGCTGGGCTCCAGGCCGCGTTCGGCCAGTACCTTGGTCAGTTTCTCGCCGACTTTGCCCGCTTGGGCAACGCCGCTCAGATCGCCTTTAACGTCCGCCATGAATACCGGTACACCCAGACGCGAGAAGCCCTCGGCCAGGGTTTGCAGGCTGATGGTTTTGCCCGTTCCGGTGGCGCCGGTGATCAAGCCGTGGCGGTTGGCCTTGTCGGGCCGCAAAAAGCATTGGGCGGGGGCTTTGCCGCGCGGACCTTGCGCAATCAGGATGCCGGCTTCGTTCGGTGGGGCCATGGATACCTCAAAAAGTACAATTGACGCCTGAGGTTAACGAATTTTCAAAGGATTTCGCGTGGCAGGACACAGCAAATGGGCCAATATTCAGCACCGTAAAGGTCGTCAGGACGAAAAGCGGGGCAAGGTCTGGACCCGCATCATCCGCGAAATTACGGTCGCTGCCCGCGCTGGCGGCGGCGATTTGGGCATGAACCCGCGCCTGCGCCTGGCCGTGGAGCGCGCCAAGGCGGCCAATATGCCGGCCGACCGCATCAAATACAACATCGACAAAGCCACCGGCAACCAAGAGGGCGTTACCTACGAGGAAATCCGCTACGAGGGCTACGGCATCGGCGGGGCGGCCATCGTGATCGACACCATGACCGACAACCGCGTGCGCACCGTGGCCGAAGTGCGCCACGCCCTGAACAAACACGGCGGCAATATGGGCGCCGAGGGCTCGGTAGTGTTCCAGTTCAAGCATGTCGGCCAACTCATTTACGCTCCCGGTACCAGTGAAGATAAAGTCATGGAAGCGGCGCTGGAGGCCGGCGCGCAGGACGTGCTCGCCCACGAAGATGGCGTGATCGAGGTGCTGACCACGCCCGCGGACTTCGAAGCCGTCAGGGCAGCCCTGGACGCGGCCGGTCTGGTCTGCGCCGAAGCGGTGGTCACCATGCGCGCCGAAAACCCCGTCGAGTTGGGCGCCGACGATGCCGCCCGCATGCAAAAACTGCTGGACGTCCTCGAAGACCTGGACGACGTGCAGGAAATCTTTCACAACGCGGATTTATGAATATTCTGGTCATCGGCGGCGGTGGCCGCGAACATGCACTGGCCTGGAAACTGGCCCAGTCGCCCAAGGTGCAAATGGTCTATGTGGCGCCGGGCAATGGCGGCACGGCCAGCGATGTGCGGCTGAAGAATCTGCCGATCACCGACACCGTGCAGCTGCGCCAATGGGCGCAGGAGCACAAAATCGAGCTCACCGTCGTCGGCCCCGAAGGCCCTTTGGCCGCGGGCGTGGTCGACGAGTTTCGCGCGCACGGGCTGCGCATCTTTGGCCCCACGCAGGCGGCGGCGCAGTTGGAAAGTTCCAAGGCGTTTTCCAAGTCGTTTATGGCCCGCCATGGCATCCCGACGGCGCGCTTTGAGGTGTTTTCTGAGCCCGCATTGGCCCACGCCTATATAGATTCCATGGGCGCACCTATTGTGGTCAAGGCGGACGGCCTGGCTGCCGGCAAAGGCGTGGTGGTGGCCAGCACCCTAGAGCAAGCGCATGCGGCCGTGGACTTCATGCTCAGCGATAACGCATTTGGCAACAGCGCCCAAGGTGGCGCGCGCGTGGTGATCGAAGATTTTTTGCAGGGCGAGGAGGCCAGCTTTATCGTCCTGTGCGACGGGCGCAACGTGGTGGCCCTGGCCAGCAGCCAAGACCATAAGCGTCTGCAAGACGGCGACCAGGGCCCCAACACCGGCGGCATGGGCGCTTACTCGCCCGCGCCGGTGGTTACGCCCAAAGTCCATGCCCGGGCGATGAACGAGGTCATTTGGCCCACCATCCGGGGCATGGAAAAAGACGGCATCCCCTTCACCGGCTTTTTGTACGCCGGCCTGATGGTCAGCCCGGACGGCGCGGTCAAAACCCTGGAGTTCAACTGCCGCATGGGCGACCCCGAGACCCAGCCCATCCTTGTCCGCCTCAAAACGGATCTGGTGGACGTGCTGTGGGCGGCCACAGATACCGGAAAAGGCCTGGCTGACTTGGAGTTGCAGTGGGATAGGCGCATCGCCCTGGGCGTGGTGCTGGCCGCCGCCGGTTACCCGGTCCAAGCGCGCGCCGGCGACGCCATTACTGGCTTGCCGGCCGAGGCGCCGGACCTGGTGGTGTTCCACGCCGGCACCCGCTTGGACGAGGGCGTGCTTTGCACCTCGGGCGGGCGGGTTCTGTGCGTCACGGCGCTGGCCGATTCGGTGCGCGCGACCCAAAGCCGGGCTTACGAGGCCCTGCGGGGTATTCATTTCGATGGCATGCAATGGCGCAGCGACATCGGATTTCGCGCGGTCAAGCGCCAGTGACCGCAATGGCTCCGTCCCAAGCCGTCCAGCTGCAAGGCGACAGCGCCCTGGCGCGTTGGCTTTTGCGGTCGCTGGGTTGGCAATTGCATTTTGCGGGTCTGCCCGGCCTGCAAGGTATGTTTGTGGTCTACCCGCACACCAGTAATTGGGACTTTGTGCTGGCCGTGCTTACCAAGTGGTCATTGGGCGTGCAAGTCAATTTCTGGGGTAAGGGCAGTTTGTTCAAGGTGCCGCTGCTGGGCGCTTGGCTGCGCTGGATGGGCGGCATCCCGGTGCTGCGCGATGCCCCCCATGGTTTGGTCGGGCAGGCGGTGCGCCAACTGCAAGACGCACGCGCCGCCGGGCGCTACTGCTGGTTTGGCCTGGCGCCCGAGGGCACACGCAAATACACCGCAGGCTGGCGCAGCGGTTTTTACCGCACCGCTGTGCAGGCCGATATCCCCTTGTGTCTGGTGCGCCTGGACTACAGCCGAAAAACCATTGTCGCCACCGAGTTCATGCGCCTGAGCGGCGATACGCGGGCCGATATGGCGCACATTGCCGCTTACTTTGACGGAGCGCATGGCCTGCGCCCCGCCCAAGAATCGCCTGTGCGCCTTTTGCCTGTCGATGATTCCCCCCAACAAGGAAAATAAACCATGCTTGCCGCCACTACCGCCAATGTGCGCGATTACCTGCTCGATTTGCAAAAGCGCCTGACCGGCGCCGTCGCCGCGCTGGACGGTGGCAGCTTTGTGGTCGACCCCTGGTCCAAACCGGCCGGACAGACTCTGCAGGGCGACGGCATCACCCAAATTTTGGAAGGCGGGCCGGTGTTTGAGCGTGCGGGCGTAGGCTTTTCGCATGTGCGCGGCCCGCGCTTGCCGCCTAGCGCGACGCAGCACCGCCCCGAGCTAGCCGGATCTGGTTTTGAGGCGCTGGGCGTGTCTTTGGTGTTTCACCCGCGCAATCCTTTTGCGCCTACGGCCCACATGAATGTGCGCATGCTCGCCGCCAAGGCACCCGATGGCACACCGGTCTGCTGGTTTGGCGGCGGCATGGACCTCACGCCGATGTATGGGTTTGAGGACGATGTGGTGCATTTCCACCAAACTTGTAAAACCGCACTGGCGCCTTTTGGTGAGGACAAATACCCGCGCTTTAAGACCTGGTGCGACGACTATTTCTACCTCAAGCACCGCGAGGAGCCGCGCGGGGTGGGCGGCGTGTTCTTTGACGATTTTTCCGAGCTAGGCCAGGACGGCAGCTTTGCCATGCTGCGCGCCGTCGGCGACGCTTTTGTCGCCGCCTACATTCCCCTGGTGCAGCGGCGCATGGACACGCCCTATGGCGAGCGTGAGCGCGCTTTTCAGCTTTACCGGCGCGGTCGCTATGTGGAGTTCAACCTGGTCTGGGACCGGGGCACGCACTTTGGATTGCAGTCGGGCGGGCGCACCGAGTCGATCTTGCTCTCCATGCCGCCGCAGGTGAGCTGGTCTTACCAGCACCAGCCCGAGCCGGGCAGCGCCGAGGCCGCGCTGTATGACAAGTTTCTGGTGCGGCGGGACTGGGTTTGAGCCAGCGCGAGCGCATCGGCGTCTTTGGCGGGGCTTTTGACCCGCCGCATCGGGGCCATGTGGCGCTGGCGCATGCCGCCATTGCGCAGCTCGATTTGAGCGAGCTGCGCATCATTCCCACCGGCCAGGCCTGGCACAAAAGCCGCCCGCTCAGCCCGGCACCGCACCGCCTGGCCATGTGTCAAGCCGCCTTTGGCGATGGGCCCGGCATCCGCGTGGACGAGGTCGAAATCCAGCGCGATGGGCCCAGTTACACGGTAGACACTTTGGAGGCCTTGCGCCGCCAGCGCCCCGATGCCCAGATCCTCTTGCTGATCGGCCAGGACCAGGCCCAGGGGCTGCCCGCCTGGCACCGGGCGGCTGATTTGGCCCGGCTGGCTATAATTTGGGTCGCTGTCCGCCCTAATGAGGCGGGCCAAGTGACTGCCTTGGATGCCACTTTGCGCTCCACGTTTTCCTTGCAGGCGCTTCCCATGTCGGCCCAGGCCGTCAGTTCCACCGACATTCGCCACCGCGTGGCCCACCGCCAACCTGTGCAGGCGATGCTGCCCGACTCCGTTGCCCGCTATATTGCAGATCACCACCTCTACCAAACGCCCTGATGACCACTTCCAACAAAAAAAACGACATCCAAAAACTGCAGCGCGCCATCGTCGATGGGCTGGAGGACGTGAAGGCCCAGGACATCCGCGTGTTTGATACCGAAGCGCTGTCGGCCCTTTTTGAGCGTGTCATCGTCGCCTCGGGCACGTCCAACCGCCAGACCAAAGCGCTCGCCGCCAGCGTGCGCGACGCCGTGCGCGAGGCCGGTTTTTCCAAACCGCGTATCGAAGGCGAAGGCAATGGTGAGTGGATTATTGTGGACTGCGGCCAGGCGGTGGTGCACATCATGCAGCCGAGTTTTCGCCAGTACTACAACCTAGAAGAACTCTGGGGCGAAAAGCCGGTTCGCCTCAAACTAGGTTCTGCCAAGCCTGCCGCCCCTGCGCCAGCGCCCGCCGAAACGGCCAAAGCCAAGCCGGCGCCCACCTTGCGTCGCTCCAACGCGGCAAAAATCGGTGTCGCCCAGGCCTTCCCCTCTAAAGCCCAGGTGCGCAAAGACGCCGAGGCCGCACAAAAGAAAAGCGCCAAAGCGGCAGCGGCCAAATCACCCGCGCGCAAAAGCGCTGCATCGGGCGCAGTCGTAGCCAAACCAGCTGCCGTGCGCACGGTGAGCAAAGTGGTGGTGCCCGCGACCAGCACCCGCCCCAAAGCGCCGGCCAAGAAGGCCGCTGCCAAAAAAGTAGCGGCTAAGAAAGTAGCGGCCAAGCGCCCCGCAGCCAAGGCGCCGCGCAAGAGCGCTTGACGCGGTGCGGCTGTACATCGTCGCGGTCGGCCAGCGCGTCCCCGATTGGGCCCAAACCGCCTGGGATGATTACGCCAAGCGCTTTCCGCCCGAAATCCGTATCGAGCTGAAGGCCGTCAAAACCGAGCCGCGCGGCTCCAAAACCCTGGAAACCTTGTACGCCGCTGAGCAGGCGCGCATTGAGGCGGCCATTCCCAAAGGCACGCGTACCGTGGTGCTGGACGAGCGCGGCAGCAAGCTCAGTACCCTAGCGCTAGCCCAGCGCCTGCAAAGTTGGCAAGGCGAGGGCGGTGACGTGGCCCTGGTCATCGGTGGCCCCGACGGCCTGGCGCCTGCCTTTCGGGCCGCCGCGCACGAGCGCATCGCCTTGTCGGACCTGACGCTGCCCCATGCGATGGCGCGGGTGCTGCTGATTGAGCAGCTGTACCGCGCTTGGTCGGTCAACGCCAAGCATCCGTACCACCGCGAATAAGCGAACAACTCAGTGAGCCTGCGCATGCCCCCCGCATTTATCTACCTTGCCTCGCAAAGCCCCCGGCGCAGCCAGCTGCTCGATCAGCTCGGCCTGGCCCACCAATTGCTGCTGGCCGGCCCCGAGGAAGACGCGGAGGCGCTGGAGCAGACCGTCGCGGGCGAGGCGCCCCCAGCCTATGTGCAGCGCGTCAGCGCCCTCAAACTGGAAGCCGCG
This sequence comes from Comamonas sp. lk, assembly GCA_945861345.1. GTDB lineage: Bacteria > Pseudomonadota > Gammaproteobacteria > Burkholderiales > Burkholderiaceae_C > Allorhodoferax. The sequence continues at coordinate 21,171 of CAMATX010000020.1, forward strand.
TGCCTGCGGCAGGCGGCGCGCGCGCTGCCCGAGGCGCCCATTTTGTGCGCCGACACGACGGTAGCGCTTGACGGTCATATTTTGGGCAAACCGGCCGATGCCCAGGACGCGGCGCGCATGCTGCGCTTGCTGGCCGGGCGCAGCCACCAGGTGTTTACCGCCATCGCACTGGCCTGGGGGACGCAGCGCCAGTACGCCTGTAGTGCGTCCGAGGTGCAGTTTGCGCCACTGCAAGATGCAGAAATTGCTGCCTACGTCGCCACCGGTGAGCCTATGGGCAAGGCCGGCGCGTATGGGGTGCAGGGGCGGGCGGCGGCGTTTATTGCGCGCATAGAGGGCAGTTACTCTGGCATCATGGGGCTGCCCTTGTTTGAGACGGCTCAGGCGCTGCGGGCTCTGGGGGCCGGAACCACCACCGGGTAATGCGATGCAACAAGACATTTTGATCAACTGGTCGCCGCAAGAGACGCGCGTGGCCGTCATCGAGCACGGCGCGGTGCAGGAGCTGCACGTAGAGCGCACCCTCGAGCGCGGCCTGGTGGGCAATGTCTATGTGGGCAAGGTCTCGCGGGTGCTGCCCGGCATGCAGTCGGCTTTTATTGATATCGGGCTGGAGCGCGCAGCCTTTTTGCATGTGGCTGACGTCTGGCACAAACCTGCCGAGGGCGAGACGCTGAGCGCGGCGCGCGCCGCCCAGGCGCAAATTCCGATCGAGCGCCAGGTTTTTGAAGGCCAGGCGCTGATGGTGCAGGTGATTAAAGACCCGATGGGCACCAAGGGCGCGCGCTTGTCCACGCAAATCAGCGTGGCCGGGCGCTTGCTGGTGTTTTTGCCGCAGGATGACCACATTGGCGTATCGCAAAAAATACCGCTAGAACAGCGCGAAGACTTGCGCAAGCGCGTGCTGGCCCTGGCCGGTGGCGCCGGCGGCGGCTTTATTTTGCGCACCAACGCCGAAGACGCACAAGACAGCGAAATCGCCGACGACATCGCCTATTTGCGCAAGGCCTGGGCGCGCATTAAAGACGCCAGCCTGCGCTTGCCGCCGCCCAGCTTGCTGCACCAGGACCTCAATTTGCTGCAGCGCGTGTTGCGCGACTTGGTGGGCGAGAGTACCCAGACTATCCGCGTGGACTCGCGCGAGCAGTTCGACGCGCTGCACGCTTTTGGCGCCGAGTTCATGCCCCAGGCGGCCAAAAAGTTGCAGCACTACAAGGGCGAGCGCCCAATTTTTGACCTGTTTTCGGTGGACGAAGAAATCGCCAAGGCGCTGGGGCGGCGGGTGGAGCTCAAATCGGGCGGGTACTTGATCGTGGACCAAACCGAGGCGCTGACCACGGTGGATGTCAACACCGGCGGCTACGTAGGCGCGCGCAATTTTGACGACACGATTTTTAAAACCAATTTAGAAGCCGCCCAAGCCCTGGCGCGCCAACTGCGCTTGCGCAACTTGGGCGGCATCATCGTGGCCGACTTTATTGATATGGGCCCCGACGAACACCGCGAGGCGGTGCTGGCCGAGTTCAAAAAGCAGCTCGGACGCGACCGGGTCAAGACCATGATGGGCGGTTTTTCGGCGCTGGGCCTGGTCGAGCTCACGCGCAAGCGCACCCGCGAATCGCTGGCGCATATGCTGTGCGAGCCTTGCCCGTCCTGCCAGGGCAAGGGCATTGTCAAGACGGCGCGCAGCGTGGCCTATGACATCTTCCGCGAAATTTTGCGCGAGGCGCGCCAGTTCAACCCCCGGGAGTTCCGCGTGGTGGCCGCGCCCCAGGTGATCGATCTGCTGCTGGACGAAGAGAGCCAGCACCTGGCCGGCCTGAGCGAATTCATCGGCAAACCTGTCTCCCTGCAAAGCGAGGGCGCCATGGGGCAGGAACAATACGACATCGTTTTGCTCTAACGCCGCACCTGCCTGGTACCCGCGCCCATGTCTCAGTACGCCATTCTCACCTACCACCAGATAGCGCAGGCACCGCCGCCGCCGGCCGGTTTTCGCAGCCTGTATGTGCCGCCGGCGCGCTTTGCGTCACAAATGCGTTTGCTCAAAAGTCTGGGCTACCGTGGCCTGTCGATGCCCGATCTGATGCCGTATTTACGCGGCGAGCGCCAGGGCAAGGTGGTGGGTATTACCCTGGACGATGGCTATTGCAACAACCTGGAACACGCCCTGCCGGTCTTGCAGGCTTGCGGTTTTACTGCCACCTGCTACGTGATGAGCGGCTTGCTAGGCCAAAGCAACCACTGGGACCTGGCCCACGGCGTGCTGCCCGCCGACCTGATGAGCGCCGACCAAATCCGCCAATGGGTGCGAGCGGGCATGGACATTGGCGCGCACACCCACAAGCATGTGCAACTGCCCACGCTGCCCGACGCACAGGCACAGCAGGAAATCACCGGCTGCAAAAGCGCTTTAGAGGACATCGTCGGGCAGGAGGTAGCGCATTTTTGCTACCCCTTTGGCATGTACGCGCCTGAGCATGTGGCCATGGCACGCGCCGCTGGCTATGCCAGCGCCACCACCACGCTGCGCGGCAAGGTGCAGCCCGGCGATGATTTGTTCACGCTGGTGCGCGTGCCCGTGGTGCGCTCGACCTACTTGCCACAGTTTCTGCTGAAAGTTTTCACCTCCTACGAAAACCAGCGGCCGTCCTGAACCATGCCTGCGCCCATAACCGCCACCCACCCCGTTCGCCTTGCCATCTTGACGCGGCACTTCAGCAAAAGTGCCGGCGGTGCGGAAAACTACGCCGTCCAACTGGCGCTGCACCTGGCTGCACAGTTCCCGGCAGACTATGACATCCATGTGTTTTGCGAGCGTTCGGATGTGGTGGACGAGCGCATCACCCTGCACCGCATGGGGCGTAACCTGCGCCGCCCGCGCTGGATTGCGCAGTGGATTTTTGCGCTATGGTCCTGGTGGCAAAGCCGCAGCGGCTTTGCGCTGGTGCACTCGCACGAGAACACCTGGCACGGCCATGTGCAAACCGCCCATGTGCGGCCCATGCGCTACAGCATTTTTGGCACCCCGCGCAGCGCTGGGCGCCAGGCGCTGCAGTACCTCAAGGTGTGGACCAGCCCGCGCCTGTTGGCCCACCTGGCTCTGGAAGGCCTGCGCTTTGCTGGCGGGCCGGGCAAGCGCATAGTGGCCGTGGCGCCCGCGCTGGCGGACATCATCGCGCGCACCTACGGCATGGCGCGCACCCGCTTGAGCGTGGTGACGCCCGGCATGGCCGCGCAAGTGGCCGGCCAGGCGCCCCTATCGCCAACCGAGGCGCGCCAGACTTTGGGCTTGCCTGCGCAAGCCTGGGTGCTTTTGGTCATTGGCCACAACTTTGAGAAAAAAGGCTTGCCTGCCGTGCTGCGCAGCCTGCCGCTCTTGCCGGCCGACGTGTGCGTGCTGGTGGTCGGCGGTGCACCGGCCCAGGTAGCGCAGTGGCGCGCGCGCTGTGCGCAGGGCGCGCTCGGTGGCAGGGTGGTATTTACCGGCTTGCTGGCCGACGCCTCCATCGCCTTTGCCGCCGCCGACTGCCATGTGCATGCCACTTTGGACGATATTTTCCCGCTGGTGGTGCTCGAGGCCTTTGCCGCCCACGTGCCAGTGCTCCTGAGCGTTTCGCCCTACTGCTTGGCCTCGGACCTGGTGCAAGCGGCCGGCGCCGCCTGGATACTGGACAATCCGCAGGACGAGGCGGCCATTGCATCGGCTGTGGGCCGCCTTCGCCACGACGGCGCTTTGCGCGTGGCCATGGTCGGGCGCGCAGCGCAGTTTGCCGCGCAGCATGTCTGGCCCGAAATCGCCAAACAGCAGCACCAGATTTACCAGCAAGTACTGGCCCAGGCCGCCGCCGGGCCGCAGCAAACCTAGGACCTATGGCCACTATTTTGATCACCGGCGGTACCGGCTACATTGGCGCCCATGCGGCCGCCGAGCTCATGGCTGCTGGCTGGGACGTGGTGCTGCTAGACAATCTGCGCAATAGCACGCCGGGTGTGCTGGACCGGCTGGCCGCTTTAACGGGCAAACGCGCCCCTTTTGTGCAGGCGGATGTGCGCGATGCGGCGGCCTTGGACCAGGTGTTTGCCGCCCACCGCATCGAGGCGGTGATGCACTTTGCCGGCCTCAAATCGGTCGGGCAGTCTTGGCAGCAGGCGGCGCTGTACCTGGACAACAACGTGGGCGGCACCGCGTGCCTGGTGGCTGCCATGGAGCGCGCCAGCGTACGCCGCCTGGTCTTTAGCTCCTCGGCCACGGTGTACGGCGAGCCTGACGGCGTGCCCATCCCCGAATCGGCGCCTTTGCGCAGCACCAATCCCTACGGGCGCAGCAAATTGCTTTGTGAGGACATGCTGCGCGAGCTGCAAGGCGCCGACAGCCGCTGGCAGGTCGCCTTGTTGCGCTACTTCACCCCGGTGGGCGCGCATCCCAGCGCGCTGCTGGGCGAGAGCCCGCAAGGGGTGCCCAACAACCTGATGCCCTATATCGCCCAGGTGGCCGCCGGCCTGCGGCCCGAGTTGCAGGTATTCGGGCAGGACTATCCCACCTTGGACGGCACGGGCGTGCGTGATTACATCCATGTGGTCGATCTGGCGCAGGGCCATGTCGCGGCGCTGCGGTATGTGCAGCAGTCGGGCAAAGGCATTACCGTCAATCTGGGCACCGGGCAGGGCATCAGCGTGCTGCAAATGGTGCGGGCTTTTGAGGCGGCCAGTGGCCGGCCCGTTGCGCTGCGCTTTGTGGACCGCCGCCCGGGCGATGTGGCCGCTTGTTATGCCGCCACCGACCTGGCGCACAGCGCTTTGGGCTGGCGTGCCCAATTGCCGCTGTCGGCCATGTGCGCCGACGCCTGGCGCTGGCAGCAGGCACTGGCGGCGGATCGCGCGGAATGAGTCCGGAAGTCCAGGCGCGGTTGCAGGCGCCGCGCCATGTTTTGCTCATCAAGTCCCACAGTATGGGCGTGGGCGACTTGCTGCGCAGTTCGGCAGCGTGGGCGGCGCTCAAGGCGCGCTGGCCGCAAGTGCAGCTGCATTTGTGCATGCTGAGCAACCATGCCGGCTATGTGGTGCAGGAGCTGATAAGCAGCCACTATCTGCTGGCCAGCGCGCACTTTGTGACCGTGAAAGAGGGCCGCCCGGGCAGCGCCAAGCAGCGCCGCCAGCCGATGGACGCCATTTACGGGCAGATGCAGACCGCGCTGCAGGGCCAGCCGCTCGATCTGGTGATTGATTGCGAAGTTGGCGGTATCCGCACCGCCCTGCTGACGCGGCGCATGGCGCGGGCCAAGTCGGCGCTGGCAGTCGGTATTGCCCAGTTCCCGCTGCGGCGCTTTATTTATGATTTGAGCGCGCCGTCCAGCCGCTCCTACCAGCGCCTGCATGGCTTGCCCAAGCCGATGGACTACACCGAGCGCGATTTTGTGGCTTTGGCCGCGCTAGGCATTGTTCGTGCTGGCACGCCTATTACGCTGCGCCTGTCGGCCAAAGGCCTGGCCTGGAAAGCGCGCAATCCGCTGCAGACGGTTGCCGTGCGGCGCTTGGTGGTGCTCAATATCGGCTGCGGCACCGAGGATGCCTTGCCCAAGCGGCCCGCGCTGGCGGCTTTGGTGCGGGCGCTGGCGGCCTTATTCGCGCGGGCCCCATTTGATTTGCATTTGTCAGGCGCTGGTTTTGAGACCGAGGTAAATAGCCAGTTTGTGCAGCTGTTCCAGGCCACCTTGGGTGCCGCATGCGTGGTGCAGGATTGGGCGGGGCAGCTTTCTATTGAGGAGTCGGCCGCTTTGCTGGCCCAGGCCGATTTGGTCGTCTCCAGCGACTCTGGCCCCTACCACATGGCCGTGGCGCTGGGGGTGCCGACGCTGTGCTGGTTTAATTTTGCAACGCCGCCGTCCTACCACCACCAAGCCGGTGTGCGCTGTCTGGTGCAGCCCGACGCGGCGCAGTTTGCCAGCGCCGCCTTGGACCTGATTAGCTCTGGCTCAGGCGAATAAAGTCCAGATAGGCGCCGCCTTGCGCCATCAGCGCATCGTGGTTGCCGTGCTGCAAGATGCGGCCGTGGCCCAGTACATATATGCAATCGGCGTCGCGGATGGTCGTGAGCCGATGCGCAATGGCAATCGTGGTGCGTCCGGCCATGGCGTTGCGCAAAGACGCTTGTACCAGGCTGTCGGTATCGGTGTCCAGCGCCGAGGTGGCCTCGTCCAGAATCAGTACCGGCGCATCCTTGTAAATCGCCCGGGCAATGGCGAGGCGCTGGCGCTCGCCGCCTGAGAGCAAGCTGGCGTTGTGGCCGACAATGGTGTCCAGGCCCTGGGGCAGGTCGCGCACGCGCTGGGCCAGGTTGGCCGCCTCTAAGGCCCGCCAGGCCTTTTCTGGGTCGGCGGTGTGACCCAGTGCGATGTTGTTGAGCACCGTGTCATTGAACATGATGACGTTCTGCCCAACCAGCGCAAACTGGCTGCGCAGGCAAGGCAAATCCCATTCCGGCAGAGGCACGCCGTCCAAGCTGACACTGCCCTGGGTGCATTCCACAAAGCGCGGCAACAAACTGGCCAGCGTGGTTTTGCCCGAACCGGACAAACCCACCAGCGCGATGAATTGGCCCGGTGCGATGTGCAGATCAATCTGGTGCAGTGCATCCTCGGTGGCGCCGGGGTAGCGCACGCACACCTGCTGCAGCGCCACCTCGCCCCGGGCGCGCGCCACCTGAAAGTTGCCACCTTGCTCGACGTCGACGTTCTCCACCAGATCGATGGCCCGCTCAGCAGCCACCATGCCCCGGGTGATGGTGCTGGAGACGTCCGAAAGGTGCTTGATGGGCGCAATCATCATCAGCATGGCGGTGACAAACGCCACAAAACCGCCGGCCGACATATGGTTGGCTTGGCTTTGCATGATGGCTACCGAAATGACCGCTGAGAGGGCAATCGAGGCGAAAAAGTTGGTCACCGGCGCCACCGCCGAGCCGACGATGGCCGATTTCATGGCCAAGCGCCGCAGGCCGGTGTTGACGACGTGAAAGCGTTCTTGCTGGTGCTGCTCCGCGTTTTGGATGCGAATTTCTTTGTGTGCGAGCACGCTTTCTTCGACCACATAGGCCAGCTGGTCGACGGCCTGCTGCGATGCCTTGGTCAGCGCATACACGCGCTTGGAGATGGCGCGCATTACGATGGCCACCAGCGGAAACACCAGCACCACAATCGTGGACAGTTGCCAGTTCAGGTAGAGCAGATAGCCTGCCAAGGCAAGCAAAGTGAGGCTGTCTTTGACGACCGTGGTCACCGATTGGAGCAGCAGCACCGCGCCGTTGGTGGCCTCGTAGACCACGGTGTTGGCCAACGCGGTGGCCGGATGTTTGCGAAACAGGCGCAAATCGGCCACGCTAATGCTGGCAAACATCTGGGTGCGCAAGGATTGCAGGCTGGTTTGGGCGATTTTGGCCAGCGCAATATCGCCCAGGTAGGAGGCCAGCGAGCGCAGCATGAACAGCGAAACCACCGCCACCGGGATCAGCCAGACGGGAATGGTGTTGGTGGAGTTAAAGCCCTGGTCCAGCAGCGGCTTGAGCAGCGCCGGAATGGCCGGCTCCATCGCCGCACCCACCAGTACCGAGACGGCCAAACCGACCCACGCGAACAGGGGCTGCGAAAAATAGGCAAACACCCGTAGCAGACGCTGGCGTAGAGTGCGTTCGGAGGGCGTGCTGTTGTCGTTCATAGAGGTCGGTGCGTATCAGGGCTTGGCCCAGTATCGTGCGGCACCAAACTGAGCAATATACCCAGCCCGACGCAAAAGAAGTCGCCCATGCCGATGCCGTAAATCATGGAATTGAAGAGCCCCGAGACCGCCAGCGCGCACACCATGGTACGCAGGGCCCAGGCGTCGGCACTGGCCAGGTGGCGCGCCTGGCGCAGTGGCCAAGCGAGCGCGGCCAACAGGCAGGCTAAGCCCACCAGGCCGCCTTCGACCGTCCAGAGCAGGTACAGCTGGTGCGGGTTGTCTACATCCATGGACGTTTGCACCGTGGTGCTGCCCACAATGCGGCGAAATTCATGGTTCCAACTGCCCGCGCCGTAGCCCAGGAGTGGGCGCTCGGCAATGGCTTGCAGCGAGGTTTGCCAGTACAAAAGGCGTTCGCCCGAAGAGGAATTGACGTTGCCTTGCTGGCGATAAACCGAGGACTCCTGGACCACCTGGTTCACCCGGTCGCGGAAATTGGGCGCGCCAAACCACAACAGCGCGGCCGCCACAAAGGGCAGCAGCAACGCCAGCCAGCGCCGCCCCGGCGGCAGGGCTTGCATGGCCACCAGCGCGCTAATGGCCAACAGCACCACATGCCCGCTGCGCCCGCGCAGAAAAAACAAGGCCAGCACCGCGGTGCTGAGCGCCAGTGCGATCGCCAGCAGACGTCCACGCGGACCAAAAATCCGATCGCGCTCAAACCACAAAAGGCCTGCCGTAGTGGCCTGCGCAATGGTTTCCTCCAGGTAGCTTCCGTACGAGGCAAAAGTGGTGTCGGGGTCGACTGCCGAAATCCAAGGCGGATGGATGCCGGCCACCAGCAGCCAGGAGCTCAGGCCGACAAACACTTGCGTCAGGATAAACACGTGCAGCAAAGTACGCCCCTGGCCGGCGTCGCGCACCAGGTAATACAGCAAGGGGATCGCCAAAATCCGGGCGTGGCGCGACCAGGCCCACAGAGCGCTGGGGCCGTCCACGCTGGACCAGGCCGTGCTCAGGGCCAGAAATGCGCAAACGCCTACCAGTACATAAGTCAGGCTGGTATGCGCTCGCCATGCGGGCCCGTAGGCGCGGGCGCGCCGCGCAGCCGCAAGCATGACGCCCAAGGCCAGCACATAAAGCGCCAGGCGGCCCACGGCCGCCAGGGCCGTGCCCAGGCTGGGCGAGAGCGCCACGAAACAGAGTAGCCACAACTGCCAGGGTGGCAGCCGCAGGGGCTCGGTGGTGGCGGGCATGGTGGGGCTCATGGGTGGTAAATCGGACCGTAGGGCGGCAACGTAGAGGGTAGGGGGGTGCCGCACTGCCAGTAAACCAAGGCGACCGCGACAGTCTATTACAGAGCTTGCGAAGGCCGCCTGGGGCGGTGTTCACCGACGAGACATATCGATTAGCGATAATAGGGGCTATGAACAAGCTTTTTCTCGGCTGTATCGCCTGGCTTCTGGCCTGCACGGCGCAAGCCCAATTCAGGGTAGAAGTCTCTGGCACCGGCTTGACTCAGTTCCCTATCGCCATCGCTGCTTTCAAGGGCAACGAGGGCATGACCCAGCGTATTGCAGCGATTGTGCAGGCCGATTTGGAGCGCAGCGGGCAGTTCCGCAATGTCGAGGGCAACTTGGCGGGCCTGGACGAAAACAGCCGCCCTGACTTGGCCGCCTTGCGCAAGCAGGGTGCCGACGCCTTGCTCACGGGCAGCGTCACCCGGGTGGCCGATGACCGCTACGAAGTGCGCTTCCGTCTGTGGGACACGGTCCGCAGCCAAGACCTGGGCGGCCAAAGCCATGCCGTAGGCGCTGGCGAGATGCGCCGCGTAGCGCACAAAATTGCCGACGCGGTCTACGAAAAGCTCACCGGTGAAAAAGGTGTTTTTGCAACCCGTATTGCCTACGTCACCAAGAGTGCGGCGGTTTACAACCTGTGGGTAGCCGATGCCGATGGCGAAGGCGCACAGTCGGCGCTGCGCAGCACCGAGCCCATCATTTCCCCGTCCTGGGCGCCTAATGGCAACCAATTGGCCTATGTGTCCTTCGAGTCGCGCAAGCCGGTGGTCTATGTCCATGATGTCGATTCCGGCAAGCGCCGCTTGGTGGCCAACTTCAAGGGCTCCAACAGCGCCCCTAGTTGGTCTCCCGATGGCAAGACCTTGGCGTTGACGCTCAGCCGCGATGGCGGATCGCAGATTTACCTCATGGACGCTTTGCAGCCCGGTGCCGAGGCGCGTCGCTTAGCCGCCTCCAGTGGCATTGACACCGAGCCGACCTTTTCTCCCGACGGCCAAACCGTTTTCTTTGTCAGCGACCGGGGCGGATCGCCGCAAATCTACAAAGTGGCCGTGGCTGGCGGTAATCCCGAGCGGGTTACCTTTGGTGGCAGTTACAACATTTCACCTGCGGTGAGCCCGGACGGGCGCTCGCTGGCCTACATCTCTAGGGTGGCCGGTGCCTTCAAGCTGCACGTGATGGACTTGGCCAGCGGCCAGGCGCAAGCGATTACTGACACCAGCGCCGATGAAAACCCCAGTTTTGCGCCCAACAGCCGCATGATTATTTACGCCACCCAGCAGCAAGGCCGCGAGGCGCTGATGACCAGCACGCTAGACGGCCGCGTCAAAGCCCGCCTGGCCGGCCAAAGCGGGGATTTGCGGGAGCCCGATTGGGGCCCCATGGGCAAGTGATTTTTTCGTTTATCAATTGGAGAATACTATGAGTAAGTGGATTTTGATGGCCCTTGTAGCGGCCTTGGCGGCGTGTAGTACCCCTGTAAAACTCGATGAGACCAGTGTGGAAGACAAATCGTCCCAGGGTTCGGGTGCGGTGATGAAGGCTTTGACGCCGGCAACGACTGGTGCGGCATCTTCGAACGCGGGCAGCGTGGCCAGCTTGGACGCATCGCCTACGGCTAAAAGCGCGGTTGGTGCCGAGCGCATTGTTTATTTCGACTTCGACAGCTTTGCGATCCGCCCTGAGTTTCAGGGAATTATTGAGTCCAATGCCCGCACCTTAAAAGGCAACAAGGCGGCCAAAATCAGCATCGAAGGCCATACCGACGAGCGCGGTGGTCGCGAATACAACCTGGCGCTGGGTCAAAAACGTTCCGAAGCCGTGCGTAAGGCCTTGGGGCTCTTGGGTGTGTCCGAGGCGCAAATGGAAGCGGTGAGCTTTGGCAAAGAAAAGCCAGCCGTTGCGGGCAATAGCGAAGCGGCCATGGAGAAAAACCGCCGCGCTGAAATCAGCGTCCGATGAGCACAAGACTGGGTCGTATTCGGCCTTGGCTGCGCCAGTCGCTGGTCCTGGCGGTTTTAGGCTTGGCTGGCGCTGGTGCCCATGCCGGAATATTTGACGACGACGAGGCGCGCCGTGCGATTTTGGATTTGCGCCAAAAAATTGAAGCCCTGCGACGAGACGGGGATCAACGCCAAGTCGACGAGTCCAAACGCCAAGCCGAAGAGATTGCCAATCTGCGCCGAAGCCTCATTGATTTGCAAAACCAGCTGGAGGCCAACCGCGCCGAATTGTCCAAACTGCGTGGACAGGGCGAGCAACTGAGCCGCGATATCGCTGACGGCGCTCGCCGCCAGTCCGACGCCCTCAAGCCCCTAGATGAGCGCATCAAGCGCTTGGAGCCGATCATGGTGAGCTTTGAAGGCAATGAATTTGCGGTTGAAGTGGCCGAAAAGCGTATGTTTGAGGCTGCGTTGGCGAGTTTTCGCAAAGGTGATTTTGAGCCTGCCCAAGGGGTTTTTGCAGACTTTTTGGCCCGTTATCCGCAAAGCGGTTATGCCAATTCGGCGATTTTTTGGCTGGGTAATGCGCAGTTTGTGCTCAAAGACTTCCGCAGCGCGCTGGTAAGCTTCAAAAAGCTGGGCGGCCGCAACCCGACGAGCGCCCGCGCAGCCGAGGCCTTGTTGGCTATAGCCAATTGCCACTTGGAGCTCAAAGACACTGCCAACGCACGCAAGGCCTTGGAAGAGTTACTTAGTAGCTATCCGCAGTCCGAAGTGGCTGAGGTCGCCAAAGAGCGGCTGACGCGTATCAAATAGTTGGCCCTTAGGCTGGTGTGCGCTCCCCCATGGCAGATTCTGATGACCAGGCCTGCCTGCCCCAAGCACAGCAGGACCGCCGGTTTGGTGGTTTAGGCCGGCTGTACGGCAAAGACCCCGCGGCGCGCATTCGGGCATCTCATGTCGTGGTGGTAGGTATCGGCGGCGTCGGTTCCTGGGCTGCCGAGGCCCTTGCGCGCAGCGGCGTCGGCCGATTGACGCTGATTGATATGGACCATGTGTCCGAGTCCAATGTGAACCGACAAATTCAAGCGCTCAGTAGCACCCTGGGCATGGCAAAAATAGGTGCCATGCAAGAGCGCATTTCCCAAATCAACCCGGATTGCCAGGTGCATTGCATTGATGATTTTGTGACGCCGGACAACTGGCCGCAATTGCTGCCCACAGGCGTGCATGCAGTGATCGATGCCTGCGACCAGGTGCAAGCCAAACTCGCCATGGCACAGTGGGCACGCAGCACAGACGCAATCTTTATTAGCGTGGGTGCAGCAGGCGGGAAAAAGTCGGCAGAAAAAGTGTGCGTGGGCGATTTAAGTAGTGCAACATATGACCCCTTGCTGGCGCAACTGCGCTACCGCTTGCGTAAATTTCATAGTGCCCCCCGCGAGGGAAAACGCATCGGCCTGACGGTGGTGTACAGCGCAGAACCTGTGCTGGGCGCGCAAGCAGGCGATGACGTGCAAAGTGACAACAGCCTCAATTGCCATGGCTACGGCTCGTCGGTCGCAGTCACTGCTAGCTTCGGAATGTGCGCCGCAGGGTGGGTCATGAACATGCTTTCTACATGCGATTTAGCTGCCTAAAAAACAACGCTATAATTTAGGGCTTGGCAGTGAAGTTTAGGCTTCATTGACGGGACGTTAGCTCAGTTGGTAGAGCAGCGGACTTTTAATCCGTTTGTCGTGGGTTCGACCCCCGCACGTCCCACCAGATTACTTATATAGAATAAGCACTTACAGCGATGTAGGTGCTTTTTTTATGCCCGAAAATCGGCTACGCACCGACTACGCACTTTTGCTCTGTTTTTCTTGTCCAAAACGTGCTGTTCACGTAAGCTACGAGCATCTAAATCCTCAGCTGAAAACGCTGTATGGCAGAGAAAAAAGAAACCACTTTCGTGCTCGTGCCCCATGCGCTTGTCGTTTTCAAGCGACCACGAAGCATGGTGTGGCAATGTCGCTACAAAGTTGATGCTCG
>CAMATX010000021.1 GCA_945861345.1 Comamonas sp. lk
ACCAGAGCGATTGGGGCTTTTGATGGCTGGAGCCGGAGCATGAGTGCGCGGGCCGCCTTGCCTCGCTGGGCCGACGTGGCGCTGCTGCCCGTGGTGTGCCTGGCTATTGCGCTGCTGGCCTGCGGCGCCGTGGTGGCCTTGGTCGGGCAAAACCCCACCCAGGTACTCGTCGCCCTGATTGACGGCGCTTTTGGCAGCGCGCGGGGCCTGAGTTACACGCTGTATTACGCCACCAGCTTTATCTTTACCGGACTGGCCGTCGCCGTGGCTTTTCATGCCGGTCTGTTCAATATTGGTGGCGAGGGCCAGGCCACTTTGGGCGGGCTGGGCGCCGCCTTGGTGGCTTTGTGGCTGGGCCCGGTGTTGCCGGGCTGGGCCATGCTGCCCTTGATGCTGCTCTCGGGCATGCTGTTTGGCATGGTCTGGGCCGCCGTGCCGGGCTATTTGCAAGCCTATCGGGGCAGCCATGTGGTGATTACCACCATCATGTTTAATTTTTTGGCCAGTTCATTGCTGGTGTACATGCTGGTTAACCAACTGCGTGCGCACGGCAATGTGGCCATCGAGAGCGCGGCTTTCGCCGCTTCGGCGCACCTGTGGTCGGCGCGCGAAATTTTGGCTTTCGCCGCAGTGGACTGGCCGGGCTCGCCGCTTAACGCCAGCTTGCTGTTGGCCCTGGCCTGCGCCGTGGCGGTGTATTTTTTCCTGTGGCACAGCCTGAGCGGCTACCGCTTGCGCGCCGTGGGATCGAGCCCAGGCGCTGCTGCGTATGCCGGCATTGACCCGCGCCGCCATGTGGTACAGACCATGGCGATCTCGGGAGCACTGGCGGCCATGGTGGGCATGAATGAGGTGGCCGGTGTGAGCGGCAAGTTGGTGCTGGAGTTTGTGGCGGGGGCAGGGTTTACCGGCATTGCTGTGGCGCTGATGGGCCGCAACCATCCGCTGGGTATTGTGCTGGCCAGTATTTTGTTTGGCGCGCTGTTCCAGGGCGGGGCCGAAGTGGCGTTCGAGGTGCCCGGCTTTAGCCGCGACATGGTGGTGATGCTGCAAGGCTTTGTGGTGCTCTTCTCAGGCGCCATGAGCTACGTGTTGGCGGCGCCGCTGGCCCGTGTATTGCGCGCTGTGGCGCCGGAGGCTGCGCATGGATGAACTGATGCTCGCCTCGGTGCTGGGCTCGGGCGTGCGGCTGGCCACGCCGCTGGTGTTGTGCGCGCTGGCCGGTTTGTTGTCCGAGCGCTCTGGCGTGGTCGACATTGGTCTGGAGGGCAAGATGCTGTTTGCCGCCTTTGCCGCCGGCGCGGCGGGTGCGGCGACGGGCTCCACGGCGCTGGCACTGGTGGCTGCGATGGGCGTGGCCGTCATGTTGTCGTGGCTGCACGGCCTGGCGTGTGTGAGCTACCCCGGCGACCAGGTGGTCTCGGGCGTGGCTATCAACATCATTGCGGCAGGCCTCACCGTGGTGCTGGGCATTGCCTGGTTCGGACAGGGCGGACAGACGCCTGCGCTGCCGGTCGAGGTGCGTATTCAGGCACATTGGGAGAGCGCGGTGCAAGCCATCGCGCCGCTGCCTTGGCTGGGGCCGGTCATCGGGCAGGCGCTCTTAGGCCATAACCTGTTGGTCTATGTTGCTTACGCGCTGGTACCTGTTGTATGGTTTTTGCTCTACCGCACCCGCTTTGGCCTGCGCCTGCGCGCCGTGGGCGAAAACCCGCACATGGTCGAGGTGGCTGGCGTGTCGGTACGCCGCTTACGCTACGCCGCGCTGGGGCTCAACGGCCTGTTGTGCGGCCTGGCCGGCAGCTATTTGGTGCTGGCCCAAAGCGCGAGTTTTTCGCCGCACATGACGGCCGGGCGCGGCTTCATGGCCTTGGCCGCGCTGATATTTGGACGCTGGATGCCCTGGCCCACACTCTGGGCCTGTCTGCTGTTTGGTCTGCTAGACGCCGTCGCCATGCGCCTGCAAGGGCTGGAGTTGCCTGGTGTTGGCACGGTTCCGGTGCAGGCCATCCAGGCGTTGCCTTATCTTTTGACGGTGGTGCTGCTGGCCGGTTTTGTCGGCCGCGCGGTGGCGCCAGCCGCATTGGGCAAACCACTCGACTAAGTCGCCGCCGAGACGGCATGGGGCAGTTTTCGCTCCAAGCGCTGGGCATCCACAAAACGCGCCAATCGCGCCTCCATCGGCCAGGGTTCGCCCATGATGCAGGCAGCCAACCAGGCCGCGCCCAGGGCCGCAACACTCAGCCCGCGTGAGCCCATGGCCAAATGGACCCACAGGCCCGCCGCCGGGGCAGCGGCCACCGCGCCGATCAGGGGCAAGCGGTCCGGCGAGGTGCAGCGTTCGCCTTGCCACAGTTGTAACAAATTTGCCTGCGCTTGCGTGCGCAATCCTTCTGCCAGTTCAGGCAGCATCCGCCCCACGCGCGCGATGTTGTCAGCATGCTCGGCGGCCGGGTCGGTGGCCGACCTCACCGCAAAGCCAGCGCCCGCCATCCAGCGCAGGCCACTGGCGCTGGGCAACGCGGGCAAAAAATGGCCGGCGCCGTGTACCGGATGCCCCGGCAAATCGGGTAAACCGGCGACTGGCCCCAAGCTCACGCTTCCATGGCGGCCTTGCAAACGAGCGGCCAGCGCCTTCAAAGCGGGCGTGCAGCCCAGCGCGGGCGCGCTCAACAGGCGTGCGCCGTCCCCGGCGTTGCACAAAACCACCAACTCCGACTCTGCAAGCACGGCCCCCTCACCATCGAGCATGCACCACAGGCCTTCGCGCTGCACGATTTGCGCAACGCGGGCGCCGCAGCGCAGGGAAATGCCCGCACCGGCCAGGCAGGCGGCAATCCACGCGGCAGGACGCATCCAAAAGGCCTGCGGGTCCCACTGCGCGTCGGGGCCTGTGGCAGGTGCGCCGGGCTGTAATGCGCTTGCACCGCTGGGTTGCCAATCGCGCCCCTCGACCAGGCGGGCCGCAGCCAACTGGCGCATCAGTGCGGCGCCGCGTGCGGTCCACAAGGATTGCGGCGCATCGTCCAGGCTGGGCTGCGGGCTGACCAAACCAGCCGGTACGCCCGAGGCACCCGCGCCCGGCTGGGCGCCGGCTTCAAGCACCTGCACCTGCCAGCCGCGCAAGGCCAGCGCTTGGGCCGTCGCTGCTCCGCAAAGGCCCGCGCCAATGACGGTACAACGCTGCGGCTGAGCCCACACCGTGCGCGACTGTTGCCGACTGCGGCGCGGCGCCCAAGTTGGTGCATAGGTCCAGGAGTCAGGGCTTATAGGGCGCCAGGGGGCGGGCGGCGGTCCGGGTGCATCCTCTGCGCTGCGGAGATCGCGCTCCAAGACAGCGCCAGATTTGCACACACGCCCGATCAAAGCCCAAACCGCCGCGCTGGGGTTGGGCATTGCGCGCAACAAAACGCGGTCGGCCTGCATGCGCAACGCTTGCAAACTGGTCTCTGGTGGGCCAATACACAAAGTCAGCTGCAGCAAACCATCCTGCAGGCAAATACGGTAGTGGCCCGCCCCGGGTAAATCGTCTCCAAAGGCCTGCCTCAAAGCCTCGCGCAGTGCGTGCGACTGCGGGTCATCGCTGGCCACCGGTTTACCACCAGCAAATGGCAGCACCAGCGCCACGTAGTGCAGCATGCGCGGGCGCTCAGGCTCGGTCAGCCACTGGCGCCACTGCCGCAAAAACGCGCTGGCATCACCCCAGTCGGTGTCCAAAATGCTGCGGGCCGATGGCGCCACGGCAGCCGGTACGAATAAGGCGCTCAGGCGCTGGGCGGGACGTAGCCCTGCGCCGCGTCGGCGCCGGCACCAAAAAAGTGGTTTTCCATCTGGCGCGCCAGGTATTGGCGGGCGCGGGCGTCGGCCAGGTTGAGGCGGTTTTCATTGACCAGCATGGTCTGGTGCTTGAGCCACGCGGCCCAGGCCTCCTTGCTCACACCCTCCCAAATGCGCTTGCCCAAATCGCCGGGGTAGGGCGGGAAATCCAGGCCCTCGGCCTCGGTGCCGAGTTTGATGCAGTGAACTGTGCGTGCCATGCGAGCGTACCTATACAGAAAAAGAGTCAATGAAAAGCGGCAATCTTATGCGCATATGCACCAAGCTTGAAATCCCAGGCGGATAATCCGGGGGCCAGCGCATGGGCGCTAGCAGGAGATTTTTAGTGCGCCACCTGTTTCAGATCCTCGATTCTTACCCGCGCCGGGTCTACGCCCTGATGGCGCTGACCTGCATTGGTCTGCTGCTTTTTGGACTGTATTTGCAGCATGTGGTGGGGCTGGAGCCTTGCCCGATGTGTATCGTGCAGCGCTATGTGTTTGTGCTCGTGGCATTGGCGGCCCTAGCCGCTGCAGGCATTGCGGCGCGGCGCGCGGGGGTGTTCTTGGGTTGCGCCATCGTAGTTTTCGCTTGCACCGGGGCTTTTGTGGCGGCACGTCAAAGTTGGCTGCAGTGGTACCCCCCCGAGGTATTTACCTGCGGACGCGACCTCTTCGGGATGATCGAGGCCTTCCCGCTGCAGCGGGTGATTCCCATGGTGTTCAAAGGCAGCGGCGACTGCTCCGCAGTGGACTGGACCTTTTTGGGCGGCTCCATTGCCAATTGGTCATTCGTCTGTTTTTGCGTTTGTGGCGTCGGTGCAGCGCTGCTGGCCTGGCGCCAAGGGCGTCTGGCGCCGCTGGTGCAAGAGTGAAAACGGGGGCCAGTTAGGCGCTGAGTTTTTTGACCAGCACCTGGCTTTTGCGGTCCCAGTTGTATTTACGCTTGCGCGCCTCGGGCAGCCAGTCTGCATCCATCAGCACAAAGCCGCGCTTCAAAAACCAGTGCGTGGTGCGCGTGGTGAGCACAAAAATACTTTCTAAACCGGCCGCTTTGGCCCGCTGCTCGATCCGTTTGAGCACGCGCTCGCCATCGCCCTGGCCCTGCACGTCGGGCGAGACGGTCAGCGCAGCCATTT
Source organism: Comamonas sp. lk (assembly GCA_945861345.1). Taxonomy (GTDB): domain Bacteria; phylum Pseudomonadota; class Gammaproteobacteria; order Burkholderiales; family Burkholderiaceae_C; genus Allorhodoferax. The sequence continues at coordinate 4,955 of CAMATX010000021.1, forward strand.
CGCCGGTGCGCGCTTCAGGGTAGGGCATGAGCGCGGCGCAGGCGAAGATGACGCCATCATGCGCGATCACCGTGTAGCTGCCCACCTCGCGCTCGATCTCGGTGCGGCTGCGCTTGACCAGGGTGCCGTCGTCCTCGAAAGGCGCGATCAGCTTCAAGATGCCGCCCACGTCGTTTTCCTCGGCCTCGCGCAAGCTCTCGAGCTTTTCGTCCACGATCATGGTGCCAATGCCGTCGTGTACATAAACTTCCAGCAATATGGCGCCGTCCACCGCGTAGGGCAGTATGTGGCTGCGCTCTACGCCGGCCTTGCAGGCCTGAACGCAGTGCTGCAAGTAAAAGCCCACGTCGCCCGGGCGCTCGGCTCGCGGCAGTCCAGCGAGCAATTGCTCGGCAGCGGCCAGCGGCAATTCGGTGTCAATGGGGTTGTCCTCACCGGCAGGCTCCAGCGGCCGAAGCCGCAAGCCCGGCACTTCGGTCAGGAAAATCAATTTATCCGCTTGCAAAGCGGTGGCCACCGAGGTCGCCACTTCTTCCATGGTCAGATTAAAAGCCTCGCCGGTGGGCGAAAAGCCAAATGGCGACTGCAGCAGCATGGCGCCCATGTCCAGGACTTTGGTGATACCGGCGGTATCGACCTTGCGCACCACGCCCGAGTGCTGGAAATCCACGCCGTCCACGATGCCGACCGGGCGCGCGGTCAGGAAGTTGCCGCTGATGACCCGCACTGTCGAATCGGCCATCGGCGTATTGGGCAGTCCCTGGCTGAAGGCCGCTTCGATTTCGTAGCGCAGTTGGCCGGCGGCCTCTTGGGCGCAATCGAGGGCCACCTCGTCGGTAATGCGGATGCCGTGCGAATACTTGGGCGCGTGGCCCTTGGCCTGCAATTGTTCATTCACCTGGGGGCGAAAGCCATAGACCAGCACGATCTTTACGCCCATGGCCTGGATCATGGCCAGGTCCTGCGCCAGGTGGGGGAGTTTTCCGGCCGCAATGGCTTCGCCAGCGATGCCCACCACAAAGGTTTGGTTGCGAAACTTGTGGATATAGGGCGCCACAGACCGAAACCAGGGCACGAAAGTGAAGTTAAACACGGAGCTCATGGCTGGGATAATACGCTGCTCTGCAGCCCCCAGCCCCTTTGTGTCCGCCCCGTCTTTGCCCTCCATCCCTTTGCGAATTGACTTTCCGGCCTCGCTACCGGTCTCGGGCAAGCGCGAGGAAATCATGGCTTTGCTCGCGCGCCACCAAGTCATCATCGTGTGCGGCGAAACTGGCTCGGGCAAAACCACGCAGCTGCCCAAAATCGCCCTTGCCATGGGGCGCGGCCTGTGTAACTACCCTAAGATGCTGCCCAATGGCAAGCCTGCGCCGCGCGGCAAGCTGATCGGCCACACCCAGCCACGGCGGATTGCCGCCAGCAGCGTGGCCAAGCGCATCGCCCAAGAGCTGAACACGCCGCTGGGCGAGGTGGTGGGTTTCAAGGTACGTTTTCAGGACCGTTTAAGCCGCGACGCCTCGGTCAAGCTGATGACCGACGGTATTTTGCTGGCCGAGACCCAGACCGACCCGCTGTTGCAGGCCTACGACACTCTGATCATCGATGAGGCGCACGAGCGCAGCCTGAACATCGACTTTTTGTTGGGCTACTTGCGCCAGATTCTGCCCCGGCGGCCTGACCTGAAGGTCATCGTGACCTCGGCCACCATCGACGCCCAGCGTTTTGCAGACCACTTTGCCACGCTGCAAGGCAGCGAGGACGCCAAAACCCTCACGCCGGCGCCCGTCATCATGGTCTCGGGCCGCATGTTTGCCGTCGAGCAGCGCTACCGCCCGTTTGAAGAAAGCCGCGAATACGATCTGAATGACGCGATCGCTGATGGCGTGGACGAGCTCTGGCGCGGCGGGGTGGGCGGCGATATTTTGGTGTTCCTACCCGGCGAGCGCGAGATCCGCGAGGCCGCCGACCACCTGCGCCGCCACCTCAGCCACCAGCCGGTGATGCGCAGTTGCGAGGTGCTGCCCTTGTTTGCGCGCCTAAGCCAAGCCGAGCAGGACCGCATTTTTGAAGGCCACACGGGCCGGCGCATCGTGCTGGCCACCAATGTGGCCGAGACCTCGCTCACCGTGCCGGGCATTCGTTATGTGATCGACGCGGGAACGGCGCGCATCAAACGCTACAGCTTTCGCAGCAAGGTGGAGCAGCTTTTGGTCGAGCCCATCAGCCAAAGTTCGGCCAACCAGCGCGCCGGGCGCTGCGGCCGCGTGGCCGAAGGCGTGTGCATTCGTCTGTACGAGGAAAAAGACTTCGCCGGACGCGAACGCTTTACCGACCCGGAAATCCTGCGCTCTTCGCTGGCGGGCGTGATTTTGCGTATGAAGTCGCTGCGCTTGGGCGCGGTAGAGGATTTCCCGTTTTTGGAGCGCCCCTCGGGCCGGGCGATTGCCGATGGCTACCAGCTGCTGCTCGAACTCGGGGCGGTGGACGAGGCCAACGCGCTCACGGCTTTGGGCCAGGAACTGGCGCGCCTGCCGCTCGATCCACGCGTGGGCCGCATGATTTTGGAGGCCCGCAAGCGCGAGGCCCTGGACGAAGTGCTGATCATCGCCTCGGCACTCAGCGTGCAGGACGTGCGCGACCGGCCCATCGACGCCCAGACCCAGGCCGACCAGGCGCACGCCAAGTTTGACGACGAGAAAAGCGAGTTTTCCGGCTACCTCAAGCTGTGGAAATGGATTGCTGCTGCGCGTGGCGATAAAGCCGAGGTCAGCGGCGCCCACAAGCTGAGCAACCGGCAATACGAGCAGCTGCTGCGGCAAAACTTTATCAATGTGCGCCGCCTGCGCGAATGGAAAGACATCCATAGCCAGTTGCTAACCGTCGTGGCGGAGCACAAGTGGCGCATCAATACCGCGCCTGCGTCGTATGAGCAATTGCACCTGTCCATGCTGGCGGGCCTCTTGGGCAATGTGGGCTGCAAACTGGACACCGAGGGCGCCCAGGGCGAGTACCTCGGGGCGCGCAGCATCAAGTTTTTTCCGCACCCAGGCGCGCATTTGGCCAAGAAGCCGGGGCGCTGGATTATTGCGGCCGAGTTGGTAGAAACTACACGGCTTTTTGGTCGGGGCATTGCCGCCATCGAGCCGCAGTGGATCGAACAAGTGGGCGGGCATTTGCTCAAAAAGCAGTTGCTCGATCCGCATTGGGAGAAAAAAGCCGCCGAAGTGCTGGCCCTGGAGCGCGCCACGCTGTACGGCATCGTGGTCTACAACGGCAGGCGCGTACAGTACAGCCGCGTAGACCTGCCCGGCGCACGCGAGATTTTTATCCGCGAGGCCCTGGTCGATGGCCAATGGGAAACCGCGCTGCCCTTTTTGGCTGCCAACCACAAGCTGATACGCCAGGTCGAAGAGCTGGAACACAAAGCCCGCCGCCAGGACGTGCTGGTCGATGACGCGCTGATTTACGCCTTTTACGAGCAGCAGTTGCCCGCCGATGTGTGCAGCGGCTACAGCTTTGAGCGCTGGTACCGCGAGGCCGTCAAATCCAACCCGCAGCTTTTGGTGCTCACCCGCGAGGCGCTGATGCGCCATGAAGCGGCGGGCATTACCAGCAGCCAGTTCCCCAAGACGGTGCGCCTAGGCGGCGTCGATTGTTTGGCCACCTACCTGCACGAGCCCGGCGATCCGCGTGACGGGCTGACGGTGACCGTCCCGCTTTTTGTGCTCAACCAGGTCAACGAGGAGCGCTGCGAATGGCTGGTGCCCGGCATGCTCAAGGACAAAGTACAGGCTTTACTCAAAACTTTGCACCAGCGGCCGCGCTCGCGCCTGGTGCCCCTGCCAGAGACCGCTTCGCGCATGGCGCTGGCCCTCAATGCGCCCGAGCGTTTTGGCGCCGGCAGCTTGCTGGACGCTGTGCTCAAGCTGGTGCGCGACGAAACGTCCCTGGACATCGTGCGCGCCGACATCAAGCCGGACATGCTGACGCCGCACTTTTTCATGAACTTGCGGGTGATCGACGAACATGGTCGCCAGCTAGAACAGGGGCGCAACTTGGCCGCGCTCAAAGCCCAATGGGGCTCGCAGGCGCGCGGCGCATTCCAGGCGCTGGCTGCGCTCAAGCTAAGCCAAACCGTGCCGCCGCAAACCACCCCCGCGCCCAAGGCGCAAGTGGCCAAAGCGCCGGTAATCGCGGCCGGCGCGCCTGGCAAGACCGTTAAAGAAGACAAGGCGCTCCCCGCCCAAGCAGAGCAGCGCTACACCGCCTGGACCTTTGGCGAATTGCCCGAATTGCTGGAAATTCGCAAAGGTGCGCAGTCGCTGGTGGGGTTTCCGGCCTTGGTCGATGCGGGCGACGCCGTCACCCTGGAGGTGTTTGACGAGCCGCAGGCGGCCGCTGCCAAGCACAAAAGCGGTTTGGTGCGCCTGTTTGCCTTGCAACTGAAGGAAGCGCTCAAGTACCTGGAAAAGAACATTCCCGACCTGCAAAAAATGGGCGTCGCCTATATGCAGCTGGGCAAGCTCGACGGCGCAGGCGCGGTGGGCGGCACCGTGGAGGAGCTCAAAGCGCAGATCATCAGTCTGGCGCTGGAGCGTGCATTTTTGATGGAGCCTTTGCCCACCGATGCGGCCGCTTTTACCCGGCGTGTAGAGGAAGGCCGTGGTCGCCTGACCCTGATCGCCAACGAGGTGGCGCGCATGGCGCTGGTGATATTGCTGGAATACCAAACTGCGGCGCGCAAGCTCAAGGACAGCAAAAACGCCGCGCCAGCCGTGGAAGATGCCAGCGCCCAGTTGCAGCGCCTGGTGCCCAAGCGATTTTTGCTGGCCACACCCTGGCCCCGCCTGCAGCATGTGGCGCGCTACCTGCAAGCCATCACGCTGCGCCTGGACAAATACCGCGCCGATCCGGCACGCGATGCGGCCCGCGTGGTCGAGTTGCGGCCGCTCGAGCAGCGTTACTGGCGTTTGGTGGCCGAGCGCAAAGGCGTGCATGACGAGCGCATGGCCGAGTTTCGCTGGCTTTTGGAGGAATTACGTGTGAGCCTTTTCGCGCAAGAGCTGCGTACGCCGCAGCCGGTCAGCGTCAAGCGCCTGGAAAAAGCCTGGGCGCAGTTAGGCGCCTAGCGGCGGGGCAGGCCAAACTTCACTTGCGCTTACTGGCCCATGCGCCACATATTGGTGGAGCGCGCACCGCTGCGGCAAAAGGCCAGCACCGGCCCCCTGGAGCCCGCCACCAAAGCGGCAAACGCGCTCACTTGCTCGGGCGTGATTTGCCCGCTGATCACGGGCAGGTAGTGGTAGGAAAGTCCTGCGGCAAGCGCTGCCTGCGCCATCGCGTCAGAAGTGGGTTGCTCGGGGCCGCCTTCGCCGTCCGGGCGGTTGTTAATCACGGTACTAAAGCCCTGGGCCGAAATCGCCGCCATGTCCAGCGGCTCGATTTGCGGGGCGGTGGCAAAGTGTTCGGTATGCGAGGTGATGGTCAGGCTCATGGTTTTCCTTCTGGGCTTTAAAAGTTCGGTGACAATAAAAACCGGCCTCAGACGGCAGAGCGGATAAACCACGCGGCCATCAACAAAGCCGTGAGCGCCAAGGCGTAGTTAAGTACCGGGCCCAGCCAGGTTTGGTGGCCGCGCGGAATTTCCGGGTAACTGAGGGTGCGCACAAAGCGCTGGTTTTGCAATGCCGCCAGCGCAGAGACGGCAGCGCCCAGCAGCAAAAAGGCCACGCCAAACCAGAGCGTGGGCATGGCGTCCGCGACCGGTGCATTGCCATTGGCGGCATTGATCATGCGCACAAACAAACCAAAACGCTCTACGACAAAGCCCAAGCCAATCAAGGCGATGGCAGTGCGCTGCCAGGCCAGCAGCGTGCGCTCGGCGGCAAAAAATACACGGGGATCATCCAGGTACGACATCAGCGTTTTCTCACAGTTGGGCTAAGCGTTGCAGGGCTGTGCGCAAAGTGGCCTCCTCCTTGGCAAAGCAAAAGCGCACGATTTTTTGGTCGAAGCCATCGCGGTAAAACGCCGACATCGGGATGGCCGTCACGCCGATCTCGGTGGTCAGCCAGCGGCAAAAATCGACTTCGCTCAGGGTACTGATGTCCGAGATATCGGCGCATTGGAAAAACGTGCCCTCGCTTGGTAGCAGTCGAAACCGGGTTTGCGCCAGCCCTGCCCGAAACAGGTCGCGCTTGGCTTGGTAGAAGGCGGGCAGTTGCAGGTAATGGGCTGGCTCTTGCATATAAGCCGCCAAGCCGTGTTGCACCGGCGTGTTGACAGTAAAGACATTGAACTGGTGCACCTTGCGCAACTCGGCGCTCAAGGGCGCGGGAGCGGCCACAAAGCCCACCTTCCAGCCGGTGACATGGTAAGTCTTGCCAAAGCTCGAGACGATAAAGCTGCGCGCCGCCAGGCCGGGGAAGCGGGCCGCGCTGTGGTGCGCTGCGCCGTCAAAAACCATGTGCTCATACACCTCGTCGCTGATGAGCAGCACCTCCGTGGGTGCTAGCAAGTCCTGCAGTTGACGCATTTCGGCCTCGGTCCAAATCGTGGCGCTGGGGTTGTGCGGCGTGTTGATGATGATGCAGCGCGTGCGCGGCGAGAGGGCCGCTGCGATCTTGTCAAAGTCGGGCCGAAAGCTGCCTGGCGTCAGCGGCACGCGCACGGCCACGCCGCCGGCCAGTGCGATATTGGGCAGGTAGCTGTCGTAGCATGGCTCCAGCACAATCACCTCGTCGCCCGGATGCACCACCGCCAAGATGATCGAAATAATCGCCTGCGTCGCGCCCGCGGTGATAGTGATCTCATCGGCCGGGCGATAGCTATGCCCGTACAGGCGCTCCATCTTGTCGGCCACCGCTTGGCGCAGCGGCAGGATGCCTGGCATCGGCGGGTATTGGTTGTGGCCTTGCTGCATGGCCTGGCTGACTGCATCCAGGAGCGCCGGATCGCAGGCAAAGTCGGGGAATCCTTGGCCCAAATTAACCGCCTGGTGTTCGGCCGCCAAGGCCGACATCACCGTGAAGATGGTGGTGCCGACCTCGGGCAGGCGGCTGCGCAAGGCGGGGCTGTGTGGAGTGGCTTGTTCAGTGCTGGGCATCGCAAATACCGTGGGCTTTACAGATCCGTGTCATTCAGATGCCCGGCCATGGCGCGCTCCACGGTCTGGCGTGTGAGTTGCGCGCTGAGCAACTCGGCAAAGGTGTACACAAAATTGCGCAAATACGCGCTGCGTTTAAAGGCCACGCGGGTGGTATTTTGACCAAACAAATGGCCAGCAGGTCGTACCACCAGGCCACCTAAGCCGCCGTCCTCCTGGATATCGCGCACTGCCATTTCGGCGGCGATTCCGATGCCCAGGCCCAGGCGCACATAGGTGGTAATCACATCCGAGTCGATGGCCTCCAGCGCAATGCGCGGCTCCAGCTTGTGCGCGGCAAAAGCGGCGTCAATCTTGGTGCGGCCCGTGAACGAAGGGTGGTAGGTGATGATGGGCTGCTCAGCCACGTCCTGCAGGCTAATGCGCGACTTGCCCGCCAAGGGATGGTCCGTGGGCATGACCAGCATGTGCTGCCACTGGTAGCAAGGCAGGGTGACCAGCTCGGGGAAGGCTGCCAGCGACTCGGTGGCGATACCGATCTCGGCCACCTCGTCGATCACCATGCGCGCCACCTGGTCGGGTGCGCCCTGGTGCAAACTGATATTGACCTTGGGAAAACTTGCGCGCAGCGCCGCCACCTTTTGCGGCAGCACATAGCGCGCCTGGGTGTGGGTGGTGGCAATTGACAGGGTGCCGCTGTCTTCTTGGCTGAACTGGTCGCCGATGCGCTTGAGGTTACCCACCTCGCGCAGGATCAGGTCGATGCTTTTGAGCACATGCTGGCCCGGCTCGGTCACGCGTTTGAGGCGTTTGCCGTGGCGGGCGAAGATTTCGATGCCCAACTCGTCTTCCAGCTCAATAATGGCCTTGGAGACGCCGGGCTGCGAGGTGTGCAAAGCCTTGGCCGCCTCGGTCAGGTTCAGGTTACGGCGTACGGCTTCTTGGACGAACCGGAATTGGTGAAGGTTCATAACGAATTTGAGCTATAGAAGTCATTCATTATGCTTCAAGACAACAGTAGTCGGGTTTCAGTCTGCGTCCAGCGCGATGTCGGCCAGGGTTTGCAACAGGCGCGGGTCCTCGCCGACCGCAGGCCGCAAGGTAAAGACGGTGCCGGGCCAGCGCTGACGCAGTTGCTCCACCAGCACCGGCAAGTCTTCGCGCGCGTGCTTGCCCACACCCAAAAACAGCGGAATGATGCGGATTTCTGTTAGCGGCTGCGCGAGCAGTGCCGCGCAAGCGGTTTGCAGGTCCGGGGTGCTCAGCTCCAGGTAGGCGCAGGCGACCGGCGCGACACTTTGCCGCTCACGCAGCATCTGCGCCAGAGCCAGCATCGGCCGGTGCCACAGCGGGTCGCGCGAGCCGTGGGCGAATAAAACCATTCCAAAGTTGCTCATTGGCGTACTACCAGCCAACCAAAAGTGGCCAGCGAAATCAGCGAGTAAATCAGACCGGGTAGGGCGGCGGTAAACCAGGGCTGCCATGCACGCAAATACCCCAGATCGCCCATGACGTTGTTGAGCAGAACAAAGCTGATGCCGGCCATGACCCCGACAAACACCATGGAAGTCGTCCCGCTGGTGCGAAAGTGCATGTAGGCAAAGGGCAGGGCCAGCATCATCATGACCAGACAGCTTAAGGGGTAGAACACCTTTTTCCAGAACTGGATTTCATACTTTTGCGCCGCTTGGCCGTTGAACTCCAGATGGCGCACATACTGAAACAGGTCAATCGTTCCCATGCGGTCCGGACGCAGCAGGGCCGAAGCCACCATTTCGGCGCTAATTTGGTTGAGCCAAGTAAAGTTGTCGTGGCGCAGGGTGATGGCGCGTGCCCCCGCCTGGGTGCCGCCGCTGTATTCGGTGCGCACCACCTCCCGCAAGAGCCAGGACTGCGCCGGCCCGAACTGCGCTTGCTTGGCCTGCGCCACCGAGACGATGCGCCCTTGGTTGTCCAGCTCAAAAATCCGGATATCACGCATGGTGCCGTCGGCCTCGAGTGCACCCACGTTGACCGAGAAGGTGCTGTAGGTCTGCTTTTCCTTGATCCAGGCGCCGGTTTTCCCCACGGTCAGATGCCCCTGAAACCGGGCCTTGAGCATCTGCGCCGATTTGTCGGCCAAGGGCGCCAGGTAGTCGCCTACCGCAAAGGTGACGGCCACAAACACCAAGCCCAGCAGCAGCAGCGCCCGCAAGGCCCGCCAGGGACCCAATCCACTGGTACGCAAAATAGTGAACTCCGAACTTTGCGCCAGCCGCGCCATCACGAAAATACTGCCAATCAACACCGCAATCGGCAGCAACTCGTAGACATGGTTGGGAATCATGAGCGAGACGTAAATCAGGGCCTGCGCGACAGAATAACCCGAGGTTTGCCCATGTCCCACGGCATTGAGCTCGTCGACAAAGTCGAAAAAGAAAAACAAACTGATGAAAGCCAGGGTAACGGCGCTGACCGCGATCAACACTTCGGCGTAAAGCAATTTGCGCAAGGTTTTCATGCCAAGCCTTTGACTGGCGCGGGACGCCACACGCGAAGCGACCAGTGCTTTTGCCGGGCCGTGAGCCACAACAAACTGAGTGCGAAAACCCCGCCGTGCAAGGCCGCCAATTGCCCTAGCGCAGAAATTTGCCCCGCTTCAATCCAGTTTTTTCCCATGACCAACAGGTTGAAATAAACCACAAAGGCCAGAAAAGCGAAAACCAGGTTGCGCACCCGCCCGACGCGGGGGTTAAAGCCAGAGACGGCCAGGCCCAAAAACACCAGATTGACGGCAGCCAGACAGAGCCCGGCGCGCCACGCCAACTCCGCCATATGAAAAGGGTTGGGCTGGGCCAACAGTTGCAGCACCGTCATGGTGCTGGTGGGCGAGAAGTTGCGGGCGCTGGGGGAATCGGGGCCCAAGCGCACGGTGTAGCGGGCAAAGCCACTTAGGACGCTGTCTTCACTGTCTAAACGTTTTTCCAGGCGCTGACCGTTTTCCAGAACCAGGTATTTGCTACCGTCGGCCGATTTCACTGTGCCGCGCTCGGCCGAAGTGATGGTTTGCACGCCGGCCTCGCGGGTGACCAAAAACACATGCAAGCCGGCTTGCTTGTCCTGACTGTCTTTGTCAATAAAGAAAACCCGGTCCCCATTGGCCGACTCCTGGAACTGGCCAGGCTCGACACGGGCGATGTCGCCGCGCTTTTCGTACTGGTCGCGCAAATCCTCAATCCGGCCAAAGGCCCAGGGCAAGACCACGAAGGCCAGCACCGAAATAACCACAAAAATCGGCCAGGCAAAGCGCAAAAGTGGCCGCAGCAGGGCGGCGATACCTTGGCCGCTGCCCAGCCAAATGACCATTTCGCTGTCCCGGTACATGCGGGTCAGGACGCTGACGATGCCAATAAACAGGCTCAGCGACAGAATCGTCGGCAATTGGGAGAGCACGGTGTAGCCCATCACGATCAGCACATCCGAGGGGTTGAAGACGCCGCGCGTCGCCTCGCTGAGCGTGCGAATGACGGTCGTCGTCATCACTACCGTCACCAGCACGACCAAGGTGGCGCCAAAGGTGCGGGCAAGCTCCTTGCGGACGGAAGAATGGAATAACATGGGCGCTTCAGAAAGGTGTAATTATGAACTTTGAACTCAAAGCGATGGATTTAGTCGCCGCAGCGGACGAAAAATGCGATGTTTTGGTGCTTTTGGTGCCCAAATCCTTCAAAGCCGCCAAGGACGATTTATCCCAGTTGGTCGGCGCAGCCCTTAAATCGGGCGACTTGGAGACCGGCGTTGGCAAGGTTTTGAGTCTGTACCGCCCCTTGCAAGCCGCCGGCGTTCGGGTGGTGCTGGCCAGCGTGGGCGAGGGCGGTGCGCGCGAGGTGCGCAGTGCCGTGGTTGCCGCGCTGGGCGTGGCCAAATCGGCCAATTTAAAGCGCCTGTGTGTCTGTTTTGCCGCCCCAGCGCAAGAGGCTGCCGTGCGCGCTGCCGTCCTTGCGGTGGCCGATGCCACGTACACCTACACCTTTAGCAAGTCCAAACCCCAACCCCGCACGGTGCAACGCGTCCTGATCGGCGCGCGCAACGCGGCGGAGACCAAAACCACGTTTGACCGCGCCGTGGCCATCGTCAGCGGCGTTGAGTTGGCCAAGGAATGGGCCAATCGACCCGCCAATTTGGCCACGCCCAAGCATTTGGGAAGCGCTGCCCAAGACCTGGCCAAGCATCCCAAAATCGAGTGCACCGTACTGGGCCCCAAAGAGGTTGCCAAGCTGGGCATGGGCTCGTTTATGGCGGTAGCGCAAGGATCAGAAGAACCGCTGCGCTTTATCGTGTTGCGCTATAACGGCGCGGCCAAAACCAAAGCGCCCACCGTTTTGGTGGGCAAGGGCATCACTTTTGACAGCGGCGGCATCTCCATCAAGCCCGCGCCTGATATGGATGAAATGAAATTTGACATGTCTGGCGCGGCCAGCGTGCTGGGCACTTTCAAGACGTTGGGGCTGCTCAAGCCAGCCATCAATGTGGTGGGCCTAATCGCTGCGTGCGAGAACCTGATCAATGGCAAAGCCGTCAAGCCCGGTGACGTGGTGACCAGCATGAGCGGCCAGACCATCGAAATTCTCAATACCGATGCCGAAGGCCGGCTGATTTTGTGCGACGCGCTCACCTATGCCGAGCGTTTCAAGCCTACAGCTGTGGTGGACATTGCCACCCTGACGGGCGCGTGCGTCATCGCTCTGGGCGCGGTGCGCAGTGGCATGTTTGCATCCCAAGACACCTTGGCCCAGTCTCTGAGCGAAGCTGGCGACCGTTCGCAAGATCTGTGCTGGCGCATGCCCCTGGACGAGGAGTACGCCGAAGGCCTGAAAACCAATTTCGCCGACGTCGCCAACGTCGCCGGACGCGCGGCCGGCTCGGTGACAGCGGCCAAGTTTTTGCAACGCTTTGCAGACAAATACCCCTGGGCGCACCTGGACATCGCCGGCAGCGCTTGGAAAAGCGGAGCGCAAAAAGGCGCAACCGGTCGGCCCGTGGGCTTGCTGGTGGAGTTCTTGCTGGCCCAAGCCCACGGCAAGTGACGCAGGTTGCCTTTCATATCGGCATTGACGACCGGGTGGGCTACGCCTGCCGCTTGCTGCGCAAAGTACTCGGCTCGGGTGCGCAGGCGCTGGTGATTGGCGACAGTGCGGTGCTCGCAGGCGTGGGTCGCGCCCTGTGGGAGGCCGAACCCAGCAGTTTTGTGCCCCACGCGCGTGCCGACGCTGCCCCCAGCGTGCGCGATCGCAGCCCCGTGCTGCTGGCCGAGCAGGTGCCTGCCGACTGCGCGCAGGAGGCCGTCTTGATCAACTTGGGCGACGCAGTGCCTACAGACCCCTATGCCCGTGCGCGGCTGATCGAACTGGTGTCCGCCGACGAGAATGATTTGCGTCTGGCCCGCCAGCGCTGGAAGCACTACAGTGAGCGCGGTTTTTCACTGACAAACCACGACGCGCGCAAGCGCTGAGCGCGGACCCCCACAATCTCAGGGTAAACTTGCGGGTTCTGGAGAGGTGGATGAGCGGTTTAAGTCACACGCCTGGAAAGCGTGCGAGGGGTAAAACCCTCCGCGGGTTCGAATCCCGCCTTCTCCGCCAGAATAAGAGCCCAAGCGAATTTATTTGCTTGGGCTTTTTGCTGCCACTTGCGGCACAACCTTGCTGATAATTGCAGCAATTTCAGTCGACATCCACGTCTTCACACGCCAACGCTTCTTTTCGCTTTTTATGGACTCTATGCGTTCCCCGACGTACTCATTGATTTGCCGTAGTCTGTTATTGACTTTGCTTGCTGCCCTCACGGCCTGTGGCGCACTTAACTTACCTTTGCCGCCCGCGCAAGTGCCCGCTTTGGCGCCATCCGCTTGGCAAGCGCCCCTGCCGCACCAAGGCGGGGTGGTTCAGTTGTCACAGTGGTGGCAACGCCAGGGCGATCCACTGCTGCTTGGCCTGATAGAGGCTGCGCAAAAAGCCAGCCCGACCGTCTCGCAAGCGTTGTCGCGCATTGCGGGCGCGCGGGCCACACAGGCCCAGGCCAATGCCGTGCTGTTGCCGGGCCTGAGCGCCCAGGCCAGCGCAGCGCGAGGCCTGTCGCAGCCCGGCATGCCTAGCACCGCCACGCTGCAAGGTGGCTTGATGGCCTCTTGGGAGCTTGATGTAGTCGGCGCCAACCGCGCCGTCAGCGAAGCGACCAACGCCCAAGTGCAAAGCACGCAAGCCCAATGGCACGACGCGCGCGTCAGCGTGGCCGCCGAGGTGGCTCATCTGTACTTCAACTTGCGCACCTGCCACCAATTGCAAAACCTGGCGCGCCAAGATGCCGATTCGCAACAAGAAACCGCGCGCCTGAGCGGTCTGAGCGCTGACGCTGGCTTCATCAGCGCCACGCAGGCAGGGCTGGCGCGTGCGGCAGCGGCCGATAGCCGGGCGCGCCTATCGAGTCAGTCGGCCCAGTGCGACGCACACATCAAAGCCTTGGTGAGCCTTAGCGCCTTGCCCGAAGAAGATTTGCGTCGGCAACTGGCCGCGTCTGCCACCACTGCAGCTATCGCGCCTCCGGCCGTGGCGCTGGTGCCGGCAAGTACCGTGGCGCAACGCCCCGACGTCTACAGCGCCGAGCGCAGCGTGCAGGTCGCCGCCGCTGCCGTGGGCACCGCAATGGCACAGGGTCTGCCCCGGCTAAGCCTCAATGGCTCTAGTGGTGCCATGCGTGTGAGCAGCGGCGCTCTGGACCAAGACGGGAGTACCTGGTCTTTCGGGCCACTGGCCCTGAGCCTGCCGCTGTACGACGCCGGCCAGCGTGAGGCGACCCTGAGCGCATCCCAGGCGGCTTACCAAAGTGCGGTTCTGGTCTATCAATCTACCGTGCGACAGGCCGTGCGCGAGGTGGAAGAGGCGCTGGTCCAACTGCAAAGCCTGCAGGATCGCGAAAAAGACGCGGACCTGGTGCAGCAAAGTTATGCCGCCGCTCTGGCTGCCACCCAAACCCGCCAGCAACAGGGTCTGTCCAGCGGCTTGGATCTGCAGGAGGCGCGCCGCGCCGCTTGGGCTAGCCAAACGTCGCTGGTGTCGCTGCAGTTGCAACGCAAGCTTGCCTGGGTGGCGCTTTACCGCGCTTTGGGTGGCGGCTTTGAGCCGGCCCCGCCCTAATTGCCCGCTGTATTCACTTTCCGCCCATTGTTTCCTCACCTTGTTATGACGCGCGAACCGACCATGAACCGCTTTTCAGCCCGCCCCTTCTTCTGCCGTCGCCTTTTTGCGACGAGCCTTTGTGCCTTTGGTTTGCTGGCAATGTCCAGCCATGCCGCTGACGCACCCAAACCGGCCGCCAAAGCAGCGCTCACGGTTGCACTGGTGCAAGCCAAGCGCAGCACCGCGCCTATCAAGGTGGCGGCCAATGGTGGCGTCGCCGCCTGGCAAGAGGCCAGCGTGGGCGCGGAGTCCAACGGCTTGCGCATTACTGAACTCCATGCCGCCGTGGGCGACACCGTACAAAAAGGGCAGCTTTTGGCCACTTTTGCCGCTGAAAGCATCCAAGCGGATGTGGCCTTGGCACGCGCTGCGCTTGCCGAAGCCCAGGCCACGGCAAGCGATGCCGCCGCCAATGCCGAGCGCGCCCGCGCGGTGCAGGGTAGCGGCGCCCTGAGCGCCCAGCAAGTGAACCAATACCTGACGCAAGAGCAGGTAGCCAGGGCGCGCGTGGACTCGGCCAAGGCGCAGCTCGACGCACAAGTGCTGCGCCTCAAGCACACCCAGGTGCTGGCACCCGACAACGGCATTATTTCGGCCCGCAGCGCCACCCTGGGCGCAGTCGCCGGTTCGGGCAGCGAATTGTTCAAACTGATTCGCCACGGGCGCCTGGAGTGGCGTGCAGAAGTGACTGCGCCAGAGATGGGCCGCATCAGCGCGGGCATGCACGTGTTGCTGACGGCCCCGGGGGGCGTCCAACGCCAGGGCCGGGTGCGCGTGGTCGCGCCCACCGTCGACCCAGAAACCCGCAATGGCCTGGTCTTTGTCGACGTGCTTGGCCCGGTGGGCACCAGCGCGGTGGGCGCCTTCAAGCCCGGCATGTACGTACGCGGCGAGTTCGAGATGGGCAGCTCCAGCGCACTGACGGTGCCGCAAACCGCCGTGGTGGTGCGCGATGGCTTTAGCTATACCTACCGCGCAGGGCCGGACAACCGTGTGAACCAGATCAAAGTGCAAACGGGGCGTGTGCTAGGCGACGCTATCGAGATTTTGGCGGGCATCAAAGCCGAGGACAAAATCGTGGCCAGTGGTGGCAGTTTTCTGAGCGACGGTGATTTGGTCAAAGTCGTTGACAGCACCAAACCCGGCGCGGCGGCTGCGCCCGCAGTGGCAGCATCCAAGTAAGGAGCAGGGCGATGAACGTTTCGACCTGGTCCATCAAAAACCCGATCCCGGCGGTGATGCTCTTTGTGATGCTCACCTTTGCCGGGCTGCTGGCCTTTAAGGCCATGAAAGTGCAGCAATTCCCGGACCTGGAATTGCCCACGGTGGTGGTGTCAGCCTCGCTGCCGGGCGCTGCGCCCGCGCAGCTGGAAACCGAGGTGGCGCGTAAGATCGAAAATGCGATTGCGCCCTTGCAAGGTCTGAAAAATATTTACACCAAGGTGCAGGACGGCGGCGTCACCATCACGGCCGAATTCCGCTTGGAAAAAGCCACCCAGGAGGCGGTGGACGATGTGCGCTCGGCGGTACAAGGCGTGCGCTCCGACCTCCCGGCCGATGTGCGCGATCCGGTCATCAGCAAGATGAATCTGTCGGGCGCACCGATTTTGGCCTTCACCGTACGCGCAGCCAGCATGGACGACGAGGCGCTGAGCTGGTTTGTGGACAACACGGTCGCGCGCCGCTTGCTGGGCGTCAAAGGCGTGGGCTCGGTCAGCCGCGTGGGCGGCGTGACCCGCCAAATCGAGGTGGCCTTGGACCCGCTCAAATTGCAAGGCCTGGGCGTCACAGCTGCGGAGATTTCACGTCAGCTGCGCCAGGTGCAAACCGAAAGCGCGGGCGGGCGGGCCGATTTGGCCGGCAGCGAGCAACCCATGCGCACGGTGGCCACGGTAGCGAGTGCATCGGCCTTGGCGGATCTGGAGTTATCGCTCGGCAAAGGGCAGCGCTTGCGGCTAAGCGATGTGGCGCAGGTCAAGGACTCGGTTGCCGAGCCGCGCGCATTGGCGCTGCTCAACGGCGTGCCGGTGGTGGGTTTTGAGGTCACACGCAGCAAGGGCGCCAGCGAAATCGAGGTGGGCGCGGCCGTGCAGGCGGCGCTCCAAGAGCTCAAAGCGCAGCACCCGGACCTGGAACTGACCCAGGCCTTCGACTTTGTGCAGCCGGTGGCCGAAGAGTTTGAATCCTCCATGACCATGCTGTACGAAGGCGCCCTGCTGGCGGTGATCGTGGTGTGGCTGTTTTTGGGCAATTGGCGCTCCACACTGGTCTCTGCGGTGGCGCTGCCGCTGTCGGCGATACCGGCATTTATCGGCATGGCCTTTTTGGGTTTTTCGATCAATACGGTGACCTTGTTGGCCTTGTCCTTGGTGATCGGTGTTTTGGTGGACGATGCCATCGTGGAAGTGGAGAACATCGAGCGCCACCTCAACATGGGCAAAACACCGTACCAAGCGGCCATGGAAGCGGCCGACGAGATCGGCTTGGCGGTCATTGCCACGACGTTTACGCTGATTGCGGTGTTCTTGCCCACGGCCTTTATGTCGGGTATACCGGGCAAGTTTTTTAAGCAGTTTGGCTGGACGGCTGCGCTGGCGGTGTTTGCCTCTTTGGTGGTGGCGCGTGTGCTCACGCCCATGATGGCCGCCTACATCATGCAGCGCAGTCCCAAAGCGCATACCGAGCCGTTTTGGATGGCCACCTACCTGCGCGCCAGCCGCTGGGCGCTGGCGCACCGTTGGATCACCATGGCGGCGGCGGCGGCTTTTTTTGTGGGCTCCATCATGCTCATTCCCTTGTTGCCTACCGGCTTTATCCCGCCCGATGACAACTCGCAAACCCAAATCTACCTAGAGCTGCCACCGGGCTCCACGCTGGCCCAAACCCGGGACGCGGCCGAGGCGGCGCGCCATCTGCTCGAACAAGTGGAGCACATCCAAAGCGTGTACACCACCGTTGGCGGCGGGGCGGCCGGTTCTGATCCGTTTGCCTCTTCGGGCGCGTCCGAGGTGCGAAAAGCCACGCTCACGGTGCTTCTGAGCGAGCGCGGCAAACGCCCACGCAAGCAGATCATCGAAAACCATATCAGGACGGCCATGTCCGAGTTACCGGGCGTGCGCAGCAAAGTCGGGCTCGGCGGTTCGGGCGAAAAGTACCAGCTTGTGCTCACCGGCGAAGATCCGCAGGCCCTGGCCACTGCTGCTGCGGCAGTGGAGCGCGATTTACGCACCATCCCGGGCCTGGGCAGCATCACCTCCAGTGCCAGCCTGATTCGCTCAGAGATCGCGGTGCGCCCCGATTTCATGCGCGCTGCCGAACTGGGCGTGACCAGCGCTGCCATCGGCGAGACTTTGCGGATCGCCACAGTGGGCGACTATGACAACAACGTGGCCAAGCTCAACCTCAGCCAGCGCCAGGTGCCCATCGTCGTTAAGCTGCAAGACAGCGCCCGCCAGGACCTGGACTTGCTTGGCCGGCTCTCGGTGACTGGCGCGCGCGGCCCGGTCATGTTCAGCCAGGTGGCCACCATGGAAACCACCGGCGGCCCGGCGGTCATTGATCGCCTCAACCGCAGCCGCAACATCACGTTCGAGGTGGAGCTCTCGGGCGCACCTTTGGGCGACGTGGCCGCCGCCGTGGACAAACTGCCCAGCGTGAAGAACCTGCCCGCCGGCGTCAAACAGCTCACGCTGGGCGATGCCGAGGTCATGGCCGAACTGTTTGACAGCTTTGCCCTGGCCATGTTGACGGGCGTGCTGTGTATCTATATCGTGCTGGTTTTGCTATTCAAAGACTTTTTGCATCCGTTCACCATTTTGGCGGCCCTGCCATTGTCTTTGGGGGGCGCGTTCGTCGGCTTGCTCATAGCGGATAAGAGCTTTTCGATGCCCTCTTTGATCGGCCTGATTATGTTGATGGGTATTGCCACCAAAAACTCGATTTTGCTGGTGGAGTACGCCATCTTGGCACGCCGCGGGCATGACGGTAGCGACGGGCAGTCGGTGCGCGCGCCCATGAACCGCTTTGACGCGCTGATAGACGCTTGCCACAAGCGCGCCCGCCCCATTGTGATGACCACCATCGCCATGGGTGCCGGCATGGTGCCCTTGGCCGGAGGTTGGGGCGCGGCCGATGGCAGCTTTCGAAGCCCGATGGCTGTGGCGGTGATCGGCGGCCTGATGACCTCCACCGTCCTGAGCTTGCTGGTGATTCCATCGGTTTTCACCGTGATGGATGACCTTGAGCAGTGGATCAGCCGGCTCAAAGCCCGTGTTTTCGGCGCCAGGGGCGCTTAGGCTGCGTCCTTAGCCTGGCGCGGCGTTATTTGCCCGCCTGCACCATCTTCATCGCCGAGGCGATAAGTGCTGAGACCTCGCCCATGGAGCTGGGCACGATCAAGGTGGTGGTCGCGTCGCCCGCCACGCGGCTGTAGGCCTCGACCGCTTTTTCGGCTACTTTGAGCTGCACGGCCATGTCGCCGCCGGGCTGCTGGATAGCCGCAGCGATGCGCTCGATGGCTTCTGCGGTCGCATTGGCCACTGCGGTGATGGAGGCCGCTTCGCCGGCGGCCTTGTTGATGACGGCTTGCTTCTCGCCTTCGGAGCGGGCGATAAAGGCCTCGCGCTCTCCGGTGGCAATGTTGATCTGCTCCTGGCGACGGCCTTCGGAGGCGGCGATCAGGGCGCGTTTTTCGCGCTCGGCGGTAATTTGTTGCTGCATGGCGTGCAGAATTTCTTTGGGCGGCGTCAGGTCTTTTATTTCGTAGCGCAGCACTTTCACGCCCCAGTTCAGCGCCGCTTCGTCAATGGCTGCAACCACCTGGCCGTTGATCAGGCTGCGTTCTTCAAAGGTTTTGTCCAATTCCAGCTTGCCGATAACTGAGCGCAGCGAGGTCTGGGCCAGCTGCGAAATGGCCACCAAATAATTAGAAGAGCCGTAGCTGGCGCGCATGGCATCGGTGACCTGAAAGTACAAGATGCCATCGACTTGGAGCTGCGTGTTGTCCCGCGTGATACAGACTTGGCTGGCGATGTCCAGCGGTATCTCTTTAAGCACATGTTTGTAGGCCACTCGGTCAATAAACGGCACCAGAAAATTGAGTCCTGGCGTCAAGGTGCCCTGGTACTTGCCCAGGCGTTCGATGACCCAGGCATGCTGCTGGGGCACCACTTTGACCGATTGGGTGATAAAGATAACGGCGATAACCAGTAGGACAATAGCGATTTCCATGATGTTCTTCCCTTAAGTTTTTTCAAGCACGAGGCGGCTGCCCTGGACTTCTACGACCCGATGTTCACCGGACTCGGGTGCGATTCCGGGCCGGTGCAGTGCCGTCCAATTGGCACCCCGGTAGTTCACCTGCGCGCTGCCGTCAGAGGCCCAGGCCTGCACCATAACGAGGGCGCCGATGTCCAGATTCACATTAGGGTTGGATTGCGCCTCTAGCTCGGCACCGCGCCCCTGCTTCACTCTGCGCCACAACAGCACCGCTGCGCCACCGACTCCCGCAGCCACTACCATCTGCACCGTAAGCGGGCTGCCGGCCTGGGCGGCTATCGCCCCAGCGGCCATGCCCAGGGATAGCATCAGCAGGTAAAAACTGCCGATCAATAGCTCTGCGGCCACCGTTATGCCAGCCATTACCCACCATATCGTTGACGCCTCCATGGGAACTTCCTCCTATTTACAAGCTTGTCTGTGGTGTATTGTGCGCCCGGCCAAGCGCAATGCAAGCCGGGCGACACAATAAATCCTTACACTTGCGCCTCTTTTTGACTTTTGACCTGCGCCGGAGCCCCTGCAATGAAGTTTCGCTTTCCTATCATCATCATTGATGAAGATTTCCGGTCCGAGAACACCTCGGGCCTGGGTATCCGCGCTTTGGCGCAGGCCATTGAATCCGAGGGGCTGGAGGTGCTAGGCGTCACCAGCTACGGCGACCTAAGCCAGTTTGCCCAGCAGCAAAGCCGGGCCAGCGCCTTTATTTTGTCGATCGACGACGAAGAATTCACCCCCGGCCCGGACCTGGACCCTGCCGTGCTGAACCTGCGTAACTTCATTGAAGAAGTGCGCCGCAAAAACCTGGATGTGCCGATTTACGTCTATGGCGAGACCAAGACCAGCCGCCACATCCCCAACGACATCTTGCGCGAGCTGCACGGTTTTATCCATATGTTTGAGGACACGCCCGAGTTTGTGGCGCGCCACATCATCCGCGAAGCCAAGAGCTACCTTGAAGGGGTGCAGCCGCCGTTCTTCAAAGCCTTGCTGGACTATGCCGAGGACGGCTCTTATTCCTGGCACTGCCCTGGCCACTCGGGCGGCGTGGCTTTCCTAAAGAGCCCGGTGGGCCAAATGTTCCACCAGTTCTTTGGCGAGAACATGTTGCGCGCCGACGTGTGCAATGCGGTCGAGGAACTCGGCCAGTTGCTGGACCACACCGGCCCGGTGGCCGCGTCCGAGCGCAATGCGGCGCGTATCTTTAACGCCGACCACTGCTTTTTTGTCACCAACGGCACCAGCACCAGCAACAAAATGGTCTGGCACCACACGGTAGCGCCCAATGACATCGTGGTAGTGGACCGCAATTGCCACAAGTCCATCTTGCACGCCATCATCATGACCGGGGCCATCCCGGTGTTTTTGAAGCCTACGCGCAACCACTTTGGCATCATCGGCCCCATTGCCAAAGAGGAATTCGAGCCGGCAGCCATTCGCGCCAAGATCAAGGCCAACCCGCTGGTCAAGGAGCATTTGGGCGAGGTGGATGTCAAAACCATCAAGCCGCGCGTGCTGACCCTCACGCAATCGACCTACGACGGCGTGCTCTACAACACCGAGACGGTCAAAAACCTGCTGGATGGCTATGTGGAGAACATCCACTTTGACGAGGCCTGGCTGCCCCATGCCGCCTTCCACCCGTTTTACGGCACTTACCACGCCATGGGCAAAAAGCGCAAGCGCCCCAAAGAGGCGATGGTGTATTCCACGCAGTCGATTCACAAGCTGCTGGCCGGTATCAGCCAAGCCAGCCATGTGCTGGTGCAGGACTCGCAAACCGTCAAGCTGGACAAGCATTTGTTCAACGAGGCCTACCTGATGCACACCAGCACCAGCCCGCAGTACAGCATCATCGCCAGCTGCGACGTGGCCGCTGCCATGATGGAGCCGCCCGGCGGCACCGCCTTGGTGGAAGAGAGCATTGTGGAGGCACTGGACTTTCGCCGTGCCATGCGCAAAGTGGACGAGGAATACGGCCAGGACTGGTGGTTCAAGGTCTGGGGGCCGGACCAGATTGCCGAGGAAGGCATTGGCCGTGCGGACAACTGGATCATCAAAGGCGAATCGGCCAAAGCCAAGGCAGGCGTCAATTGGCACGGCTTTGGCAAGATGGCCGCCGGCTTCAATATGCTGGACCCGATCAAGGCAACCATCGTGACGCCGGGCATGGACTTGAACGGCAAATTTGCGAAAAAGGGTGGCATTCCGGCCAGCATCGTGACCAAGTTTTTGGCTGAGCACGGCGTGGTGGTGGAGAAAACCGGCCTGTACAGCTTTTTCATCATGTTCACCATCAGCATTACCAAGGGCCGCTGGAACAGCATGCTGACGGCGCTGCAGCAGTTCAAGGACGATTACGCCAAGAACCAGCCCATGTGGCGCGTGCTGCCTGAGTTTGTACAAAAACACCCGCGCTACGAAAAAATGGGCCTGGCTGACCTGTGCCAGCATGTGCATGAGCTGTACGCCAAGTATGACATCGCCCGCCTGACGACCGAGATGTACCTCAGCGACCTGGCCCCGGCCATGAAGCCCAGCGACGCCTATGCCCACATCGCTTTGCGTAAAACCGAGCGTGTGGAGATTGACCACTTAGAGGGGCGCATCACCGTCGGATTGGTCACCCCTTACCCACCGGGTATTCCGCTACTGATTCCGGGCGAAGTCTTTAACAAAAAAATCGTGGACTACCTGAAATTCGCCCGCGAATTCAATGCGCTGTGCCCTGGCTTTGAGACCGACATCCACGGCCTGGTGGAAGAGGCGGGCGAGGACGGAAAGACGCGTTATTACGCAGACTGCGTGCGCATTTAAGGCCTCTGCGAGGGCCGATGCGCCGGCTTATTCGGTGACCACGCCCATGGTCTTGTTGTAGCCGCCGTCCACGAACGTGACTTCGGCGGTCACACCCGATGCAAGATCGCTGAGCAGGAAGGCGGCCATATTGCCAACATCGTCGATGGTGACATTGCGCCGAATGGGCGAGGCGTCGGCCACCATTTTGAGCAGCTTGCCAAAGTCTCTGATGCCACTGGCCGCCAGCGTCTTGATCGGTCCGGCGCTGATGCCGTTAACGCGGATGCCTTGCGGCCCCACTGCCTCAGCGAGGTAGCGCACCGAGGCTTCCAGCGAGGCTTTGGCCAGGCCCATGGTGTTGTAGTTGGGAATGATGCGGTCGGCGCCCAGGTAGCTCAAGGTCAGTAGCGCCGCGCCGGGGCGCAGATGGGGTAAAGCGGCTTTGGCCAAAGCGGGGAAACTGTAGGCGCTGATGTCATGCGCAATGCGAAATGCCTCGCGGCTGATGCCTTCCAAAAAATTGCCGGCAATCGCCTCGCGCGGGGCAAAGCCAATGGCATGCACAAAACCATCAAACTGCGGCCAATGCACCGAGAGGTCGGTAAACAACTTATCGATCTGGGCGTCATCACCTACATCACAATCAAAGACCAGGCGGGAGTTGAATTCGGCAGCAAACTCGGTAATCCGGTCCTTAAAACGCTCGCCCACATAGCTAAAGGCCAATTCGGCGCCTTGGGCGTGGCAGGCTTTGGCGATGCCGTAGGCGATGGAACGGTTGGACAGGACTCCGGTGATGAGTAGTTTTTTGCCAGTTAAAAAGCCCATGTCGTTACGCGCCCTGAGTTGAGTGGGTTAATCGAAAAACCAATTGTCGCATGCGGGTTTAGCGCATCCACAGGTAGACGCCCAGCACCACAGCGGCCGCCAACACGGCCCATAGGGCGTTGCGGCTGGTGGCAGGCTCTGAGCTGTCTGGTGCCGCTACCGCCTCCGCAGGTGCGGCCACCGCATAGGCTTCGGGGTAGCGGGCCTGCATGGCCAGGTCAAAGCGCTTGAAGAAGTCTTCGGCCATGGACTTGGCCACACCGTCAATCAGCCTTTGGCCCATTTGCGCCACTTTGCCGCCCACCGAGGCGTGGACTTCATAACTGAGCGTATTGCCGCTGCCATGGGGAGTAAGCAAGACCTTGGCGTTGCCTTTGCCAAAACCGGCCGGTCCGCCCTGGCCTTCAAAGCTGATGGTGTAGCTGTGCGGCGGGTTGACATCCGAGAGCGTGATCTTGCCGGTGAACTTGGCCGCCACCGGCCCGATTTTCAGCGCCATGCCGATGGAAAAAGCATCAGGCCCATGGGCCTCGACCTTATCGCAGCCGGGGATGCATTGCTTGAGCACCTCAGGATCGTTGAGTGCGTCCCAGGCTTGTTGTTGGGTGATGGCCAGTTCGCGGCTACCTTGCATTTCCATTTTGAATCCTTGTGTTAATCGTCTGTTTTCTGGCCAATGCGCACATTTCACGCGTTATTCATTGCCTCATTAATCGGGCCAGACTGCTGGCCAGGTCTTCGAGTTTGGTGAGGTTATGGATGGCCACCATGCCGTGGGCCGCCCGGCTCAGCGCCTGGGCGCCTTGGGCCAAGGGCGCATAGCCGTCAAAGCGCAGCAAGGGGTTGAGCCACAAAATGCGCCGGGTGTGCAGCTTAAGCCAGTCTAATTCCTTGGACAGTAGTTGCGGCTCACCCGTATCGAGGCCGTCGGTAATCACCAAAACCATCGTCCTACGCCCCACCAAAGTGCGCGCATGGTGCGTTCGCAAGCTTTCCAGAGCCTGACCGAGCTGGGTGCCGCCGGCGAAATATTCGATCAACACATTCGCGTGGCTCAACATCGCATCGGTATCGGCCAGTTTGAAAGCGACGCTCAGGTCGGTGAGCTGCGTGCCAAAGGCAAAAACCGCGCGCCGAGGGTGTTTGTGCGTGGCGGCGTGCAAAAACGCCAAAAGCAGGCGGGCATAGCGCTCCATAGAGCCAGACACGTCAACCAAAAGGAGCAATGGCAAAGGTTGCTGGCGCCGCTGGCGCTTGGGCAAATGCAGGGTTTCGCCCCCCAGGCGCACGGCGGCGCGCATCACGCCGGACCAATGCAGGCGCGCGCCACGGGTTCCCGGCTGCAGGCGGCGACTGGCATGCTGGGGCAAGGGCAGGGGGATGTCACGGGCCAGGCGCTCGACCAGGCGGTACTCGCTGGCGGACATGGCGTTGAAATCGGCGTGGCGCAGGCGGTGCACGTCGCTGGCGGTCATGGCCGCATCAAAGTCGAGCTTTTGGTCCTGTGCCGAGGGCTTGGCCTGTGGTCCGCGGATTTTGGGTGGCGACAAGGCCTCACGCACGCGCGGTCGGCGTTTGCTAGGTTCGGCCTTACCTTCGGCGCTGGGAAGCATTTGCGACAGCAGTTTATGCGCCATATTGGGGTCGCGGAAAAATGCCTCAAAAAGCTCCCGAAACACCATCCGGTCCTGCTCACGACTGACCAGCACGGCCTCGAGGGCAGCGCTGAGGTCGTGGCGATTAGACAAACCCACCTCCAGGGCCGCTTGCGCGCTCAGCCCGATGCGGGCGCTGTCCAGCTGCACGCCAGCGCGGCGCAAGGTGCGCCCGAAGGCGGCCAGATTGCCCGCCAACTTGCCGGTGCGCGAATCACCCAGGGTCATGGGGCTTCTTCGGGCGGGGTCAGGACGGCTTGGGCCAGCGTGTGGGTGAGGGCGGCTACATCTTCACGCTGCTTGAACATAATGCCGGCGGTATCGCTCATGACCTCGGGGTCCAGGTCCAGCGTGTCCAGGGCGACCAGGGCCTTGGCCCACTCCACGCTTTCGGCGATGCCCGGTGCGCGCTGGAAGGCATTGGAGAAAGGCTGGCCGCGCAGACGGTTGACCACGTCAGCCACCTGACTGGCCAAATGGGCGGAGGCGCCAGGCACCTGCGCGCTGATGATTTCCAACTCGCGGTCCCGGTCGGGGTAATCCAGCCAGTGGTAAAGGCAGCGGCGCTTGACCGCGTCATTGAGCTCGCGGGTGCGGTTGCTGGTGAGAATAGTGACCGGCTTGAAGGCAGCGCTGACGGTGCCGATTTCGGGAATACTGACTTGGTATTCACCCAGGTACTCCAGCAAAAAGGCCTCAAAAGGTTCGTCGGCGCGGTCGACCTCATCGATGAGTAGTACTGCGCCGGGCGCGGGCGCCTGCAGTGCCTGTAACAGCGGACGACGGATGAGGTAGCGGTCTTGGTAGACCTCGCGCTCCACCCGGTCTACCGCCTGCAAGGCGCCATTGGACGATTCGCTATGGGCCTGCGCGGCGCGCATGTGCAAAAGTTGCGCGGCGTAGTTCCACTCGTAGAGGGCTTCTCGCTGCTCCAGACCGTCGTAGCACTGCAGGCGCAGCAACTGGCGCTGCATGGCTTTGGCCAGGGCCTTGGCCAACTCCGTCTTGCCCACGCCCGGTTCGCCTTCCAAAAGCAAAGGCCGCTCCAGCTTGAGCGCCAAAAAAACCGCTGTAGCGAGGCGCCGATCGGCAAAATAGCCGCATTGACGCAGCGCGTCAATCAGGGCGTCGATGGTGGGGAAGAGGTTCATGGCGTGCATCAATAAAAATGGCCCCGCGTTTTTAGCACGGGGCCCTATGCATCGCGGCCCGTAAGCCGCTAGCCGGTCAGGCCAAGCAGTGTGCCACAGCCCGCTGCGTGAGCACGCTGATCAGGTTGGCCCGGTAGGCCGCGCTGGCATGGATATCGGCATTCAGGCCATCGGCGTCTACATGCACCGCAGCAGCAGAGGCCACCGTAAAGCTCTTGTTGAGCGCGTCTTCCAGGCTCTTGTGGCGGAAAACACCTTGGGATGCGCCCGTAACAGCAACACGCACGCCATGGTCCGTCTGGGCCAGAAACACGCCCACTAAAGCAAAACGGGACGCGGCCTGCACAAACTTCATGTAGCAGGCGGTTTTGGGCTGCGGAAAGCTGACCGCAGTGAGCAGCTCGCCCGGCTCTAAGGCGGTGGTAAACATACCCAGGAAGAAGTCATCCGCTTCGATGCGCCGTCTGTCGGTGTGGACGGTCGCGCCCAGACCGAGTACGGCGCTGGGATAGCAGGCCGAGGGGTCGTTATTGGCCAACGAGCCGCCCAAGGTGCCCATGGCACGCACTTGGCGGTCGCCAATATGCGAGGCCAGATCGGCCAGTGCCGGGATCATGGACTTGACGGTGTTGCTATTGGCCACGTCCATATGCCGAGTCATAGCGCCAATCACCACGGAGTTGCCGCTCGGCTCAATGCCGGCCAGTTCTTTAACGCCCCCCAGATCGGCGATGTGGCCGGGCTGGGAGAGGCGCATTTTCATAGCGGGCAGCAAGGTTTGGCCGCCTGCGAGCACCTGCGCGCCAGATGCGGCTGATTGGAGAGCCTCAGCCAATGATGTGGGCCGGTCGAGTGTGAATGCGTACATGTGTGAACTCCTTTGCTGCTTAGGCTTTGGCCGCCTGGATGGCTTCCCAGACGCGGTGGGGCGTGGCGGGCATGTCAAATTCTTTGACGCCCAGACCATGCAGCGCGTCGAGCACGGCATTGATAACCGCTGGTGGCGAACCGATGGCTCCGGCTTCGCCGCAGCCCTTGGTGCCCAAGGGGTTGTGGGTGCAAGGGGTGCAGATATTGCCGATTTTGAACTCGGGGAAATCGTCAGCGCGGGGCATGGCGTAGTCCATGAAAGATCCGGTGAGTAGCTGGTCGGTTTCGCGGTCGTACACACAGTTTTCCATCAGGGCCTGGCCGATCCCTTGCACCAGTCCACCGTGCACCTGGCCTTCGACAATCATCGGGTTGATGATGGTGCCAAAGTCGTCCACTGCGGTGAATTTCTCCACGCGGGTCACGCCGGTAGCGGGGTCGATTTCCACTTCGCAGATATAAGTACCTGCGGGGAAGGTGAAGTTGGTCGGGTCGTAGAACGCGGTTTCGTTCAGGCCCGGCTCCAGCTTGTCCAGCGGGTAGTTATGCGGCACATAGGCGGTGAGCGCCACTTGGCCGAAGGTGACCTTTTTGTCGGTGCCCTTCACGGTGAATTCGCCATTGGCAAATTCGACGTCGGCATCGCTGGACTCCATCAAGTGGGCCGCGATCTTCTTGGCCTTGGTCTCGATTTTGTCAAGCGCTTTCATGATGGCGGCGCCGCCCACCGAAATGGAACGCGAACCGTAGGTACCCATACCAAAGGGCACGCGACCCGTATCGCCGTGTACCACATCGACTGCGTCGACCGCCACACCCAAACGGGCGGCAACGACTTGCGCAAACGTGGTTTCATGGCCTTGGCCGTGGCTGTGTGAGCCGGTGAACACCGTCACGCTGCCGGTGGGGTGCACGCGAATTTCGCCGCACTCAAACAGGCCGGCGCGGGCGCCCAGGGCTCCGGCGATATTGCTAGGCGCAATGCCGCAGGCTTCGATGTAGCTGGAGTAGCCGATACCGCGCAACAGGCCTTTGGCAGCGCTAGCCGCTTTGCGTCCGGGGAAGCCGGCTACGTCCGCCATATCTTGCGCTTTGACCATGCAGCCCAGGTAGTCGCCGGTGTCATATTGCAAAGCCACTGGCGTTTGGTAGGGCCAGCTGTTGATGAAATTGCGCTTACGGATTTCGTCTTGCGACAAACCCATTTCCCAGCCGCAGCGGCTGACCAGACGTTCCAGCAGGTAAGTGGCCTCGGGGCGCCCTGCGCCACGGTAGGCATCGACCGGCGCGGTATTGGTAAACCACGAATCGACTTCCACATAAATTTGCGGGCAGGTGTATTGGCCGGCCAGCAGCGTGGCGTACAAAATGGTCGGTACTGCAGTGGAGAAGGTGGACAAGTAAGCGCCCAGGTTGGCATGGGTGTGTACCCGCATGCCCAGGAACTTGCCATCTTTGTCCATGGCCATTTCAGCGTGGCTAACGTGGTCACGGCCATGCGCGTCGGTCAGGAAGGACTCTGAGCGCTCGCAGGTCCATTTGATCGAGCGGTTGACTTCTTTGGCGGCCCAGGTGAGGGCCACGTCTTCGGCGTACAAATAGATTTTGGAGCCGAAACCGCCGCCTACGTCGGGTGCGATTACACGCACCTTGTGCTCGGGCAAGCCCAACACAAAAGCCGTCATCAGCAAGCGCTCGACGTGCGGGTTTTGGTTGGACACGTAGAGCACGTATTCCTCGGTGGCACGGCTGTAGTTGCCGATCGCCACGCGGGGCTCCATGGCGTTGGGCACCAATCGGTTGTTGATCAAGTCCAACTTGGTCACATGGTGGGCGTTGGCAAAGGCGGCATCGACATTGCCTTTGTCGCCCAGCACCCATTTGTAGCACTTGTTGTTGGGAGCGGCATCGTGCAGTTGCGGGCCGGTGGCGGCATCGCGCACGTCCACCACGGCGGGCAGCACGTCGTAATCGACTTGCACGGCTTCGGCCGCGTTTTTGGCTTGCTCCAGCGTGTCGGCGATCACCATGGCCAATTGGTCGCCCACATGGCGCACTTTGCCCAGGGCAAGCACCGGATGCGGCGGCTCGTTCATGGGCGTGCCGTCGGGGTTGTTGATCAACCAGCCGCAAGGCAGGCCGCCCATCTTGCCTTCGAGGTCTTTGCCGATAAAGATACGCACCACGCCCGGCATGGCGGACGCCGCGCTGATGTCAATGCTTTTGATAACAGCATGCGCGTGTGGGCTGCGCACAAAGACGGCGTAGCTTTGCGCTTGCATGGTGATGTCGTCGGTGTACTGACCGGC
>CAMATX010000022.1 GCA_945861345.1 Comamonas sp. lk
GGGCACCGTCAGCAGTTCACCGAACTGCAAATCGGCGCGATTGTCGCTTAAAGGACGCAGGTCATGGCACAGAAAAAAGGCGGCGGCTCTACGCGAAACGGGCGCGATTCCAAGCCCAAAATGCTCGGTGTGAAATCATTCGGCGGTCAGTTGATCAGCGCAGGCGCGATCATCGTGCGTCAACGTGGCACCAAGTTCCACCCCGGCACCAATGTTGGCATCGGCAAAGACCACACGCTGTTCGCGTTGGTTGACGGCCATGTCCAATTCGCCATTAAAGGCGCATTGAACAAGCACACGGTGAGCATCACAGCTGCGGCTTGATCTGCAGCGTGCTCCCCGCAAAACCCTGCGCCGAAATGCGCGGGGTTTTTCATTTTTACTAGCGAGACAGCCATGAAGTTCGTTGACGAAGCCTATATCGACATCGCCGCCGGCGACGGAGGTGCGGGCTGCGTTTCCTTCCGGCACGAAAAATACAAAGAATTCGGCGGCCCCAATGGCGGCGACGGCGGACGTGGCGGCCATGTTTTTGCGGTGGCCGATATCAATCTCAATACTCTGGTCGACTACCGCTTTTCGCGCCGCCACGAGGCCAAGCGCGGCCAGCACGGCATGGGCTCAGATATGTTTGGCGCCGCTGGCGACGACATCACGCTCAAGGTGCCGGTGGGCACCATCTTCTCGGACGCTGAAACTGGTGAAGTGCTCTTTGAGCTCTTGGTACCTGGCGAAGTCGTCACCATTGCCAAAGGTGGTGACGGCGGTTTTGGCAATCTGCGCTTTAAAAGCGCCATCAACCGCGCGCCGCGCCAAAAGACGCCCGGCTGGCCCGGCGAGCGCAAAAGCCTCAAACTTGAGCTCAAAGTGCTGGCCGATGTTGGTCTTTTGGGCATGCCCAACGCCGGCAAATCGACCTTTATCACGGCGATCTCCAACGCCCGTCCGCGGATTGCGGATTACCCGTTTACCACTTTGCACCCCAATTTGGGCGTGGTGCGCGTGGGGCCAGAGCAAAGCTTTGTGGTGGCCGACCTGCCCGGCTTGATTGAAGGCGCCTCCGAGGGTGCAGGCCTGGGACATTTGTTTTTGCGCCACCTGCAGCGCACCCGCTTGCTCCTGCACATCGTGGACGTGGCACCCTTTGACGACAGCGTGGACGCCGTCGCCCAGGCCAAGGCCATTGTCAACGAGCTCAAGAAATACGACGATGGACTGTACAAAAAGCCGCGCTGGCTGGTACTCAACAAGCTGGACATGGTGGACGTAGACGCCCGTGCCGCCTTGGTTAAAGATTTCGTCAAGCGCTTCAAGTTCAAAGGCCCGGTCTTTGAAATTTCGGCGCTGACCCGCGAGGGCTGCGAACCTTTGGTCAAAGAAATCTTCAAGCACGTTCAAGCCCAGCAGCTCGCAGAGCAGCCCTATGTGGAGGCCGATCCGCGCTTTATGGCCGATACCGCACCCGCAGCCGACCACGATCCCGCCGCCTGAGGCGGCATCTGTTTTTTAGATTCCGACGTCATGCCCAGCGCGCGCCGCACCCCCGTCATCCAGGATGCCAAACGCATCGTTGTCAAAGTCGGCTCCAGCTTGGTGACCAATGACGGCCGTGGGCTCGATGAAGTAGCCATCGGCGAATGGTGCCGTCAATTGGCCGCGTTGCGCGCCGGCGGCATCGAGGTGGTCATGGTCTCCAGCGGCGCCATCGCCGAGGGCATGAAGCGCCTGGGCTGGTCCAGCCGTCCGCAGGCGATTAACGAATTGCAAGCGGCGGCTGCCGTCGGCCAAATGGGCCTGGCCCAAATGTACGAAACCAAGCTGCGCGAAAACGCTTTGGGCAGCGCGCAGGTGCTGCTCACCCACGCGGACCTGGCCGACCGCGAGCGCTACCTCAACGCACGCTCCACCCTGCTAACGCTACTCAAGTTAGGCGTGGTGCCGGTCATCAATGAAAACGACACGGTGGTCAACGACGAAATCAAGTTCGGCGACAACGATACTTTGGGCGCCCTGGTGGCCAATCTGATCGAGGCCGACGCCCTTGTCATCCTGACCGACCAAACAGGCCTTTACAGCGCCGATCCGCGCAAAGACACGGCGGCTCGCTTTATCGAGGAAGCCCGCGCGGGCGATCCCGCGCTCGAAGCCATGGCCGGTGGCACCGGCAGCAGCCTGGGGCGCGGCGGCATGATTACCAAGATTTTGGCGGCCAAGCGCGCTGCCGGTTCCGGCGCCTCGACCATCATCGCCTGGGGCCGCGAGCCCGACGCGCTGGTGCGCTTGAGCCGGGGCGAGGCCATAGGTACCGTGCTACTGGCACCCACGCAAAAAACCCAGGCCCGCAAGCAATGGATGGCCGACCACTTGCAGTTGCGTGGGGCCGTGGTTGTGGACGCCGGCGCCGCGCGCATGGTGCGCAACGAGGGCAAAAGCCTTTTGCCCATTGGCATGGTGCAGGTGGAGGGCGATTTTTCGCGCGGCGATGTCATCGCGGTGCGGGGCCCGGACGGGCAGGAGATCGGGCGTGGCCTGGCCAATTACTCCAGTTCCGAGGCGCGCCTGCTGTGCCGCAAACCTTCGGCCGAGATTGAATCCCTGCTTGGCTACGCCGCCGAGCCGGAAATGCTGCACCGCGACAATCTGGTTTTGATGCGCTAGGCGCCTGGGGCGGTTTCCTGGGGCTGCGCCGGTGGCGCGTCCACTGGGGTGTCGCGCTGCGGTGCGCGCACCGGCGGGCCGCGATGGCGTCCGTCTAAGCGCGGTAAAAAGCGCGACAACTCGGTGAGCGCGTCCTGATAAACCCCGCGTTTGAAGTCCACGACCGCCTCTAGCGGCACCCAATAGTCGTTCCAACGCCAGGCGTCAAACTCCGGGTGGTCGGTGGCGCGCAGGTTCAGATTCCAGTCAAACGCGGTGAGCTGGAGCAAAAACCAAATCTGTTTTTGGCCTTTGTAATGGCCGCGCGCATCGCGGCGTATATAGCGCTGTGGCACCTCGTAGCGCAACCAGTCCCGGGTGCGGGCCACAATCGCAACGTGCTCCGGCTGGAGTCCAACTTCTTCGTGCAACTCGCGGTACATGGCCTGCTCGGGGGTTTCACCCCGGTCAATACCACCTTGCGGGAACTGCCACGAATGGGTCCGTATGCGTTTACCCCAAAAAACCTGATTTTTCTGGTTGAGCAGGATGATGCCGACGTTGGGCCGAAACCCGTCGCGGTCGAGCATAATCAAACCCCAAATTTTTAAACTTGAGCCATTATGCACGGCAGGCCGCCGCCCGCAAGATGGTAATCCCCCGGATTTTTTGATCGATTCCCATGAGAGCATCCCAATTCCTGATTTCCACCCTCAAGGAGGCTCCGGCCGACGCCGAGGTGGCCAGCCACCAGCTGATGATGCGCGCAGGCATGATCAAAAAGCTCGGCGCCGGCATCTACAGCTACATGCCCATGGGTTTGCGGGTGATCCGCAAAGTCGAGGCCATCGTGCGCGAGGAGATGAACCGCGCCGGCGCCGTGGAGATCAGCATGCCGGTCGTGCAGCCCGCCGAGCTGTGGCAGGAAACCGGCCGGTTTGAAAAAATGGGCCCTGAGCTGCTGCGCATCAAAGACCGCCATGCCCGTGACTACGTAGTCCAGCCCACCAGCGAAGAGGTGGTGACCGACATCGCGCGCCAGGAGATCAAAAGCTACAAGCAGCTGCCCAAAAACCTCTACCAAATCCAGACCAAGTTCCGTGACGAGCGCCGCCCCCGCTTTGGCCTGATGCGCGGGCGCGAGTTCACCATGAAAGACGCCTACAGCTTTGACCGCGATATCGAATCGGCCAAAGCCAGCTACCAGGTCATGGCCCAGGCCTACCGGAAAATTTTTGACCGATTTGGCCTGACTTACCGCGCCGTGGCCGCCGACAGCGGCGCCATCGGCGGCGACCTGAGCGAAGAATTCCAGGTCATTGCCGCCACGGGCGAGGACGCCATCGTCTATTCGACCGGCAGCGACTACGCCGCCAATATGGAAAAAGCCGAAGCCCTGGCTCCCGCCGGGCCGCGCCCTGCGGCCAGCCAGCCCACGGCCAAAGTGCCCACGCCAGGCAAAAGCACCTGTGCGGATGTGGCCGAGTACCTGAAGCTGCCGCTGGCCAGCACCCTGAAATCGCTGGTGGTCGCCACCGACGAGCGTGACGATCAAGGTGAAGTGGTGAAGTCCGTGGTCTGGCTCCTGCTGATCCGCGGCGACCGCAGCATGAACGAGGTCAAGGTCTCCAAAGTGCCGGGTCTGGCGGACTTCCGCTTTGCCACGCTGGCCGAAATTGATGCCCATTTCGGCTGCGAGCCCGGCTACCTGGGGCCGGTCGGCCTGAAAAAACCGCTGCCCATTGTTGCGGACCGCGAGGTGGCACTGATGGCCGATTGGGTCTGCGGCGCCAATGACGTGGACTTTCACATCAGCGGCGTTAACTGGGGCCGCGACTTGCCCGAGCCCGACGTTATCGCCGACATCCGCAATGTGGTGGAAGGCGACCTCGCGCCCGATGGCAGCGGCAGCCTGGCCATTGAGCGCGGCATCGAAATCGGCCATATTTTTTACCTGGGCACCAAGTACTCCAAGGCCATGAATGCCGCCTTTTTGGACGTCAACGGCAAGCCGCAGTTCATGGAAATGGGCTGCTACGGCATTGGCATTACCCGCCTGCCCGCCGCGGCCATTGAGCAAAACCACGACGCGCGCGGCATCATCTGGCCCGATGCGCTGGCGCCCTTTACGGTGGTGATTTGCCCCATCAGCCCGGACCGTTTTGCCGAGGTCAAGACTGCCGCCGACGCGCTGTACGCCGAGCTGCTGGCCGCTGGGGTGGACGTCATTTTGGATGACCGGGGCGAGCGTCCCGGCGCCATGTTTGCGGACTGGGAGCTCATTGGCGTGCCGCACCGCATCACGCTGGGCGACCGGGGCCTCAAAGACGGTATGGTGGAATACCAGCACCGGCGTGACGCGGCGGCCACCGCCGTCCCGCTGGACCAGGCCGGCGCCTGGGTGCGCGAGCGGCTCACCGCCTAGACGCCCTCCCTGAACCTTGCCGCGCCCGCGTCTGCGTATGCCGCGTTCCCCCGCATTCACGCGCCGTCGCTGGCTGGCGCGCGCCTGGCCCATGGCCTCGGCGGCCCTGGGCCTGCCGCTGCTGCCCGTTACTGCGCACGCCGGGCGGCAGGTTGAAGAACCGCTGGTGGACTCGGTGCGCTCGGCCTTGAGCTCGGCCATTCACCAAAGCGCGCCGCCCGCGCCCGTGTTTGCCTCCGACGCGGCGCGTCAGCTCTATGCGTACTGGCTGGTCGCCATGACCGAGCGTCTGCGCAAACGCCGCGCCGACGCCCTGGAGCACAGGGAATTTTTGCCCACCGTTTGGTACGAGAGTAAGCGCGCCGGCCTGGACGTGGCGCTGGTGCTGGGCCTGATTCAGGTGGAAAGTAATTTCCGCAAATTTGCCATCAGCAGCGCGGGCGCCCGTGGCTATATGCAGGTCATGCCCTTTTGGACCCGGCTCATCGGGGATGGCGACCCAGGCACCTTGTTCCATTTGCAGACCAATTTGCGTTTTGGCTGCGTCATCTTGCGCCACTACCTGGACACCGAACGGGGCGACACATTTATGGCGCTGGGCCGTTACAACGGTTCACGCGGGCAGCGCCCCTACCCGGACGCGGTGCTGGCGGCGCGGCGCGCCTGGGAGATTTAGCGCCCCTGAGGGTTTAGGCCGCTTTGTTGCTCAGGGTCTGGAGCAATTCGCCCGATTCGTACATTTCCATCATGATGTCCGAGCCGCCGATGAACTCGCCCTTCACGTAGAGCTGCGGGATGGTCGGCCAGTTGCTGTACTCCTTGATGCCTTGGCGTACCTCGGCGTCTTCCAAGACGTTGACCGTGGTGATCGCCTTGGCGTCCACGCCGCAGGCTTTGAGGATTTGGATGGCACGGCCCGAGAAGCCGCATTGTGGGAAGTTGGCATTGCCCTTCATAAACAAAACCACTTCGTTGGATTTGACCAGGCTGTCAATGCGTTGTTGGGTGTCGCTCATGGAAAATAGTCCTCGCTAGCTAAATAGGCCAATTATTTCACTTTTGGGTTTGGCCCTTGGGATTTTCCGATAATGGGGAAAAATCAATTCCCATTCACCCACACCTTTTCCCATGAAAATCAGTAAAGACTGCGCCGTCACCCTGCACTACAAAGTGGCCAATACCCAGGGCAAAATGCTCGAACAGAGCCAAGAACCCATCGCCTACCTGCACGGCGGCTATGGCAATATCTTCCCCGCCGTGGAGGAGGCCTTGCAGGACCAGGAGGCCGGTTTTCGGGCCACCTTGGACCTGACGGCCGAGCAGGCCTTTGGCGCGCGTGACCAGGCACTGCTCCAATCCATCCCCAAATCCGAGTTCCCGCCCGGCATCAAAGTCGGCGGCCAACTCGAGGGGCGCGACGCCAACGGGAACGCCCGCGCCTTTACCGTGCTCAAAATCAAGGGCGACCAGGTCTTTTTGGACGGCAACCACCCCTTGGCCGGCCAGGCGCTGCGCTTTTCGCTGCAGGTGCTCGATGTGCGAGCGGCTTCCGAAGAGGAGGTCGCGCACGGGCATGTGCACGGAGCGCATGGGCATCAGCATTAATTGTGCGTTTTTGTTAAAATTAGAAAATAGTTGCGTATTTTTTATTAAACCAGACATTTAATTCGAAGATATTTGGTTTTTTAGCCAACTTCGCAATCCGCTGCGCGCACTTCTTGGGTACGATAGCCGCTTGGGCACCTTGGTGCCCGCCGCTTTTTTTTCCCCGAGGAATGTATGCTTTTGCAACCGTCTACCAAGTACCAGGCCTTCCCGGCCATTCCTTTGCCCGACCGTCAATGGCCCGGCCGCACCATCACGCAGCCGCCCATTTGGATGAGCACCGACCTGCGCGATGGCAACCAGTCGTTGTTTGAGCCCATGAACCTGGAGCGCAAGCTGCGCATGTTCCGCACCGTGTGCGAGGTGGGTTTCAAAGAGATTGAGGTGGGCTTTCCGAGCGCCTCGCAAACCGATTTTGACTTTGTGCGCAAGTTGGTCGATGACCAACTGGTGCCTGACGATGTCACCATCGAGGTCCTCACCCAGGCGCGCGACCACCTGATCCGGCGCACCTTTGAGTCCGTGGTGGGCGCGCGGCGCGTCATCATGCACGTCTACAACGCCACCGCGCCGCTGTTTCGCGACGTCGTCTTTAATATGAGCAAGGCCGAGGTGGTGCAACTGGCTGTCGAGTCGGTCACGCTGATCAAAGAGTTGGCTCAGGCGCATCCGCAAACCGAGTGGGTGCTGCAATACAGCCCGGAGTTGTTCACCTCCACTGAGCTCGAATTCGCCAAAGAGGTGTGTGACGCCGTCACCGAAGTCTGGGGCGCTACGCCAGACAACAAAGTTATCCTCAATTTACCCGCCACCGTGGAAGTGTCCACGCCTAATATTTACGCCGATCAGATCGAGTGGATGCACCGCAACGTGGCACGGCGCGACAGCGTCCTCATCAGCTTGCACCCGCATAACGACCGTGGCACAGCCGTCGCCGCCGCCGAGCTGGGCCTGATGGCCGGAGCGGACCGCGTGGAAGGCTGTTTGTTCGGCAACGGCGAGCGCACCGGCAATGTGGACATCGTCACCCTGGCGCTGAACCTCTACACCCAGGGCGTGAACCCGGGCTTAGACTTTTCGGACATCAACGCCGTGGCCCGCACGGTGGAGCATTGCAACCAGTTGCCCATTCACCCGCGCCACCCCTATGTGGGCGATTTGGTGTTCACAGCCTTTAGCGGCTCGCACCAGGACGCCATCAAAAAAGGCTTTTCTGCTTTGGACAAAAATGGGTTTTGGAACGTGCCCTATTTGCCCATCGACCCGGCCGATGTGGGCCGCACCTACGACTCCATCATCCGCGTCAACAGCCAGTCGGGCAAGGGTGGCGTGGCCTACCTGATGGAGGCCGAGTTCGGCGTGGTCATGCCCCGGCGCTTGCAAGTGGAGTTCTCGGGCGAAGTGCAGGCCTACACCGACACCCACGGCGGCGAGATGAGCGCGCAAGACATTTGGGACTTGTTCGCCAGCACCTATATGGTGCCCACCGAGCCACTGGGCTTTGTCGGTTACCAGCTGACCGACCACCCTCACGACGCTAATGGGCAGGGCATCCGCCTGACGCTCGAGGTGGCGGGCAAGCGCCATACCCTCAGCGGCGCGGGCAACGGCCCGATAGACGCAGCCGTGCAAGCCCTGCTGACCATCGGTGTGGACGTGCAGGTACGCAGCTTTGAAGAACGCTCCACCAAGAGCAGCGCCCACGGCGGCGACGCGCAGGCCTGCGCGTTTATAGAGCTCAGTTCAGATGCCACGGACGCGCCCGATCGCTTTGGTGTGGGACTGGACCACAACATCCTGACCGCCTCGATCAAGGCGCTTGTCAGCGGCGTGAATCGCCTGGGGCTGGTGCCGAAAGTGGCGGTCAAGGTAGAGGCTGCTTTGGTCTAAGACGCATGCGGCCAGGGGCCGCGCGCCATTTGACAATGTTATTACAAAGTAGTAACATTAGAACCTTTCCAATCCCGTCAGAGGTGCCGTCATGCATGTTTCGATTCGTCCGATCGGCAATTCGCGCGGCATCGTCATACCCAAGCCGTTGCTCACCCAACTCGGTCTGGTCGATCAAGCCGATCTGACGGTGGAAGATGGCGCTTTGGTGATTCGCAAGCCCGCGTCCCCGGCCCGCGCTGGTTGGGCTGACGCGGCAAAAGCGCTTGCCTTGCAGCAGGATGACGCGCTTTTGCTCGGTGATTTCGGCAATGAGGGTGACGAGGACCTGCAGTGGTAAAGCGCGGCGAGGTCTGGTTGGTCAATTTGGACCCCACGGTAGGCAGTGAAATCCGAAAGTCCCGGCCCTGTGTGGTGCTCTCGCCCCCGGAACTGCACGAGCACCTGAAGACCGTCATCATTGCGCCAATGACTTCCAAAGGCTTTGCCGCGCCTTTTCGTGTGCCGCTCAAGTTTCAGGCGACCGCAGGGCTTTTGGTGCTCGACCAAGTCCGTAGCGTGGACAAAGTGCGCCTAGTCAAAAAAATGGGCAGCGTATCTGCCCCAACTTTAAAAATCGCTCTGCACACCATGCAAGAGATGTTCAAGGACTAATCGCCCACCACTGCAGCGCGCAATGCCAGCCAAGTCCTGGCGCGATTGCACTTCGCTAAAGCCTGCCGCCCCCAGCAGGGTGCGTACCGCTGGCGCCTGGTCGTAGCCGTGCTCTAACAGCAGCCAGGCGCCGTCGTGCAGGTGCGCGGGGGCTTGCGCAATGATGGCGCGTATATCGTCCAGTCCGTCAGGGCCGCTCACCAGGGCTTGCAATGGCTCATGGGTGAGGGCGGGAAGGTGTGGATCGCCCTGCGCGATATACGGTGGGTTGGAGACGATGGCGTCAAAACGCCCCTCAATGCATTCAAGCCACGAACCCTGCGAAAACGCGACCTTCAGGTGCAGGCCTTGCGCATTGGCACGGGCTACTTCCAGCGCATCGGCGCTGAAGTCGCGCGCATGCATCTGCACATCGGGGCGTTGGTGCTTGAGCGCCAGGGCGATGGCGCCGCTGCCGGTGCCCAGGTCCAGCACGCGGGCGGTGGGGGGCAGCAGTTCCAGCGCCCAATCTACCAAAGTTTCGGTGTCGGCGCGCGGGCAGAGCACGCGCCGGTCCACTTGCAAATCGAGTCCGTAAAACGCGGCTTGCCCAGTAAGGTAGGCCAGCGGCTCGCCCGCGAGGCGGCGGCTCAGCGAGTCTTGCCAAGCCGCCCGGGCTGCGATGGGCAAGGCGTCCTCAGCGTGCGCGAGAAGCCAGGCCCGCTCGGCAGGTGCGCGCCCCAACGCGTGCAACAGCAGCAACTGCGCCTCTAGCCGCTCCAGCCCATGCGCGTCTGCGCAGTGCAAGGCCTGTGCGAGTGTGGGCGCAGACACAGCGGGCCTTAGGGCTTGCCCAGTTCCAAGTCGGCCATTTGCTGCGCCGCCTCATAGGCTTGCAGCGCTTCGATCACATCGCCCAAGTCGCCTTCCATGATGGTGAGTAGCTTGTACAGCGTCAGGTTAATGCGGTGGTCGGTGAGGCGGCCTTGGGGAAAGTTGTAGGTGCGGATGCGGTCGCTGCGGTCGCCGGTGCCGACCAGGCTTTTGCGCTCGGCGGCGTCTTTGGCGGCGCGCTCGGAGCGGTCTTTTTCTTGAATGCGTGCGGTCAGCACGCGCAGCGCTTGCGCCTTGTTGCTGTGCTGGCTGCGTCCGTCCTGGCATTCGGCGACGATGCCGGTGGGCAAGTGGGTAATGCGCACCGCCGAGTCGGTTTTATTGATGTGCTGCCCGCCCGCACCACTGGCGCGGAAAGTGTCTATGCGCAGGTCCGAGGGGTTGATTTTGATGGCCTCGGCCTCGTCCGGCTCGGCCAGCACCGCCACCGTGCAGGCGCTGGTGTGGATGCGGCCCTGGGTTTCGGTGACCGGCACGCGCTGCACGCGGTGGCCACCCGATTCAAACTTGAGCGCGCCATAGACCTTATGGCCTTCCACACGCAGCACCACTTCTTTGTAGCCGCCCAGCTCGCTGGCCGACTCGCTCATGATCTCGGTTTTCCAGCCCAGGCTATCGCAGTAGCGGGTGTACATGCGTGCCAGATCGCCCGCAAACAGAGTGGACTCGTCGCCGCCGGTGCCAGCGCGGATTTCCACGAAGGCGTTGCGCGCATCGTCCGGGTCTTTGGGCAGCAGCATCCGGGTGAGTTCGGCTTCGAGCTGGGCCAGCTCGGCGTTGGCACCTTCGATCTCTTCTTGCGCCATGTCGGCCATGTCGGCATCGGCGAGCATGTCGGTGGCGGTGGCCAAATCGGCCTCGCGGCTTTGGTAGCGGGCCCAGCGGCTGGCCACGGCGCCCATTTCGGTGTGTTCGCGCGACAGTGCCAGGAACTGGGTCATGTCCTTCATGATGTCCTCGCGCGAGAGCAAGAACTCCAACTCGCCCAGGCGGTCGGTGTAACGGGACAGTTGTTGGCGTAAAAAAGGTTTCATGGGGCTAGGGCAAAAAGGGGCGGGAAGCCCAGCGCAGCGGCACCAGGGCACGGTCTGGCGGGCCGCAAAAGGACAGCCACGGGCAGCGTCGCTAACGCTCTTTGCGCAAGAAGAAGTGTTCGATGGCGTGGCTGGCGCGCTCGCGGGCCACCGCGTCGGCCGCGTGCAGCTCGGCAAAAGCGCCGTGCAGCATTTTTTGGGTCAGGCCTTTGCTCAATGCTTCGAGCACGGCGGCGGGGTCTTCGCCCTTGGCAAGCGCTTTGTGGGCACGCGCCAGCTCTTGGGCGCGCCAGGCGTCGGCCTGGGCTTTGAGTTCCTGGATCAGCGGCACGGTGTGGCGCTTGTCCAGCCAGTGCATAAAGCTTTGCACGCCGGTATCTACTATCGCCTCGGCCTGGGCCACGGCGGCTTGGCGGTTGGCTTGGCCGGTTTGCACGACGCTGGCCAGATCGTCCACGGTATACAGATAGACGTCGCTGAGCCGCTTGACCTCGGGCTCTATATCACGCGGCACGGCCAAATCGACCATAAACATCGGTCGGCGTTTGCGCTTTTTCAGCGCCCGTTCCACCGCGCCTAGGCCGATGATGGGCAAGGTGCTGGCGGTACAGCTGATCACCGCATCAAACTCGGCCAGACGCTCGGGCAGGTCGGACAGGCGCATCACCTGCGCGTCAAAGCGGCTGGCCAACTGCTCGCCGCGCTCCAGCGTGCGGTTGGCAATCGTGATGGACTGGGGGTTTTTGGCGGCAAAGTGGGTGCTGCACAGCTCGATCATCTCGCCGGCGCCCACAAACAAGACCTTGACTTTGCCCATGTCTTCAAACAATTGCCCGGCCAGGCGGACCGCGGCCGCAGCCATGCTGATGGAGTGGGCGCCGATTTCGGTGGAGCTACGCACTTCCTTGGCCACCGCAAACGAACGCTGGAACAGCTGCGAGAGCGTGCTGCCCAGCGCCCCGGCGGCATCGGCGGCGCGCACCGCATCTTTGAGCTGCCCCAGAATTTGCGGCTCGCCCAGTACCATCGAATCGAGGCCGCTGGCTACCCGAAAGGCGTGGCGGGCGGCAGCATCGTCGGTCAGGCTGTAGGTGTGCGAGCGCAGCGCCTGGGTGCTGACGCCGCCGGACTGTGCCAGCCAATCGAGCGTGTGCTCCAGGTGCGACTGGTCGCCGGCGCAGTAAATCTCGGTGCGGTTGCAGGTAGAAACAATGGCCGCTTCGGGCGCGGAGGGCATCGATTGGCGCAGGCCGTTCAGGTGCGGCCCGATCTTATCGATGGCAAAAGCAAAACGCCCACGCAAGTCCAGCGGCGCGGTGTTGTGGTTGATGCCTAATGCCCAGACTGCCATAGATAGCGCGGATTATAAAATTGTTGTTCTAAACAAGGAACCGATGGGCCCGCTCGACTTTGCCAACCATGTACTGAACTTTGCCGCGCCAGCCCTGTGCGTGGGGCTGTTTTTGGCCTTGCTCGCGCCCTGGGCGCTGCGTCCGGCAGCGGTGCGCCTGTCCTGGCAAGGTCAGAGCGCTGTCAATGCGCTGGCCGGTTTGGCCGCCTTGGCGCTGGGCCTGTGGTTCTTTGGCAATGACGGAAAAATGGCCAGTTACGGAGCCATGCTGTGCGCCTGCAGTCTGGCGCAATGGGCCGGAATGCGCTTTGGCCATTAGGTGGCCAAGGGCGCGTCGGGCCGGAAATGGTCGACCCGGTCGGTAATGATGCCCTCGGTACCCCACGCCACCAGCTGCGCGGCGGCCGCCTCGTCGTTGACGGTGTAGCTCAGGCAGCGCAGTCCCGCCGCTTTGGCTTGGGCCACGGTCTGGGGTGTCCAGAGCGTGTAATTACACACCAGGGCCACGCAATGCAGGTCCAGCGCCGCTTGCAGCCAGCCCTCCCACAGCGTATCGAGCAACAAGGCGCGCGGCAGACTGGGCGCGCTCAGGCGGGCGCCTTGCAAGGCCTCCACCTCAAAAGAACTTAGGAGTGGCGCAACCGGGGCGCCGTGCCATAGGCTGTGCGCTTGGGCGGCCACCACGGCGCCCGTGTGCAAGGCGGTGCCGGTGGTCGGTTTGATTTCGATATTGAGGCAGTGTCCGCCCGCGCGGCAAAAACGGGTGATTTGGGCCAAAGTGGGCATGGCTTCACCCGCGTAGGCGCTGCTGTGCCACTGGCCGGCGTCGCGCGTGGCCAGTTGGCGCCAGGGCTGGGCGCCGGCGATGGCGTCGTGCGGCGGGCCATCTTGCGGCACGCCGGTGCCGGGGCTGGTGGTGCGCTCCAGGGTATCGTCATGCAGCAAAAAGGGCACATCATCGCTGCTGAGTTTGACGTCGCACTCGAACATCCGGTAGCCCAAGCTGGCGCCCAGGCGAAAAGCCGCCAGCGTGTTTTCGGGGGCCAAAAGACCTGCGCCTCGGTGGGCGATCCAGCGCGGGTAGGGCCAGGCGGGCAGGGTGGGCGGGGCGGTCATAGGCGCCACTGTAACCCGCACCCGTAAGCCGTCCCTCCCAACCCAAGGGTCGCAATAGGCTTGGGCCGGGGCTTATGCTGCGCTGCGGTAACATCGAAAATTGCTTGGGCGCCGGGTATTTGCAGTGCCGCCGCCATCCCCTCCAACGCCTGATTGATGAACGCTCCCACCGACTTGTCGCACCTGCTGTCTGCCACTGCTGCCTCTGCGGGCGAGCGCATTCGCGAGATTCCGTACAACTACACCTCGTTTTCCGACCGCGAGATTGTCATCCGCCTGCTGGGCGCTGCGGCCTGGGACCGCTTGTTGCTCCTGCGCCAGGAGCGCAACACCGGTCGCTCGGCGCGCATGCTCTACGAGGTGCTGGGCGATATCTGGGTGGTGCAGCGAAACCCCTATTTACAAGACGATTTGCTGGACAACCCCAAGCGCCGGCGCATGCTGGTGGAGGCTTTGCGCCACCGTCTGGCCGAAATTCACAAGCGCCGCGTGCCCCAAAGCGGTGGCCAGCGCGACGCCATGGTGGGCAGTTTGCTCGACGCCGCCCAAGCGGCGGTGGATGCCTTTGATGCCAATTTTGTCCACGTTGCCGCCTTGCGGCGCAAAACCCAGCGCGCGCTAGGCCGCCTGACGGCGCCGGGCAATATCAAATTTGACGGCCTGAGCCGCGTCTCGCATGTGACCGATGCCACCGACTGGCGTGTGGAATATCCTTTTGTGGTGCTCACGCCCGACACCGAAGAGGAAATGGCGCGTCTGGTCAAGGGCTGCATCGGCCTCGAATTGACCATCATCGCCCGCGGCGGCGGCACCGGCTACACCGGCGGTGCGGTGCCCCTGAGCTGGAAAAGCGTGGTCATCAACACTGAAAAACTCGACGCCATGGGCCCGGTGCAAATGCGCCAACTGCCCGGCCTGGACCGCGAGGTGGCTACCGTCTGGACCGAGGCCGGTGTGGTGACCCAGCGCGTGGCCGATGCGGCTGAGCGCGCCGGTTTTGTGTTCGCTGTGGACCCAACCTCGGCCGAGGCCTCGTGCATTGGTGGCAATATCGCCATGAACGCAGGCGGCAAAAAAGCGGTGCTGTGGGGCACGGCTTTGGACAATCTGGCCAGCTGGCGCATGGTGACCCCGGATGCGCAATGGCTGGAGGTCACCCGCGTTGGCCACAACATGGGCAAGATCCATGATGCGCCCGAGGCGGTGTTTGAGCTGCGCACTTTCAAGGCCGATGGCAAGACTTTGCATGGCACCGAAACCCTGCGCATCCCGGGCAGCGCGTTTCGCAAAGAAGGCCTGGGCAAGGACGTCACCGACAAGTTTTTGAGTGGTCTTCCCGGCATCCAAAAAGAGGGTTGCGACGGGCTGATTACCAGCGCTAGCTGGGTGCTGCACCGCATGCCGACGCACACGCGCACCGTTTGCCTGGAGTTTTTCGGCAATGCGCGCGACGCGGTGCCCAGCATTGTGGACATCAAAGATTTTATGTTTGCCGAGCAAAAGCGCACCGGTGTGGTGCTGGCGGGCCTGGAGCACTTGGACGACCGCTACCTCAAGGCTGTGGGCTACGCCACCAAAAGCAAGCGCGCCGCCGAGCTGGGCGGCAGTTCGGGTCTGCCCAA
The DNA here is from genome assembly GCA_945861345.1 of Comamonas sp. lk. Lineage (GTDB taxonomy): Bacteria > Pseudomonadota > Gammaproteobacteria > Burkholderiales > Burkholderiaceae_C > Allorhodoferax. The sequence goes on from CAMATX010000022.1 coordinate 15,208, forward strand.
AATGGTCTTGGTGGGCGATATCGCCGGCGACGACCCTGATGCCGTGGCCCGTGCGACCTCCGAGGTGGTGCGCATTGCCAACGCGCGCAGCGGCGAGGGCTTTGTGGCCATCAGCCCGGAGGCACGGCGCAAGTTTTGGCTGGACCGCAAGCGCACGGCGGCCATCAGCAAACATACCAATGCCTTCAAAATCAATGAAGACGTGGTCATTCCGCTGCCACGCATGGGCGAGTACACCGACGGCATCGAGCGCATCAATATCGAGCTTTCGCTGCGCAACAAGCTGGCTTTGTGCGACGCCTTGGCCGACTTTTTCGCCCGCAGTGATTTGCCCTTGGGTAAAAGTGACGACGCCAATGGCATTTCTTCGGCCGAGCTTCTTGACGACCGTGTCGGCCAGGCCCAAGCCCTGATCGCGCAGGTGCGCGGTCACTGGCAAAACTGGCTTGACGAGGTGGACAGCTTGTTCCCGCAGTTGCAGGACCACCGCCTGCGCGCCAGCTGGAAAACCCAGCTGCGTGCGCCTTTGCAAAGCATATTTACCGGCTCGGCCTTTGATGGCATCTTGCAAGAGTGCAGCGCCATCCACAAGCGGGTGCTCAAGGGCCGGGTCTGGGTGGCCCTGCACATGCACGCCGGCGACGGCAATGTGCATACCAATATCCCGGTCAATAGTGACGACTACGCCATGCTGCAAACGGCGCACCAGGCGGTCAAGCGCATCATGCTGCTGGCGCGTGCGCTGGGCGGAGTAATTTCGGGCGAGCACGGCATTGGTATTACCAAGCTAGAGTTTTTGACTGATGCCGAGCTACAGCCTTTTGCGGACTACAAGGCCCGTATCGACCCGCAAGGCCGCTTTAACAAAGGTAAGCTCTTGCGCAAAACCGGGCAGGGCAGCGCCTTGCTGGACGCCGACCTGACCAATGCCTACACGCCTTCTTTTGGCCTGATGGGCCACGAGTCTTTGATCATGCAGCAAAGCGACATCGGCGCCATTGCCGATTCGATCAAAGACTGCTTGCGCTGCGGCAAGTGCAAACCGGTGTGCGCCACCCACGTGCCGCGCGCCAATTTGCTGTACAGCCCGCGCAACAAAATTTTGGCTACCTCGCTCTTGGTGGAAGCATTTTTATACGAAGAGCAAACGCGCCGGGGCGTTTCGATCAAGCATTGGCAGGAGTTCGAGGACGTGGCCGACCACTGCACCGTATGCCACCAGTGCGAAAGCCCATGCCCGGTCAAAATCGATTTCGGCGACGTCACCATGCAGATGCGTAATTTGCTGCGCAAGATGGGGCAAAAAAGCTTTCGGCCCGGCAACGCATTGGCCATGATGTTTTTGAATGCCACCAACCCGCAAAGCATTAAGTTCATGCGCAGCATGATGGTTGGGGTGGGCTTTAAAGTGCAGCGTATGGCCAACGATGTGCTGCGTGTGCTCGCAAACCGCCAAACCGCCAAGCCGCCGTCCACGGTGGGCGCTGCGCCTATCAAAGAGCAGGTGATTCACTTCATCAACAAAAAGATGCCCGGCGGTTTGCCCAAGCGCACTGCGCGCGCTTTGCTCGATATCGAAGACGCGGATTACGTGCCCATCATCCGCGACCCGCAGGCCACGACGGCCGAGACCGAGGCCGTGTTTTATTTCCCTGGCTGCGGTTCCGAGCGCCTGTTTAGCCAGGTGGGGCTGGCCACCCAGGCCATGCTCTGGCATGCGGGCGTGCAAACCGTGTTGCCGCCAGGCTATTTGTGCTGCGGCTACCCGCAGCGCGGCAGCGGCCAGGCCGATAAAGCCGAAAAAATCATTACCGACAACCGCGTGCTATTCCACCGGGTAGCCAATACGCTGAACTATCTGGACATCAAGACCGTGGTGGTGAGCTGCGGGACCTGTTACGACCAGTTGCAAGGCTATGAGTTTGACAAGATCTTCCCCGGCTGCCGCATCATCGACATCCACGAATACCTGCTGGAAAAAGGCATTACCTTGGCCAATGGTGGTCAAGGCTACCTCTACCATGACCCCTGCCACAGCCCCATGAAGCTGCAGGCCCCGCTCAAGACGGTCAAGGCGCTGGTGGGTGATGCGGTGCTGCAAAGCGCGCGCTGCTGCGGCGAGTCGGGCACCCTGGGGGTCACCCGGCCCGATATCTCTACCCAAATCCGTTTCCGCAAAGAAGAGCAACTGCGCCAGGACGCCGACGCGCTGGCTGCGCTGGCGCCCGCCAATGCCGGCGCGGCCACCAAAATATTGACCAGCTGCCCCAGCTGCCTGCAAGGCCTTAGCCGTTACGGCAACGACCTGAACAACGGCCTGCTCGAGGCCGACTACATCGTGGTCGAGATGGCGCGCCTCATTCTGGGCGAGCAATGGCTCCCCGCCTATGTGCAAAAGGCCAACGCCGGCGGCATCGAGCGGGTGCTGGTTTAAGCTTTACATTAGCCCCACTTTCTTGGACTCTTATGGCCGGCTTGCGCAAAAACTCTCCCACCCCCCAGGAGCTGACGCTGCACAGCCAGTCGCGCATGCTGCAAATCAGCTTTTCGGACGGGTCTGACTTTCGAATTCCCTTTGAGCTGATGCGCGTGTATTCGCCCTCGGCCGAGGTGCAGGGCCATGGCGCAGGCCAAGAGGTTTTGCAATCGGGCAAGCGCCTGGTCGATATCGACGCGCTCGATCCGGTGGGCAATTACGCTGTGCAGCCGCGCTTTTCGGACGGACATGACACCGGCATTTTTTCCTGGGATTACCTGTATTTTTTGGGTGCCGAGCAAGCGCGCCTGTGGCAGGACTACGAAAAACGTTTGCTGGACGGCGGACGCGACCGCGACGCGCCCATGCCCGCCGCTGCAGGCCACGGCTGCGCCAGCCATTAGATTTCTCCGGAGCAGCGCCCATGGCCCATACCCATTTTGGATTCCAGTCGGTCGACGAGGCCGAAAAAGCCCGCCATGTGCGCGGCGTGTTTGACTCGGTCGCGCCCAAATACGACCTGATGAATGACCTGATGTCAGGGGGTCTGCACCGAATGTGGAAGGCTTACACCGTGATGGTGGCCAACCTGAAAGAGGGCGACAAGGCGCTGGATATCGCCGGCGGCACCGGTGATTTGGCGCTGGCTTTCTCCAAAAAAGTGGGCAAAAGCGGGCAGGTGGTGCATACCGACATCAACCACGCCATGCTCAGCACCGGACGCGACCGCCTGCTCGACGCCGGCGTGGTGCTGCCCACCGTGGTCTGCGACGCCGAGCACCTGCCTTTTGCGGGCAACTACTTTGACCTGGTTAGCGTCGCCTTTGGCCTGCGCAATATGACCCATAAAGACCAGGCCCTGTCCGAGATGTGCCGTGTGCTGCGCCCCGGCGGCAAGCTTTTGGTGCTGGAGTTCTCCAAAATAGCCCCGCCTTTAGAAAAGGCCTATGACTGGTATTCGTTTAAGGTTTTACCCGTCTTGGGTAAGCTAGTGGCCGGTGATGACGCCAGCTACCGTTACCTGGCCGAGTCCATCCGCATGCATCCAGACCAAGACACTCTCAAGGCGATGATGCAGGCCGGTGGTTTTGGCCATGTGGATTACCACAACCTGACCGGTGGCATCGCGGCATTGCATGTGGGAATCAAGTGCTGATGCAGCGATCAAACGCTGCGGCGCGCTTGCCCAGCCAGGGTGAACGGCTTTTTCTAGTTTTGAAGGATTTGATATGAAATGGTGGACTGCTTTCTTAGCGGCTTTTGTTTTGTTATGGAGCTTGCAGGCCGAGGCCGCACGGCTGGGCGGCGGCAAATCGATGGGGCGTCAATCGGGCAATGTCACGCAGCGTGACAGCGCGCCTTCTGCGCCCTCGCAAGGCGTGGGCAACGCAGCAGCCAAACCGGCACCCGCAGCGGCCCCCAGCCGTCCGTGGGGCGCCATGCTTGGCGGCCTGGCCGCAGGCCTGGGCTTGGCGTGGCTGGCGCATTCCATGGGCATGGGCGAAGGCATGGGCCAGATATTGCTCATCGTCGGTGGCCTTTTGCTGGCCTTCATGGTGTTTCGTTATTTCATGCGCAGCCGCGCCCCTCAGGGTGGGGGCTTTGCCTATGCCGGCGACTCGATGAATACACAGCAGCGCACTGCCTACCGCCCCGAAAACGTGGGCAATGACGCGTCCGCCCGCCCTTGGGAGCAGCAGGGCGCGCCGTTTCAAGCGGCGACAGCGAACGGCGGCTCCATGATTGGGTCGGCGCTAGCGGGCTCGCAAGCCTGGGGCGTGCCTGCCGGTTTTGATACCGAGGGCTTCCTGCGTGCAGCCAAGGCCAACTTCATCACGCTGCAGGCCGCCTGGGACAAATCGGACATCAGTAGCCTGCGCGCCATGATGACCGACAGCATGCTGGCCGAAATCCGCACCCAGCTCAGTGACCGCGAAGCGCACACGGGCACCCAGCCCAACCATACCGAGGTGCTGGCCATTGAGGCGCATTTGCTGGGCATCGAAGAACTGGCAGAGGAATACATGGCCAGCGTAGAGTTCACCGGCATGATCCGCGAAGAGCCTGCGGCCAGCCCCAGTCCTTTCCGCGAAGTGTGGAATATGACCAAACCCAAGACCGGTGGCGGCTGGCTGGTCGCCGGCGTCCAGGCTTTGCAATAAAGGGCTGCGCGCCTTTAAAAGGGCGTGGTGCGGGCGCCAGAACGGGGCCATGGCGAATGGGGAATAATCAGCGCCTATGGCCACATCGTCTCTTTTTTCTTTTGCGCAAAGCCTGTTTGCGCGCTTGCCGCCCACGCTTACACCGCCCGATTGGGCTGTTTCCGAGGCGCAGGGCCGCCTGGTTTTGCTGCTCAACCATGTGCTGATGCAAGAGCCCTTGGCCATGGAGCGCTTGGCGCGCCAGCAGGGCCGCGTGGTGCGGGTGCAGTGGCGGGACTTTCATTTCCAGGTGCGTATCAGCCCCGCTGGACTTTTGCAGTTGGAGCGTGCGACAGACACTACCGACTTGTCTTTGACCTTGTCTGCGGCGACGCCCTGGGAGCTTGTGGCCCCGCTGCTCGAAGGCGCCAAGCCCGAGGTGCAGGTGCAGGGCGACGTGCAACTGGCCGCCGACATCAACTGGCTGATTGACCATGTGCGCTGGGATATGGAGGCCGATCTGGCGCGTATCGTGGGCGACGTGCCCGCGCACGGGCTGTGCGACATCGGTCGCCAGATGGCGCAAGCCCTGCGCCGTTTCGTGCCCGGCCGCGCACCCTTTGCCGCAACGGCCAGCGCCCCGGAAAGCCAGGCATGAGCCGCCTTTCGCGCGGGCTGTTCATCGCCTATGTGGTGTTTCGTTACGGGCTGCACACCCTGCTGTTGGAGAGTCTGCCCTCTGGCCGCGCGCTGGGACTGTTGAAATGGCTCTTGCCCGCAGGCTCCATGGCGCAGCAAGAGCGTGGCGCGCGCCTGCGCATGGCCTTGGAGCATCTGGGTCCGATTTTTGTGAAACTGGGCCAAGTCATCTCCACCCGGCGCGACCTGTTGCCGGTGGATATTGCCGACGAGCTGGCCAAGCTGCAAGACCAGGTACCGCCGTTTGACTCAGACCTGGCAGTTGCGGCCATTGAAAAATCCTTGGGCAAACCGATTTCCGAGTTGTTTGTGCAGTTTGAGCGCGTGCCGGTGGCCAGTGCCTCGATTGCGCAGGTGCACTTTGGCCTGATGCGCGACCGCCATGGCCAGGAGCGCGAGGTGGCGATCAAGGTTTTGCGCCCGGGCATGTTGGGCGCTATCGACCAGGATCTGGGCCTGATGCGCTGGATGGCCGGGTTGATTGAAGGCTGGTCCGATGACGGACGGCGCCTCAAGCCTCGCGAAGTGGTCGCCGAGTTTGACAAATACCTGCACGACGAGCTGGACCTGATCCGCGAGGCCTCCAGCGCCGCCCAATTGCGGCGCAATATGGAGGGTCTGGGCCTGGTCATGATTCCGGAGATGTACTGGGACTTGTGCACCACCGAGGTGCTGGTGATGGAGCGCATGCACGGCGTGCCAATCAGCCAGGTCGAGACCCTGCGCGCGGCGGGCGTGGATATCAGCAAACTGGCGCGCGACGGGGTGACGCTGTTTTTCACCCAAGTGTTTCGCGACGGCTTTTTCCACGCCGATATGCACCCCGGCAATATCCAGGTCAGCCTGGCGCCCCTGACGCTGGGGCGCTACATTTCGCTGGACTTTGGCATCGTGGGCTCGCTCACCGAGGTGGACAAGGAATACCTCGCGCAAAACTTTGTAGCTTTTTTCCGGCGCGACTACAAGCGCGTGGCCGAACTGCACATTGCCTCGGGCTGGGTGCCGGCCGCCACGCGGGTCGATGAGCTGGAGGCGGCCGTGCGCGCCGTCTGCGAGCCCTACTTTGACCGACCACTTAAAGAAATTTCTTTGGGCATGGTGCTTCTGCGCCTGTTCCAGACCTCGCGCCGATTTCATGTCGAAATCCAGCCGCAACTGGTTTTGTTGCAAAAAACCCTGCTCAATATCGAGGGCCTGGGCCGCCAGCTCGACCCCGATTTGGACTTGTGGGCCACCGCCAAGCCTTTTTTGGAGCGCTGGATGTCCGAGCAGCTCGGGCCGCGCAAGTTGTGGGCCGAGCTCAAGCTGCAGGCGCCGCAGTACGCCAAGATCCTGCCTCAGCTGCCTGTTTTGCTGCAAAGCTACCTGCAGCGCCCCAGCCAGGACGCCGCTCAGCAAGCCGCCTTGCTGCGTCTGCTGGCCCAGCAGCAAAAAACCCACCGCCTGCTCCAAGGCGCTCTGTGGGCGGTCGCCGGTTTTCTGATGGGGGTGGTGCTGACCACCGCCCTGGGGCAACTACGGCTCTGGCACTAGCCCAAACTATAATGAAAGGCTTTGCCACCTGACCGCTAAAGGCCCCTCGCTATGCCCATCTACGCCTATAAGTGCGATTCCTGCGGATTTGCCAAGGACGTTTTGCAAAAAATCGCGGACGATCCGCTCAGTGACTGCCCGTCCTGCGGACAGGCCGCGTTTCAAAAGCAGCTAACGGCAGCGGGTTTCCAGCTCAAAGGCACGGGTTGGTATGTCACGGATTTTCGCGGCGGTAAAGCAGAAGCATCGGGTGAAAAGGCCGCCACCGATACACCGCCCGTCGCATCGTCTGGCGCCGATGCCGCAAGCAGCGCGACCTCCGCTATCGCGACCACCCCCACGCCGGTAGCGGCGGCCGCTCCCTCTACGACTGCCACCTCGAGTGCTGCGCCTGCGGCGTCGACCTGAAACGGCAACCCCCTATCACACCACCGCGAGACAGTACCGTGCCGATCAAAAAATACCTGCTGACCGGATTGATGGTCTGGTTGCCCCTGGCGATCACCATCTGGGTTTTGCTGTGGATGATGAATGTGCTGGACGGTCTGTTTGCGCGTTTGCTCATGGCCTTGTCGGCGGTCAGTTCTGACCAGTTTGGGCAGTCTTTAGACAAACTGTCCCACATACCAGGCTTGGGCGTGGTGCTGGTTTTGGGCTTCATGCTGTTGACCGGCGCGCTGGTCTCCAACGTGGCCGGGCGCTGGTGGCTTAAGCAGTGGGACCGGATGTTCACCCATATTCCGGTGGTCAAGTCGATTTACAACAGCGTCAAAAAAGTATCCGACACGCTGTTTTCCAGCAATGGAAATGCCTTTCGTACCGCTGTTTTGGTGCAGTTTCCGCGCCCCGGGTGTTGGACGATTGCTTTTCAGACCGGCGTTCCCGATGGCGAGGTTGCCGCGCACCTGCCCGGTGACCTGATCAGCGTCTATGTGCCCACCACGCCTAACCCCACCGGCGGCTATTTTTTGTTGCTGCCGCGCGCCGACGTGATCGAATTAGCAATGAGCGTTGACGAGGCGCTCACCTACGTTATCTCGATGGGCGCGGTTTCGCCGACGGTACACGCCGACGCCAACCCACCGACCTCCCCACATTAAAACCTGGCTGCCCATCGAGGCAGGGAAAGCACCTTATGGCTATGCGCACGCATTATTGTGGTCTTGTGACCGAAGCCCTGTTGGGCCAAACCGTCTCCTTGTGCGGCTGGGTGAACCGCCGCCGCGACCATGGCGGCGTGATTTTTGTCGACCTGCGCGACCGCGAAGGCTATGTGCAAGTGGTTTGCGACCCGGACCGCGCCGAGATGTTTGCCATCGCCGAAGACCTGCGCAATGAGTTTTGCATCCAAGTCCAGGGCTTGGTGCGCGCGCGCCCCGAGGGCACGGTCAACGACAACCTCCAAAGCGGCAAGATCGAAGTCTTGTGCCATGCCCTGACGGTGCTCAACCCCTCGGTGACGCCGCCCTTTCAGATCGACGAGGACAACCTGTCGGAAACCACGCGCCTGACGCACCGCGTCCTCGATTTGCGCCGCCCCTACATGCAAAACAACCTGATGCTGCGCTACCGCGTGTCCATGGACGTGCGCAAGTTTTTGGACGCCAACGGCTTTGTCGACATCGAAACGCCCATGCTCACCAAGAGCACGCCCGAAGGCGCGCGCGACTACCTGGTGCCCAGCCGGGTGCATGACGGCCAGTTTTTTGCGCTGCCGCAGTCGCCCCAGTTGTTCAAGCAGTTGCTGATGGTGGCCGGCTTTGACCGCTACTACCAAATCACCAAGTGCTTTCGCGACGAGGACCTGCGCGCTGACCGTCAGCCGGAGTTCACCCAGATTGATATCGAAACCTCGTTTTTGGGCGAGGAAGAAATCCGCGACATGTTCCAGGGCATGATTTGCACGGTGTTCCAAAACACCATTGGCGTGGACCTGGGCGTCTTCCCGGTCATGAGCTATGCCGACGCTATGCACATCTACGGTTCGGACAAGCCCGATTTGCGCGTCAAGCTGCAATTTACCGAAATGACCGACGTGATGAAGGACGTGGACTTCAAGGTCTTCTCGGGCGCCGCGACCATGAAGGGCGGCCGTGTGGTGGCCTTGCGCATTCCCGGTGGCGCGCGCGAAAGCGGTGGCTTGAGCCGTGGCGAGATCGACGCCTACACCGAGTTTGTGAAAATTTACGGTGCCAAAGGCCTGGCCTACATCAAGGTCAACGAGCTGGCCAAGGGGCGCGATGGCTTGCAAAGCCCCATCGTCAAAAACATCCATGACGCCGCGATTGCCGAGTTGCTCCAGCGCACAGGCGCGCAAGACGGCGATCTGATTTTCTTTGGCGCGGATAAGGCCAAGGTGGTGAACGACGCGATTGGCGCGCTGCGCATCAAAATTGGCCACAGCGAATTTGGCAAAAACAACGGTTTATTCGAAAAAGGCTGGGCGCCGCTGTGGGTAGTGGACTTCCCGATGTTCGAGTTCGACGAGGAAGCCCAGCGCTACACCGCCACCCACCACCCCTTTACCGCCCCCAAAGACGGCCACGAGGACTGGATGGTCACCGCCCCCGAGAAGTGCATTTCCAAGGGCTATGACATGGTCTTGAACGGCTGGGAAATGGGCGGCGGCTCGGTGCGTATCCACCGCGCCGATGTGCAGCAAAAATTGGTTGATGCGCTGAAAATAACGCCCGAAGAAGCGCAGCTCAAATTCGGCTTTTTGCTCGATGCCCTGCAGTACGGCGCACCTCCGCACGGCGGCTTGGCTTTTGGCCTGGACCGCATCATCACCTTGATGACAGGCGCCGAGTCCATCCGTGACGTGATTGCCTTCCCCAAAACCCAGCGCGCCCAGTGCTTGCTCACCCAGGCCCCCAGCCCGGTGGACGAAAAGCAGTTACGCGAACTGCATATCCGGTTGCGCAACCTGGACGCGGCCAAGGCCTAAGCTCAGCCATGGCCAGCGTCATTCAGACGCCGGTCAGGCCGGCGTAGGATTTGCGTGTGGCGGGCGATACCGCTTGCAGCAGCTGGACATATTGCGTTTTATGCCGTGCCAGCATGCGTGCCGAGGCCACCCAGCGCGACTTGCAATACCAATGGCAACTGTGTTGCAAAAGCAAGAGCTCGGCACACAGGCGGTAGGCCCGGTCGCGCTGAGACAGGTCTTCGCTATTGGTCATGGCGGCGGCCATACCATCGGCGTGCACGCGGAGTAATTTGCGTAAGTCAAAGGTCAAGGCCGGCGCCCAGTGCGTGGCCAGCGGCAGGCCCAGTGGCAGGGTGCTGGCCTGCCATTGGCGCGGGTCAGCTTCGCCCATGTCAGCGATCAGGTTTTGTACCTGCCCCAGCAGCTGGGTTTCGGTCTGGTCCAGCACCGTCCAAATGGCGGCCCGGCGCTGGGCGTCGCTCTCGCCCAGTGCCCGCAAATAACCATCGACCAGGTTTTGCATCAGCGTCTCGATCTGGTAGCGGCGCAAAAAATGTCCGAGCAGCAGCACCCGGCGGCGCTGCTCCAGGGAGTTGCGCATTTGCAGGGAGAAGGCCAGGACGGTGAAAAATACCAGAACGTACATAGGTCAAGGCCAAGTGTAGCGAGGGTCGCGGCCCCGGAGCGGCGGGGCTAGCGGTGCACAATAGGCCTATGGTTAAAGCTTTGCGCGTGGTCAGTTACAACATCCACAAGGGTGTGCGCGGCCTGGGACCAGCGCGCAGGCTGGAAATCCACAATCTGCGCAGCGCTATTGCCCGCTTGAATGCCGACCTGGTGTGCCTGCAGGAGGTGCGCAAGCTCAACCACCGAGAAGCGCAGTTTTTTACCCAGTGGCCGACCCAAGGCCACGCCGATTTTTTAGCGCCCCAGGGCTATGCCGCCGTTTACCGCAGCAATGCATTCACGCGCCACGGCGAGCACGGCAACGCGCTGCTCTCGCGTTGGCCTGTCTTGCACCACCAGCACGAGGACATTTCGGACCACCGCTTCGAGCAACGTGGCCTCTTACACAGTACCCTGGAGGTGCGCGGGCAAGCAGTGCACGTGCTGGTCTTGCATCTGGGCTTGCTGCGCGCAGGACGGCTGCGCCAATTGCAGCAAGTGTGTGCCTTTATCGAGCGCGAGGTGCCCGCAGGCCAGGCGCTGATCGTGGCCGGTGACTTCAATGAATGGGGCTCCTCGGTGCGCCAGGTGCTGGCCCGCGTCGGGCTGGCACCGCCAGCGCAGCACAGCTTGCCCACCTTTCCGTCGGCGCTGCCCTTGCTGGCGCTGGACCACATCTACACGCGGGGCCTGGTGTGTTTGCGCCAGCATGTGCCGCGCGGTGGGCCCTGGGTGCGTATGTCAGACCATTTGCCCCTGGTCGCCGAGTTTGACTTTATGCCTGTGCCTGCGGTATGAATGCCGTGCATTTGCGCCCCCGCCACCGACTGCATTTGCTGCAGGGCGCCGATGAATTGTTTGCCGCCGTGGTGCATGCCATTGACCGCAGCCACACCGAAGTGCGCCTGGAAACCTATATCTATGCTTTTGACCGCCAGGGGGAGGCGCTGGCCCTGGCCCTAGAGCGCGCCGCTCTGCGGGGCGTGGCGGTGTATGTGGTGGTGGACGGGATTGGCACGCCAGCGCCTCCCATGCAGTGGCTTAGCCGCCTCAGTGCGGCCGGGGTGCAGTGGCATCGGTTTTCTCCGTTGGGTTACTTTGATGTTTTTTTTCCGGTGCGCTGGCGCCGCTTGCACCGCAAATTGTGTGTCGTGGACGGCCGTGTGGCCTTTTGCGGCGGCATCAATGTCATTGATGATTTTTCCGATCCGCACTATGGGCACCTGGAGTCACCCCGCTTGGACTTCGCGGTCCAGGTGCATGGTCCCTTGGTGCATGACGCACAGGCCTTGATGCAGCGCTTTTGGATGCGACTGGAGTTTGCTTTGCAACTGGAGACGCGCCAGTGGACGGCGGCGCGGCGCCATTGGCGATCGGCCCTGGCGCCCGCCACCGCCCCGGCAGCGCTGCCGCTGGTGCAAGAGCCGCCGGCTAATGTGGCTGCCGCGCTGGTGCTGCGCGACAACTTGCGCAACCGCAGCCGTATCGAGCGCGCTTATCGCCAAGCTATCGGACAGGCGCGCCACGAGGTATTGATTGCCAATGCCTATTTCATGCCCGGACGCAAACTGCGCAGCGCTTTAGAACATGCGGCACGCCGGGGCGTGCGGGTGATCGTGTTACTGCAAGGTCGCTACGAGTATTTCATGCAGTTCCATGGCGCGCGCGCTGTGTACGGCAGCTTGCTGGCCGCAGGCGTGCAAATCCATGAATACCAGAGTGGTTTTTTGCATGCCAAGGTAGCGGTGATCGACGGCCTGTGGGCCACGGTAGGGTCCTCCAACCTCGATCCACTGAGCTTGTTGCTGGCGCGCGAGGCCAATGTGGTGGTGCGCGATGCGCATTTCGCGCAGACCCTGCGCGAACGCTTAATGGCTGCGCTGCAGCGCCAGTCCTTGCAAGTGCAAGCGACGCGCTACCTGGCGCGAAGCGCCTGGCAACGCGCGCTGGACTTGGCTGCCTTGGCCCTTATGCGGCTGGGTGTTTTTGTCATTGGGCGGCGCTATTAACACCCCTGGCTTTCGGTGCGGACCCAATGCCCTTGTGCCCTGCCAGGCCGCTGGGAGACAAACCAACCCACGGGGTAAACGCTGGTAACATGGTTTGTTAGCCACCATAAACCCCGCTATGCAACCATCAGACGAGGACGTTGGAACCCCGGTTTCCGTCAAAATTCGAGAGCGTATCGCTGCCGCACGCAAGCGTTTTAACGCCAATGACAATATCGCTGACTTCATTGAGCCGGGCGAGTTGGCGGCCTTGCTCGACGAGGTGGAAGTCAAAATGCGCGGCGTGCTCGACAGCCTGGTGATTGACACCGATAACGACCACAACACCGCTAACACGGCACGTCGGGTCGCCAAGATGTACCTCAATGAGGTGTTCCGTGGCCGTTACGTGGCGGCCCCGCCCATTACCGAGTTCCCCAACGCCGAGCACCTCAACGAGCTGATGATCGTCGGTCCGATTACGGTGCGCAGCGCCTGTAGCCACCATTTTTGTCCGGTGATTGGCAGTATCTGGATCGGCGTGCTCCCCAATGAGCACACCAATGTGATCGGCCTGAGCAAATACGCCCGCCTGGCCGAATGGGTCATGGGTCGCCCGCAAATCCAAGAAGAGGCAGTCGTCCAACTGGCCGACCTGATCCAGGAAAAAACCCAGCCCGATGGTCTGGCCATCGTGATGGAGGCCAGCCACTACTGCATGTCCTGGCGCGGCGTCAAAGACATGGACAGCAAAATGATCAATTCGGTGATGCGCGGCGTCTTCCTGAAAGACCCCAATTTGCGCCGCGAGTTTTTGTCCCTCATTCCCAAGAAAGGCTGAACCATGCTGGTCCGTTTGCTCTATGCCAGCCGTGCCGTCAACCCGGCGACCGCTCCGATTGAAGAAATCTTGGCCCAGTCCCGCCAAGGTAATCCCGGCCAGGGTATTACCGGCATTCTTTGCTATGGCGGTGGTATTTTTTTGCAGGCTATCGAAGGCGGGCGTAATGCGGTCAATGCGCTGTACAGCCACATCCAGCGCGATCCACGCCACAACGATGTGGTGCTGCTTTTGTATGAGGAAATCCGCGAGCGGCGCTTTAGCGGTTGGACCATGGGCCAGGTCAATATGTCCAAGCTCAATGCCAGTATCTTGCTCAAGTATTCCGAAACGCCCGAGTTTGATCCCTATAGCGTCTCGGGTGATGTCTCGCTGGCCCTGCTCGAAGAGCTGATGGCGACCGCTTCCATCATCGGCCGGGCCTAAGGCCGGCGCAGACCTGGGCACTGCGATGGTGCAACTGCTCGGTTGCGATTTTTCCAGCAGCCCCAATTCCCGCAAAAACATTGTCCTGGCCTGGGGCCACAGCGATGGCGCGCGCCTGCGCCTAGAACGTTTGGAGCGCTTTGCAGGCCTAGACGGCTTTTCACAGGCCTTGGCCCAAGAGCCCGCCTGGGTGGGTGGCTTTGACCTGCCCTTTGGCCTGCCGCGCGACTTGGTTCTGGCGCTGGGTTGGCCCCAAGACTGGCTGGCCTGTATGTCGCATTACTGCGCCCTGTCGCGCCCCCAGATCCGGGATGCATTTGCGGCTTTTTGCGATAGTCGGCCCGCCGGCTCCAAGTTTGCCCACCGCGCCACCGACATCCCGGCGCGCTCGAGCCCCTCGATGAAATGGGTGAACCCGCCGGTGGCCTACATGATGCACGCCGGTGTACCCCTGTTGTTGGCCCTGGACGCGCACTTTCCCGGCCTACAGGCTGCGCAGACGGGCGCTGCGCGCGTGGCACTGGAGGCCTACCCCGGCATGCTGGCGCGAGAGGTCTTGGGCAACCAAAGTTACAAGAGTGACGACAAAGCCAAACAAGACAGCGCGCGGTTGATCGCGCGCAAAGACCTGGTCAATGCCTTGGAGCTGGGCCAAACCCGCTGGGGCTTGGCCCTCAAGCTCAGCCATGCCCAGCGCGAGGCGCTGGTCCACGATGCCAGTGGCGACGCCCTGGACGCCGTGCTCTGCCTGGTGCAAGCGGCGTGGGCGCAGCGCCAGGCGGGCTGGGGCCTGCCCGCGCAGGTGGACCCTTTGGAAGGGTGGATCGTGGGCGCCTAAGCCGTAGTGCCGGGGCCTTACACAGGCAAGGCACAGGCCGCCCGAGCCGGCAGGCCGGCTACTGCATAATCGGCGATGCACCAATTGAAAACCAAAAACCCATGTCCTTGACTTCGCTTCGCCTGAAAATTGCCGCTTTGTTTGTTGTTTTGTGGGTCTGTGCATGCGGTGGCAGCGGAAGCTCTGCGCCTGCCCCTGTGGGTGGTATCACCGTCGCGCCTGGTAACGGACAGGTCACCATCACCTGGAATGCGGTGCCCGGTGTCGATTATTGGCTGATGTATGCAGCCACGGCCGAGCCCATCAATTTGAAATCACCGCCCGGCTTGCATGCCTGGATGACCAATGTGACCTCGCCCTATGTGCTGACCGGCTTGGCCAATGGCGTAGCCTATTCCTTTGCTATCGATGGCCGCATCAATGGCGGTCCTGGCGGGCCACAATCGCCCTCCGTCGCTGTGGTGCCACGCCCGGCCGGTGGCACCTGGGTGGCCAATACGCCGACCTCCGATAAAGGCACGATTCGCAGCTTAAGCCTGGGTCTGAGCACCGATGGCAACCAGTATTACCTGGCCGTGGGCGATGGTTCGCGCATGTATTCCAGTGCCGATGCGTACACCTGGTCGGCGCCGCTGAGCGGTGTGCCGCAAATGAACTACACCGCCAGCACGTATTTCAACGGCAACTATATGGTTTTGGGTCGCAATGGCAGCGCCAACAATATCTATTACAGCGCCGATTTGAGCACCTGGAAGGCGGCCACCACAGTGGTCACATCGGGCCTCAATGCGGTAACCACTAACGGCACCAGTCTGGTCGCCGTAGGGGATGCAGGCGCGATCTTCTACTCGATCGACGGCCTCAGTTGGACCGCTGGCGTGGTGCCTGCCGGGCTGACGGCCAATTTATACGGCGTTGCTTACTCCTATAGCGGCAAATGGATTGCCGTAGGGCAGGGCGGCACCATGCTCTCAAGCACCGACGGGCTCAACTGGAGCGCGGTCTCGGTGCCCGCAGGGGCAGGACAAAGCTTGCGTGCGGTGGGCGGTTACGGCAGTATTTGGGTGGCCGCAGGTTCGGGCGGCTCTGTCATCGTCAGCCAAGATAACGGCGTAACCTGGGCTGCACCAACCACGCTGCCGGCGAGCGCAACGACCTGGTATGCCTTGAACGCTGCCTACGGCCAGTTCCTATTGGTTGGCAGTGGCGGGCAAATTTTGCTCAGCACAGACGCGGCTACCTGGGTGGCCAAATCCAGCGGTGTCGGCTCGGACCTCTATGCGCTGTGGGGTAACCCCAGTGCCTATTTGGCAGCGGGCGCAGCAGGCCTTACGCTGACCTCCAAGTAAACGCGGCTTTAGGCCGCACCGCACACGCTGCAATGGGAGTGGCGCTGGGTGGTCAGGCGCGTCCACTCCATGGTGCGGGCGTCGAGCATCAGCAAATATCCGCTCAACGACCTACCCGTTCGCACCACCAACTTGAGCGCCTCGGCCGCCTGCATGGCGCCAATGATGCCCACCAGAGGCGCGAAAACACCCATGGTGGCGCAGCGTGCCTCTTCGGGTGCCTGTTCGGGCGCGAAGGTGCAGGCATAGCAGGGCGCATCGTTGTGGCTGGGGTCATAGACCATGATTTGCCCATCCATTTGAATCGCCGCGCCGCTGACCAGCGGTTTGGCCGCACGCACACAGGCGGCGTTCACGGCTTGGCGGGTCTGAAAATTGTCGCAGCAATCGAGCACCACGTCCGCTTGGGCCACTAAGTCGGCTAGCAAAGCGGCGTCGGCGCGCAACGGCAGGGCGCTTACGCGCACCGAGGGGTTGAGCCGCTGCAAAGTCTCACGCGCCGAATCCACTTTGGGCCGCCCCAGCGTTTGGGTGCTGTGCATGATTTGGCGCTGCAAATTGGTCAGCTCCACCACGTCATTGTCGACCAGCGTGATGTGCCCGACACCCGCGCAAGCCAGGTACATGGCAGCGGGTGATCCTAAGCCCCCGGCGCCGATGACCAGCGCGTGGGCGCCTAGCAGGCGCTCCTGGCCTTCGATGCCGATATCCTCGAGAAGGATGTGGCGCGAGTAGCGCAACAGGTCCTGATCGTCCAAGTGCGCCTCAGCCACCCGCCGACCTCATTCCTCTTTCTTCTCGGCGCTGCGCTCGACCTGGGTTTTGCTAATCAAAACGGGCTGGCCTTTGAGCTTTTTGAGCGCTTGCTGCAGCTGGAAGTCTTTCTCCGAGCCGTATTCGGGCGGACGGCGCTCGGATGCGGGCTTGCGGGATTCCTCTTCCAGGCGCTTCATCGCGTCTTCCCGGGCCTTTTCGCGGGCGGGGTCTTTGACCTCTTCGCCTTGGCCGCTGGCCAGGTGTTTCTCTAAGTCGGCCTCGCGGGTGCGCAAGGCAGCGTAGGGACTGCCTTCTTCGGTGTCATCGACCATGAAGTCCGGCACTATGCCTTTGGCCTGGATGGAGCGTCCGTTGGGCGTGTAGTAGCGCGAGGTGGTGATTTTCAGGCCAGTATCGCCGCTCAGAGGCCGGAAGGTTTGCACCGAGCCCTTGCCAAAGGTCTGGCCGCCCAGGATGGTGGCGCGCTTGTGGTCTTGCAGCGCACCGGCCACGATTTCGCTGGCCGAGGCCGAGCCTTCATTGACCAAAACGACCAGGGGCACGTTTTTCAGGCCCGCCGGTAGTTTCTTGATCGGATCGGGGCCCATGCGGCTGGCGTAATCACGCGCGGTGGCGCGCAAAATTTGCTTGCTCTCTTCGGTCTGACCATTGGTGCTGACCACGGTGACGTTCTCGGGCAAAAAGGCCGCCGAAATCGCCACGGCTGCGTTGAGCAGGCCGCCAGGATCGTTGCGCAAATCGAGCACCAGGCCTTTGATTTTGGGGTCTTGGGCGTACAGCTCGCCCATCTTCTTGGCGAAATCGTCTACCGTGCGCTCTTGAAACTGGCTGATACGAATCCAGGCGTAGCCGGGCTCAAGCACCTTGCCGCGCACCGATTGCTGCTTGATTTCCTCACGGATGATGGTGACCGGGAAATACCGGTTCTCGTCCTTGCGGTAAATCGTGAGCGTCACCTTGGTGGCGGGCTCGCCGCGCATGCGCTTGACGGCCTCGTTCAGGCTCAGACCTTTGACGGCGGTGTCGTCAATTTTGGTGATCAAGTCGTTGGGCTTAAGACCAGCGCGGTCCGCTGGCGAGCCCTCGATCGGCGAGACCACCTTGACCAGTCCGTCTTCCTGGCTTATTTCGATGCCTACGCCGACAAACTTGCCAGTGGTTCCTTCGCGGAACTCTTTGAAAGACTTTTTGTCAAAGTAGGTCGAATGCGGGTCCAGGCTGGAGACCATGCCGGTAATGGCGTCGGCGATCAGCTTTTTTTCGTCCACCGGCTCTACGTATTCGCTCTTGATCAGGCCAAAAACGGTGGAAAGTTGCTGCAACTCCTCCAGCGGCAAGGGCGTCATGGTGTTGCGCGCAACAGTTTGCAGCGACACGGTGGTCAGCGAACCGGCCAAGGCGCCGATCGCAACCCATCCCGCAATTTTCATTTTCTGGCCCATAAAAATGTCCGTTCCCTCGTGTGGAGTCTATTGGCCAGCGATGCCAGCGCAAAGCCCTATTGTGCGCCCGCCCGCCCGCCCCCGCGTGGGGGACGGGTAAAGGCCGGAGATTTGCTGGTGCATCAGGCCGTGGCCCCACCTTGGGCAGCGACGGCTTGGGCCGCCTTGGCCACGCTGCCGGCGTCTCCCAGGTAGCGGTGCCCCGTCGGCCGCAGCTGGGCGTCCAGCGTGTAGACCAGCGGCACGCCGTTGGGAATGTTCAAGCCTA
>CAMATX010000023.1 GCA_945861345.1 Comamonas sp. lk
GCCAAGCTGCCCAAAAGGCAGCCGACTCATCCCAGGAGCCCTTCCCCATGAACGCCCCCCTGCACCCCGACCAGCTACGCGCCGCATCCGTCACGCTGGACGACAAATACACCCAAACCACCGGCCAGGCTTTTATGAGCGGCATCCACGCCCTGGTGCGCTTGCCCATGATGCAACGCGTGCGCGACCTAGCAGCAGGCAAAAACACCGCAGGTTTGATCAGCGGCTACCGTGGTTCACCGCTAGGCAGTTACGACCAATCGCTGGCCAAAGAGAAGAAGCGCTTGCTAGAGCACCATGTGCATTTCCAGCCCGGCGTGAATGAAGAGCTGGCTGCCACCGCTTTGTGGGGCACGCAGCAACTGGGCTTTGCGCCGCCGGGCAGCAATAAATACGACGGCGTGTTTGGCATCTGGTATGGCAAAGGCCCGGGCGTGGACCGTTGCTCCGATGTCTTCAAGCATGCCAATATGGCCGGCACTACACCCTGGGGCGGCGTGATTGCGGTGGCCGGAGACGACCACGTGTCCAAAAGCTCGACGGCGGCGCACCAGAGCGACCATATTTTTAAGGCCTGCGGGACGCCGGTGTTTTTCCCGGCCAGCGTGCAAGACATTTTGGATTTGGGCGTACATGCGTTTGCCATGAGTCGCTACGCCGGTGTCTGGGCGGGTATGAAAACGATTCAAGAAATCGTCGAGTCCAGCGCAGCGGTGGATGTAGACCCGCACCGCGTCAAAATTGTGATGCCGACCGATTTTGAAATGCCCGCAGGCGGCGTGCACATACGCTGGCCCGATGGCGCGCTAGACCAAGAGGCGCGCCTTTTTGACACCAAGTGGTATGCCGCGCTGGCCTATGTGCGCGCGAATCGGCTCAACCACAATGTGATTGAAGGCCCGAACGACCGCTTCGGCCTGATGGCCAGCGGTAAGGCGTTTAACGACACCCGCCAGGCTTTGCTCGATCTGGGCCTGGACGATGCCACCTGCCGCCGCGTAGGCATACGCCTGCATAAAGTGGCGGTGGTCTGGCCGCTAGAGGCGCAACTGACACGCGAGTTTGCCAGCGGCTTGCAAGAGATTTTGGTGATCGAGGAAAAGCGGCAGGTAATTGAATACCAACTCAAAGAAGAGCTCTACCACTGGCGCGCCGATGTGCGCCCGCGCGTAGTCGGCAAGTTCACCGTATCCGATGATGCGGCCAGCCCTTACGGCATTGGAGGCGAATGGTCGGGTTCAGAGCCTTCGGCCAACCGCTTGCTGCGCGCCAACGCGGACCTGACGCCCGCCATGATTGCCCGCGCGATTGCGCAACGCCTGACCGCGCTCGGCGTAGATGCCGACGTGCGCGCCCGCATGGATGTGCAGTTGGCAATTTTGGACGCCAAAGAAAAGTCCATGCAAGCGCTGGCCCTGGGCGCGCCGCTGGCCGAGCGCCAGCCCTGGTTCTGCTCGGGCTGCCCGCACAACACCTCCACCCGCGTGCCCGAAGGCTCGCGCGCCATGGCCGGTATCGGCTGCCACTTTATGACGCTGTGGATGGACCGCTCCACCACCGGCTTTACCCAAATGGGCGGCGAAGGCGTGCCATGGGTGGGGCAGCAACCGTTTGTGAACGACGCGCATATTTTTGCCAACCTGGGCGATGGCACCTACTTCCATAGCGGCTTGCTGGCGGTGCGCCAATCGATTGCGGCGGGTGTGAATATCACTTACAAAATTTTGTACAACGACGCAGTGGCGATGACGGGCGGCCAGCAAATCGGCGAGCGCGCCGAGGGCCATAGCGTGATCCAGATCGCGCAAAGCATGCGGGCCGAAGGTGCGCAGCGCATTGTGGTGGTGACCGACGAACCCCAAAAATACGATGGTGTGCAAGGCCTGCCCGAAGGCGTCGCGGTAGAGCACCGCGACAGCCTGGACGCGGTGCAGCGCGTGATGCGCGAAATCAAAGGCACCACCGTCATTATTTACGACCAAACCTGCGCCACCGAAAAACGCCGCCGCCGCAAACGCGGCACCATGGTGGACCCGGCCACGCGCGTGGTGATTAACGAATTGGTCTGCGAAGGCTGCGGCGACTGCGGCGTGCAAAGCAATTGCGTGAGTGTGGAGCCGCTTGAAACCGAGCTGGGCCGCAAACGGCGCATCAACCAAAGCACGTGCAACAAAGACATTTCTTGCGTGAAAGGTTTTTGCCCTAGCTTTGTCACCGTGGAAGGTGGCAAATTACGCAAAAAGAAAAGTTCTGCGCAGTCCGCTAGCAGCGGTCCGGCGGCGGGCCTGCCCGAACCCGCGGTGTTCGATTTGCAACAAGCGCATGACGGCGTTTGGGGCCTGGTCGTTGCAGGCGTGGGCGGCACCGGCGTGATCACCATCGGCCAGTTGCTGGGCGTGGCGGCGCATATCGAAGGCAAAGGCATCGTCACGCAAGACGCCGGCGGCATGGCGCAAAAAGGCGGCGCTACTTGGAGCCATGTGCTGATCAGCGAAAGCCAAGACGCGATACGCACCACCCGCGTGGGCATGGCCTGCGCGGACCTGGTGATCGGCTGCGACCCTATCGTCACCGCTGGCAAAGAAACCAGCTTGCGCTTGCGCGCCGGGCGCAGCCGCGTGGTGCTCAATAGCCACAGCCAACCCACCGCCGCTTTTGTGCAAAACGCCAACTGGAGCAACCCCGGCGAGGCCTGCATAGCCGCCATTGCCGCCACACTGCAAGAGCCGCAATCGCTAGGCTGCGTGGACGCCGAAGCCATCGCCACCGAATTGCTGGGCGACAGCATTTTTACCAACCCGGTGCTGCTGGGCTACGCTTGGCAAAAGGGCTGGATACCGCTGGGGCAGGATGCACTTTTACAAGCCATGGCGCTCAACGCCGTGGCCGTAGAAAAAAACCAGGCCGCCTTCCGCTGGGGCCGTCTGGCCGCGCACGACCCGGCGGCGGTGCAACGCAACTTGCTGCCCGCGCAAACCGTGCAATTGGTGCGCAAGCAAGCGCCCACCTCGCTGGACGCGCTGGTAGAGCACCGCGCTACTTTTTTGACCGGCTACCAAAACGCGGCCTACGCGCAAAGCTATCGCGACTTCGTGGCCAAGGTGCGCCGCGCCGAAGGCGCCCTGGGCGCCCAAGCCGATGCCAAAGAGCTTCCGCTAAGCAGCACCGTGGCGCGCTACCTGTTCAAGCTGATGGCCTACAAAGACGAATACGAAGTGGCGCGTCTGCACAGCGACCCTGCGTTTCGCGAAAAAATCACTGCGATGTTTGAAGGCGACTACCAAGTCAACTACCACCTGGCGCCGCCACTCTTGGCGAAGAAGGATGAGAAAGGCCGCCTCATCAAGCAACGCTTTGGCCCCAAGATGGGCTTGGGCTTTCGCCTGCTGGCGCCGCTCAAGGTCTTGCGCGGCACGGCGCTAGACATCTTTGGCTACAGCGAAGAGCGCCAAGGCGAGCGCGCCCTGGTGCAGAACTACATGCAGACGCTGGAACGCATGCTGACGCACTTGAGCCCCAGCACCCTGCCCGACGCGCTGCGCTTTGCCAAACTGCCCGAAGAGATTCGCGGCTATGGGCATGTGAAGGCGCGGCATATTGCGGCGGTAAAACCTGGCTGGGAAGGGTTGGGTGGGAAATTGCCTTAAGGCGGCGCCTTTCGCAGCCTATTGCTTCATGCGCCTATAGCTGCCACCACCACCATGGCCGCAAGCGACCCAAAACGC
This sequence comes from Comamonas sp. lk, assembly GCA_945861345.1. Classification (GTDB taxonomy): domain Bacteria; phylum Pseudomonadota; class Gammaproteobacteria; order Burkholderiales; family Burkholderiaceae_C; genus Allorhodoferax. Next base: position 3,726 of record CAMATX010000023.1, read on the forward strand.
GTTTTGAAGCAGTCCGATCCGCCGCTGTAAAGCGGTCATCTATGCGCAGGCTGTAGATGATACATTTGCACATGGCAAAACTCAATGAGGCGATCAAATGAAGAAGGCGCTACTGGTGCTAGTTACCCTTGCGCTAACTGTTGCCGTTGCGATAGCGGCTGTAACTGATAAACAAACCAAGGATGACATTGCCCGGCACCGTGCAATCGCTACGGCCCACGAGGCCGCAGCCAAATGCCGCGAGGCAGGTACGGTGGAAGAAGTGTGCAATGCCCAACTGCAGGCCGCCTGCAAGGGACTGGCAATCGGCAAGTTTTGTGGCATGAAGCACCAGCACTAAACTATCCTCATGGTGTTGTTGAAATTTATGGCAAAGGGTAAATGGCATATTGGAGTGCTGGCCTTGGCATTGGTGCTTGCGCAAAGCATCGGCTTGATCCATCGCATTGCACACGCTCCTTTACTCACCAATGACCATGCCCAACGAGTTGTAGATGCGCCAGACAGCCTTGTCGAGCTTCTATTTGTTGATCATCATGACGGCAATGGCAATGCTAAGTGCCACCTGTTTGACCAAAGCAACCACCTCGATGGCCTCTGCGATATCTCTGCGGTGGTGTTACCTACCCAATTTGCTGCGGCCATCCCAGCCGCGTTTGCGGGCCTGTTCACGGTCCGGTGGTTAGCGGCTTTTCACGCCCGCGGCCCTCCCGCTCTCCGTTGATTTTCTGAGTCAGTCATTTCCGCCTCGCTCTCAGCGCAGGCGGTGTTGTGCTTTGCACGTTTCAACGGAATTCTTACTATGAAAAAATCTTCATTGGCGCTTCTAGCGCTGGGCACCCTGTCGTCTGCCCAGATCTTTGCGCAAAATGCCCCTGCTTCCACATTGATACCGGTCACCGTCACAGGTAATCCGCTTGGCGCTACCGATTTGATCGCACCTGCCGCACAATATTCCGGCAATGAGTTGCTGTTTCGCTCGCAAACCACGCTGGGCGAAACGCTGGACGGTACGCCTGGCGTTTCCAGTACTTACTTCGGGCCAAACGCCAGCCGCCCGATCATCCGCGGACTGGACGGCGACCGCGTGCGGGTGCTGAACAACGGTGGCTCGGTCGCCGATGTATCCAGCCTGAGCTATGACCATGCGGTTACCGCTGATCCTTTGAGCGTGGAGCGCGTAGAGGTATTGCGCGGTCCGGGTGCGCTGTTGTACGGCGGTAACGCCGTGGGCGGTGTCGTTAATGTGCTGGACAGCCGCATCCCGCGCGAACCGTTGTTCGATGCAAAGGGCGGGGCCAGTGGAAAGGCTGATTTGGCCATAGCCAGTGGCAATACCGAGCGAAGCGCGGCTGCCATGCTCGACGCTGGAAGCGACCGTTTTGCATTGCATGCCGATGCGTTTCAACGCACGACCGCCGATGTCGCTGTGCCCGTCCACTTAGCGTGCAGCAAGCCCGGTGCGCCGTCCATGGCCCGAACCATTTGCAACTCGTCCAGCAAAACTCGTGGTGCTGCGGTTGGTGGCTCCGTATTTTTTTCCAGAGGCTACCTGGGCGTGTCTGCCAGCCAATTTGTTAGTAACTATGGCACTGTGGCCGAAGACGAGGTGACTATCGACATGAAGTCCCAACGCTACGCCATCGATGGTGCGTTGCATGGCCTCTCCGGTCCGTTGCAAAGTGTCAAGGTCCACCTCGGCCAAAGTGACTACCATCACACCGAGTTTGTAGGCGATATGTCCGGTACCGTATTCATGAGCAGCGAGCATGACTTGCGCGTGGAGGCTCGGCATGCACAGTGGGCTGGGCTGGATGGGGTAATTGGCTTACAGGCCGGAACTTCCAACTTCTCCGCAGCCGGTGAGGAGGCATTTGCGCCCTATAGCCAAACCCGACAGGTTGCCTTATTTGCGTATGAGGAGAAGCCGTTTTCGTGGGGACGCTTGAGCGGCGGGGCGCGGGTGGAGCAGGTGGAGGTGCAGTCCTATGGCAACCCGGATATGAACCGGTTTTTGCTTGGAACGCGTAGCTTCCAACCCGGTAGCTATGCCCTGGGCGCGCTTTGGAACCTTACGCCCGCGTGGCAGCTGACCACCAACCTGGCCTATAGCGAACGTGCCCCCAAAGACTATGAGCTTTTCGCCAACGGACCCCATGTCGCCACCAACGCATATGAGGTAGGCGACGCTCGCTTGCGACTGGAACGCTCCACCAACCTGGACGTGGGCGCGCAGTGGAAAGTTGGCGGGAACCGGTTTGCCATCAGTGCGTTTTTGAACCAGTTTGACAACTACATAACTCAAATTGCAACAGATGCCCAGGAGGATGGCATGGATGTATATGCTTACACCCAGGTACGTGCCCGCCTTTCGGGATTGGAGGCTAGTGCCAACTTGCGCCTGTTGCAGGGCGCCCAAACGTTGGATCTGGAAATGCGCGGTGACACTGTGCGCGCGCGAAACACTGACACTGGCGAGGCATTACCGAGGATTGCCCCTTTGCGCCTAGGTGCAACCTTGGTCTGGGCGCAAGGTCAATGGAACGCAAGGCTGGGCGCCAGCCACTCAGCTGCGCAAACCGATGTTCCCACGGGACAAATTAGCACGGACTCTTACACCTTGTGGAATGCCTCAGCGGGGTACACCATGAAGGCCAGCACAACACAAATGCTCTGGTACGTCAAACTCGACAACATCACCGACGCGCTAGCGTATTCGGCAAGCTCCGTGCTCACGCAAACCGTGCCGGGCAAAGCGCCGCTGCCGGGCCGAACGTTGAAGTTCGGAGTGCGCTGGACCTTCTGATAGGAAGTTAAAGCGCATAATTTTTGGTTGGGACGGAATGCAACTCCGGCCCAACCCACTTGAAAATGGCGCAGCCATAAAGCGGGCACATGGATGAGATTCGCGGCTTATTTCTGGTGACTAAGCGCGTTGCTCACCAGCTTGGCCGTGATATCCACGATTTGGATCATGCGGTCGTAGGCCATGCGGGTGGGGCCGATCACGCCTAAGGTGCCGACCACTTTGCCGTCCACTTCGTAAGGCGCGCTGACCACCGACAGCTCTTCAAACGGCACCACCTGGCTTTCGCCGCCAATGTAAATGCGCACGCCCTCGGCGCGCCCGGCGATGTCCAGGAGGCGCATGATTTGCGCTTTTTGCTCAAACAGTTCAAAAGCGCGGCGCAGATTGCCCATGTCACTGGAAAAGTCGCTGAGCTTGAGCAAATTGCGCTCGCCAGAAATCACCACCTCGTCCTGGTCTTGCGACATGGCCTCGGAATTGACCTTGACGGCCGCCGCCATCAGCCCGGCAATTTCCGAGCGCAGGCTTTCCACCTCCGATTGCAAGCGGATGCGCACCTGATCGATGTCCAGGCCTACGTAATGGTGGTTCAGAAAATTGGCCGCCTCCACCAGTTGCGCCTGTGTGTAATCGGCCTCGGTGAACAGGATGCGGTTTTGCACATCGCCATCGGGCGAGACGATGATGACCAGCACCCGCCGCTCGGACAGGCGCAAAAACTCCATGTGCCTAAAGGCGCTGCTGCGCCGTGGCGTCATCACCACGCCGACAAACTGCGACAGGTTGGAGAGCAAATTGGCCGCATTGGAGATCACTTTTTGCGGCTGGTCGGGCGCCAGGCTGTGCGCGCCAAACTGCTGGGGCTGCACGGTGAGCATGGTGTCCACGAACAGGCGGTAGCCGCGCGCCGTAGGAATGCGCCCGGCCGAGGTGTGGGGGCTGACAATCAGGCCCAGCTCCTCCAGGTCCGACATGACGTTGCGGATGGTGGCCGGCGACAATTCCAGCCCGGATGCCTTAGACAAAGTGCGGCTACCCACCGGTTGGCCGTCAGCAATGTAGCGTTCAACCAGCGCTTTGAGTAATAACTTGGAGCGATCATCGAGCATCAAAACATTTTAGTGATGTAATTTGCCCATGAACCCCCGCCTGAACCCGCAGTTCCGCCAGGTTGCCCTGACCGGCAAATACCTCTCCAGCCACGCGCCGGCGGCTATTGCCGCCTCGCGCGCTACGCTCGACGAGATAGCCCATTTCCTGATGGACCAGGGCTGCGAAGTAGTGATCGAGGCCGATACCGCCGCCAAACTCGGCCTAAACGCCTACACCGCCCTGGACATCGAGTCCATCGGCCGCCAGTGCGGCCTGTGCCTGGTGGTCGGCGGTGACGGCACCATGCTGGGCGTGGGCCGGCGTCTGGCGCCCTTTAAGGTGCCGCTTATTGGTATCAACCAGGGCCGGTTGGGTTTTATTACCGATATTGCGCTGGAGCGCTACGCCCAGACCCTGGCGCCCATGCTCGCGGGCGAGTACGAGGTGGACGACCGCAGCCTCATGCAGGCACAGGTCATGCGCAGCGGGCAATGCGTGTTCTCAGCGCTGGCGCTCAATGACGTGGTGGTCAACCGTGGCGCCACCTCGGGCATGGTGGAGTTGCGCGTCGAGGTGGACGGCCACTTTGTGGCCAGCCAGCGCGCCGACGGGCTGATTATTGCGACGCCCACCGGCTCGACCGCCTACGCGCTCTCGGCCGGCGGGCCCATGCTGCACCCTTCCACGCCGGGCTGGGTGCTGGTGCCGATTGCGCCACACACCTTGTCCAACCGGCCGATTGTGCTGTCGCACACCTCGGAGATCGCGATCGAAATCGTCTCGGGGCGCGACGCCAGCGCCAATTTTGATATGCAGTCGCTGGCCACGCTGATGCACGGCGACCGCATCGTGGTGCGCCGCTCGGAGCACCAAGCGCGCTTTTTACACCCCCGGGGCTGGACCTACTTTGATACGCTGCGCCGCAAACTGCACTGGAACGAGGGGGGGAGTTAAAAGGTGGGCCTCAAACGCATCGTGCTGCGCGACTTTGTCATCGTCGCAGCCCTGGACCTGGAGCTGGAAAGCGGCTTTACCGTGCTCACCGGCGAGACCGGCGCGGGTAAATCCATTCTGATTGACGCATTGCAACTGGCCACCGGCGCCCGCGCCGATGTCGGTTTGATCCGTGAAGGCGCGCCGCGCACCGACGTGAGCGCCGAATTTGACACCCCCGGCGCCTTGTTGGACTGGCTGCAAGAGGCGGGTTTTGAAGCTGGCGATACCCTGCTGCTGCGCCGCAGCCTGGACGCAGCCGGTAAAAGCCGCGCCTGGATCAACGGCCTGCCCGCCACCGCCCAGCAGCTGCGCCATGTGGGCGAACAGGTGCTCGACATCCACGGCCAGCACGCTTGGCAAAGCCTGACCCGCCCCGACGCGGTGCGCCGCCTGCTGGACGATTACGCCCGTATCTCCACCAGCACCCTGGCCGCCTTGTGGCAAAACCTGCGCCAGGCCCAAGAGGCCTATGACAAAGCGCTTGCCGCCCAAGACCAACTGCAGCGCGAGCGCGAGCGCCTGGCCTGGCAAATCGGCGAGCTTGACAAGCTGCAGCCCCAAATCGACGAGTGGGACAGCCTCAACAGCGCCCACAGCCGCCTGGCGCACGGCCAGACTTTGCTGGACGCGGCCCAGTCAGCCCTGGCCCTCTTGGCCGACGAGGAGGCACCCGCGCTCACCCAATTGCACAGTGCTTTGCAGCAAGTCCAAAACCAGGTGCACCTGGACCATGAATTTCAGGGCCCGGCCGAGGTGCTGGCCTCTGCCATCGCGCAGGTGGAGGACGCGGTCTATAGCCTGCGCGCCTACCAGCGCCGCGTCGAGTTGGACCCGGCCCAACTGGCCGCGCTGGACGAGCGCATGGCTTTGTGGGTGTCTTTGGCGCGCCGCTACAAGCGCGCGCCCCAAGAATTGGCCGCCACCCATGCCGCCTGGAAAGCCGAGCTGGCCCAGCTCGACGCCGCCGCCGACAGCGCGCATTTGCAGGCCCTGGCCGAGCAGGCGCGCGCCGCCTTTGTGCAAGAGGCCAAAAAAGTCTCCAAAGCGCGCCACAAAGCGGCGCCGCTCCTGGCTGGCGCCATCACCCAGGCCATGCAAGGTTTGGGCATGGAGGGCGGCCAGTTCCAGGTGCAGCTGCAAGCGCACGCGCAGCCCCAGGCCAGCGGCCTCGAAGAGGTGCTTTTTTTAGTGGCCGGGCATGCCGGCAGTACGCCGCGCGCAGTGGGCAAGGTGGCCTCGGGCGGCGAGCTTTCCCGCATCGCGCTGGCCATTGCGGTGACTACCAGCCAAGGTGGTGGCGCGCAAACCCTGATCTTTGACGAAGTAGACGCCGGTGTGGGCGGCGCGGTCGCGCACACCGCGGGCCGCCTGATGCGCCAGCTCGGGCGCGACCGCCAGGTGCTGGCCGTCAGCCATTTGCCCCAAGTGGCTGCCTGCGCTGACCAGCACTGGGTGGTGCGCAAGCAGTTCCAGGACGGCGCCACGCGCAGCAGCGTCGCCCCGGTGGCGCAGACCGAGCGTGAGGCTGAAATCGCCCGCATGCTCGGCGGCCAGGTGGCCTCGGCCACGACACTGGCCCATGCCCGCGAAATGCTGGAACAAGCCCATGGCTGATACGCCCATGGAGCTGGTGCTCATCACCGGCATGTCGGGCTCGGGCAAATCGGTGGCCTTGCACGCTTTGGAGGACGCCGGTTATTACTGTGTGGATAACCTCCCGCCCCAGCTTTTGCTCGATTTTGTGGCGCTGCAGGGGGGCGCAACGGCTGCGCGCGTGGCTATCGCTATGGATGTGCGCAGCGCCAAGGCCTTTCCGCAGGTGCCGGCACAGCTCGAGCGCTTGCGCGCCCAGGGCATGGCCATCAAAACCCTGTTTTTGGACGCCAGCACCGAGACCTTGGTGCGCCGCTACTCCGAGACGCGCCGGCGCCACCCCTTGTCGCAGGCTGACGCCGTGCCTGGCGACGCCCAGCACGCGCTGGTCGAGGCCATTGAGCTGGAGCGGCGCATGCTCGAGGCCATGCGGGCGCAGTCCTATGTGATTGATTCGAGCATGATCCGCGCGTCGCAACTGCAAAGCTTTGTCAAAAGCCTGATCACCGCGCCGGTGGCCCAGCTCACGCTGGTGTTCCAGTCCTTTGCTTTCAAGCGCGGCATTCCTTCGGACGCCGACTATGTGTTTGACGTGCGCATGCTGCCCAACCCGCATTACGAGCCGGTGCTGCGCGCGCTCACCGGGCGCGATGCGCCGGTGGCCACGTATTTGCGCGGCCAGCCTGCGGTGGCCCAAATGCAGGCGCACATCGCCGGTTTTCTGGAAACCTGGCTTGATGCCCTGGTGCTGGACCACCGCAGCTATGTGACCGTGGCCATAGGCTGCACCGGCGGCCAGCACCGCTCGGTGTACTTGGTGGAACAACTGGCCGCGCACTTCGCCCCCCAGTGGGTGACGCTGCGCCGCCACCGCGAGCTCGATTCTTTGTCCCCACCGGTCCCCACGCCCGCCGCCTAAAACTTATTGTTGCGCCAGCAAGGTGCGCACGGGCGCGGGCAGGCCCAGTGCGGGCCACTGGTCCGCAGCGACCCAGCTGCCGGCAATGTCGGGCAAGGCCTGGCCGGTTTTGAGCAACAACTGGCAAGGGTGCAAATGCAAGTCTTTGTGGGTGAGCACGTGCACAAAGGCGGGCCCGTCTGCTACGCCTTTACTTAGCGGCGCGGGCAGGGCGGCGCGCAGTTGGGCGGCGCTGTCAAACACCGGCAGGCAATGCAAACCGGCCCAAATACCAGGCGCCGGGCGGCGTTGCAGCCAGACGGCGCCACTGGCGTCTTGCGCCCACAGCAGCCACAGCGATTGGGCGCTGCGCTTGAGTTTGCGGCTGCGCACCGGGAAATCGGCCATGCGCTGTTGGGCATGCGCCTGGCAGCGGTTTTGTAGCGGGCAGACATGGCACGCCGGATTGCGCGCGGCGCAGACGGTGGCGCCCAAGTCCATCATGCCCTGGGTGTAGCGGGCCATCGCCTTTGCGCCGTCTTGCGCGCTGGGCAGCAGCTCACCCGCGGCTTGCCACAAGGCGCGCTCCTGGGCGGCTTGCGCCAGGTCGCCCTCAAAAGCGAGCAAGCGGGTGAGTACGCGCTTGACGTTGGCATCCAAAATCGCCACGCGCTCGCCAAAGCACAAAGAGGCAATCGCCGCCGCCGTCGAGCGGCCGATGCCTGGCAAGCTTTGCAGCACGTCGGCCTGGCGCGGAAACTGCCCACCATGCTGCGCCACCACCATTTGGGCGCAGCGGTGCAGATTGCGCGCCCGGCTGTAGTAGCCCAGGCCGCTCCACAAGCCCATGACCTCGTCCTGGCTGGCGGCGGCCAGATCGGCCACCGTGGGCAAGCGCGCGGTAAAGCGGGCAAAGTAGTCCAGCACCGTGCGCACCTGGGTTTGCTGCAGCATGATTTCGGAGAGCCATACGCGGTAGGGATCGGTCGTGTTTTGCCAAGGCAGGCTGTTGCGCCCATGCACTTTTTGCCAGGCCACCACCGCCTGCGCCACGGTGGGCGCGATCACGGCTTTTGGCATACCGGGCAGAAAAAGGTGGAGCGCTGGCCTTGGCGGATGCTGCGGATGGGGCTGGCGCAGACCCGGCAGGGCAGTCCTTGGCGGCCATAAACGGCTGCCTCCAGCTGGAAGTAGCCCGATTCGCCCTGCGCATTGGAAAAGTCCTTGAGCGTGCTGCCACCAATGTGCACCGCGCGCGCCAGTACGGTGCGAATAGCCTGGCGCAGACGCTCGATGCGCGGGCGGCTGATGCGCGCAGCGCGCGTGCTCGGGCGTATGCCAGCCATGAACAAGGCCTCGCTGGCGTAAATATTGCCCACACCGACCACCACCTCGCCGGCCAGCAACAGGGGTTTGATCGCGGTCTTGCGCTCGCGCAGCGCTTGGTAAAAAGCCTCGGGCGCAAAGTCCTCGCCCAGCGGCTCCACGCCCAGGCGGCCCAAGAGCTTTTGCGCCTGCGGGCTGTCTTGGCTGGGGGCAAACACCACGGCGCCAAAGCGGCGCGGGTCGTGCAAGCGCAGCGTGCCGGCGCTGGTTTGCAGGTCAAAGTGGTCGTGTTTGCCCGGTGCGGGCAGCCCGGCTTCAAAACGCACGCTGCCCGACATGCCCAAATGCAGCAGTAAAAGGCCGCGCTCCAGGTCGATCAGCAGGTATTTACCCCGGCGGCGCACACCCAGCACCTGCTGGCCATACAAAGACGCTGGCGCGCAGCCCAGCGGCCAGCGCAAGGGCTTGCCCATGCGCACCGCCTCAATGCGCGCACCCGCAATGCGCAGGGCAAAGCTTTGGCGTGTCACTTCGACTTCGGGTAGTTCGGGCATGCGGATGGTGCGGTAAAGAAAAGGGCGGCTGCTCGCTGCACAGGCCCGTATGGCGGGCCTTGGATTATTATGGCCGCATGTCACGCATCTCATTTTTCCTGGGCGCTTGTTTGCTGGCGCTGGCCCCCGCCGCGTTCGCGCAAACGCCTGCGGCTGCATCCCCATTGGCGCCCAAAACACCCGAGCGCTCGGCCCTGGATGCCCAGCTGATGTACCAGCTGCTCATCAGCGAGCTGAGTTTCCAAAACACCGATTACGGCTCGGCCTATGGGCTGATGCTGCACGCCGCGCGCGAGTCGGGAGACGCCCAACTGTATGAGCGCGCCATCGAAATGGCGCTGACTGCGCGTGACGCCAACGCCGCTATGGGGGCGGCCAAAGCCTGGCAGCAGGCCCAACCCCAATCGCCCGACCCGGACCGCCATCTGCTGCAACTGGCTATCGGCCTGAACCGCCTGCCCGACAGCCTGGCCGTTTTACAAAGAATGCTGGCGCGCGTGCCAGCGGCTGAAAAATCCGCCGCAATTACCGGCTTGACCCGCTTTTACACCCGCGCTACCGAAAAAGCCGCTGCCGCCGATTTGGTGGAAAAAGCCCTCGCGCCCGAGTTGGCCAACCGCGCCACCGGGCCTGCTGCGTGGGCTGCCATCGGCAATTTGCGCTTGCTGGCCAACAACAAGGCCGCAGCCTTGGCGGCGGCGCGCAAGGGCGCCGCGCTCAACCCGGCTTCGGACGACGTGGCCATGCTGGCCATCACTTTGCTCGACCCGCCCGCCGAAGGCATGGCCGAACTTTTGCAGACCTATTTCGCCGGACCGGCGACATTGCAAGTGCGCATGGGCTATGTGCGCAAATTGATTGACTTGCAGCGCTACGACCAGGCCTTGGACCAGGTGCAGCGGCTCACCCGCGACAAGCCCGATTTCCCCGACGCCTGGCTGGTGCAAGGCTCTATCGAGTTTCAAAACCAGGCTTTGGAGTCGGCCGCGCGCTCGCTTTGGGCCTATGTCGCTTTGGTCGCGCCGGCGGTAGCTGCGCCCTTGAATGAGGAGCTGGCGTTGACGCCACGCGGCTTGGTGCAGGCCTATTTGCTCTTGTCCCAAATTGCCGAAAAGCAACGCGATTTTGCCCAGGCACAAAGCGTCCTCGAGCGCATACGCAGCCCGCAGGACGCGGCCCGGGTGCAGTTGCGCCGCGCCATGATCACGGCACTGGCTGGTAGCCTGGACGATGCGTTGGCGCTCCTGGACAAGCTACCCGATAGCGACCCCGACGAGGCCCGCATCAAGCTCAATGCACAGTTGCAATTGCTGCGCGAACACCAGCGCGAGCAACAGGCCTACGAGTTGCTCGCCCAGGAGCGCAAGCGCAACCCGCAGGACGTGGACCTGATGTACGAGCAAGCCCTGTCGGCCGAAAAACTGGGCCGATTGGACGAGATGGAGTCCTTGCTGCGCGCGGCGATCAAACAGCAGCCCGATTACCACGCCGCCTACAACGCGCTGGGCTATTCGCTGGCTGAACGCAATATTCGCCTGCCGGAGGCGCGCGCCCTGGTCTCCAAAGCGCTGGAATTTGCGCCCAACGACCCCTTTATTTTGGACAGCCTGGCCTGGGTCGAGTTTCGCAGCGGCAACCTCGCGCTGGCGCTGCGGATTTTGCAAGAGGCTTACCGCGCCCGACCCGATGCCGAGATAGCCGCCCACTTGGGCGAGGTGCTGTGGGCCATGAACCAGCGCGACGAGGCCAGCGCCGCCTGGCGCAAAGGCCTGGATCTGAACGCCAATAACGAGACGCTCAAGTCCACGATCTTGCGGCTGCGCGGATCGCTATGACGGCGGTGGCGCAGCAGCCAGGCTGGCTGCGCCGTGCGGCGCTGACCCTCGTGGCGCTGCTATTGGCCGCCTGCGCCAGTCCGCCGCCGGCCAAGCAATACGGGCAGGCCAGCGATGTCTGGCAGGGCCGCCTGTCTGTGCAAGTGGCCAGCGAACCAGCCCAGCGCATCAGCGCCGACTTCTTTCTGGAAGGCGGCCCCCAGGCCGGCAGCCTGACGCTGGACAGCGCCCTGGGCACCCGCATGGCCCGCATGCAGTGGGACGCCAGTGGCGCGCTGCTGCAAATGCCGGGCCAAACCCAGCGCTTTGCCTCTCTAGACGCCATGGTGCAGCAAACTTTGGGCAGTACACTGCCCATGCCTGCGCTGTTTGCCTGGCTGCGCGGCCAAGCGGTCAGCGCGGCTGGCTGGGAATTGTTGACCTTGGACAAAGCGCAGGGCCGCATCCGCGCCCGCAGCGTGCAGCGCGTGCCCGCCACGCAGCTCGACATCGTGCTCGAAGCCAGATAATCCGGCCATGCAGGCGCTCTACGACATCCCGGCCCCGGCCAAGCTCAATCTGTTTTTGCACATCACCGGCCGGCGCAGCGACGGCTACCACTTGCTGCAATCGGCTTTTATGCTGATCGATTGGTGCGACCAGCTGCACTTTGCCCTGCGCAGCGACGGGCATATCAGCCGCGAGGATCTGGGCGTGGCCCTGCCCGCCGAAGATTTGTGCGTGCGCGCCGCCCGCGCCTTGCAAGCGGCCACTGCCTGCACGCTGGGCGTGCACATCGGCGTTGCCAAATCGGTGCCCAGCCAGGCCGGCATGGGCGGGGGCTCCTCGGACGCGGCCTCGACGCTGCTGGCGCTCAACCGTTTGTGGAAAACCGGCCTGAGCCGCAGCCAATTGGCCGCTATCGGCTTGCAGTTGGGCGCTGACGTGCCTTTTTTCCTGCTCGGCCAGCACGCCTGGGTCGAGGGCGTAGGCGAAGTTTTGACGCCGCTGACCCTGCCAAAAGCCCGTTTTGCGGTGCTCAAACCCCAGGCCGGTTTGGACACCCGCGCCGTCTTTGCCCACCCCTTACTGGCGCGCAACACCGCTCTTGCTATAATTTCAGGCTTCGCTGCGGACCCCTTTGGCTTTGGCCACAATGACTTGCAGCCAGTTGCCCAGATGCTCTGCCCGGCCGTAGGTGAATCCATAGACTGGTTCTCCGCCCAAGGATTGAATGCCAGGATGACCGGTTCAGGAAGTGCGGTGTTCGCGCAATTGCCCCATGACAAGGATGTTCATGACGCCCCCGGCGGTATGACGCTCAAGACGTGCAGCAGTTTGGATGCCCACCCGCTGCAGGGTTGGTGTTAAAGCGACAAAGTTTCGGTTGGCAGCCTATGGCTGTGGACCTGTGTAGGGGAATCGCCAAGTTGGTTAAGGCACTGGATTTTGATTCCAGCATGCGAAGGTTCGAATCCTTCTTCCCCTGCCAAATTTTTTTAACGGCACTGCCAGACGGTCTGAAGAAGCTCTGAAATCGCCCCTTTTTGCGCGCAGCCTCACACACCAACTTCACCTCCTTGAGCACCATGCAGGCCCCCGATACCCCCGATTTCATGGTTTTTACCGGCAATGCCAACCCTGTGTTGGCATCCGAGGTTGCGGGTAATCTGGGCATCAGTCTGGGCGCGGCCAGTGTGGGCCGCTTCTCCGACGGTGAGGTGACGGTCGAAATCAACCAAAACGTGCGTGCGCGCGACGTCTTTGTGCTGCAAAGCACCTGCGCCCCGACCAATGAGAACCTGATGGAGCTCTTGATCATGGTCGATGCGCTCAAGCGCGCCTCGGCCGAGCGCATCAGCGCCGTCATCCCGTATTTCGGCTACGCGCGCCAGGACCGCCGCCCGCGCTCGACACGCGTGCCGATTACGGCCAAAGTGGTGGCCAATATGCTGCAGGCCGCTGGCGTTTCCAGCGTGCTGACCATGGACTTGCATGCCGACCAAATCCAGGGCTTTTTTGACATCCCGGTGGACAATATTTACGCCTCGCCCGTGCTTTTGGGCGATTTGCGTCAGAAAAACTACGAAGACCTGATCGTGGTCTCGCCCGATGTGGGTGGCGTGGTGCGCGCCCGTGCGCTGGCCAAGCAGCTCAACTGCGACCTGGCCATCATCGACAAACGCCGCCCCCGGGCCAATGTCAGCGAAGTCATGCATGTGATCGGCGAGATCGAAGGGCGCAACTGCGTCATCATGGACGACATGATCGACACCGCCGGCACCTTGGTCAAAGCGGCCGAAGTGCTCAAGATGCGCGGCGCCAAAAAAGTCTATGCCTACTGCACGCACCCGATTTTTTCCGGACCGGCCATTGAGCGCATCACCAACGGCGACGCGCTGGACGAGGTGGTGGTTACCAACACCATCCCATTGAGCGTAGTAGCCGCCAATTGCCAAAAAATTCGCCAACTCACCGTGGCACCGCTGATCGCGCAAACGATTATGCGCATCGCCAAGGGGGAGTCGGTCATGAGTTTGTTTTCGGACCAGAACAATTTGTTCTGACGCAAACAAAAAGCCGGTGCGCTGCGGCCTCAAGCCAGGCGCACCATATTGAAACCGGAGTCACACTGGTCGCGGTGGACTCTTACAGGAGTAAGTTATGAAATTTGTCGCTTTTGAGCGCGCTAAGCAGGGCACGGGTGCGAGCCGCCGTCTCCGCATCACCGGTCGCACGCCCGGTATTGTGTATGGTGGTACGGCCGAGCCTACAGCCATCGAACTGGACCACAACGCACTGTGGCACGCCATCAAAAAAGAAGCTTTCCACGCCTCTATTTTGGACATGGAACTCAATGGCAGCGAAAGCAAAGTGCTGTTGCGCAATGTACAAATGCACCCCTTCAAGCAATTGATTTTGCACGTGGACTTCCAACGTGTCGAAGCCAACACCAAGCTGCAAATGAAAGTGCCACTGCACTTTAGCGGCGAAGAAAGTTCTCCTGCCGTCAAGCTTGACGCCTGCTTGATCAACCACATCGTCAACGAGCTGGAGGTGGCCTGCCTGCCGGCAGACCTGCCCGAGTTCATCAATGTGGACCTGAGCAACCTGAAAAAAGGCACCTCCCTGCACGTCAACGACATGGTTTTGCCCAAGGGCGTGACCGCCGTGACCCGTGGCAAGGAAAATCCGGTGATCGTCTCGGTGGTAACGCCTGTGGCCGAAGTGATCGAAGCGCCCGCAGCGGACGCCGCGCCTGCTAAAGGCAAAGCCGCAGCCAAGACCAAAAAATAAGGCCCTGTTGGCGCCTTGGCAAAACGGGCCCGCGCAAGCGGGCCTTTTTGCTGACGCGCCGGCATTGGTCTACCATGGCGCACCGGCTGCGATGCCAGTGCGCTTTAGCAAAGTCCGAGCATGATCAAACTATGGGTTGGCCTGGGAAACCCGGGCCCTGAGTACGAGGCAACCCGCCACAACGCGGGCTTTTGGTTTATCGACGGCCTGGCTCGGCTATGGAAAACGCCCTTGCAGTTGGAGCGCAATTACTACGGCCTGGTCGCGCGCACGAGTTTTCAGGGCGAAAGCGTCTTGCTGCTGCAGCCGCAGACCTATATGAACCTGTCGGGTAAGTCGGTGGGCGCATTGGCGCGGTTTTTCAAAATCAACCCAGACCAAATTCTGGTCGCCCATGACGAGTTGGATTTGCCACCCGGCCAGGCCAAGCTCAAATTTGGCGGCAGCCATGCTGGCCACAACGGCTTGCGCGACATCCACGCCCAGCTGGGTACGGGCGACTACTGGCGCCTGCGTCTGGGCATAGGCCATCCCGGCGACAAGGCAGAAGTGGTGCATTGGGTCTTAAAAAAGCCGGTCCTGGACCACCGCATCGCGCTGGACCAATGCATTGACCGGGCGCTGGGCGCCGTTCCCGCCCTGATGGCCGGCGACACGCACAAAGCGATGCTGCAAATTCACACAAGTACGCCGCCCCGGCCTAAACTCGCCAAACCCAAGGAGTCAGAGGCCAGGCCCACGCAGCCCCCCGACTTAGGCGCCTGAGCCACGGCGGCGCAGAGCGCCGGGCTCGGTTTGTTGTTTGCATCAGGGAGGAACCATGCGTTTTGTGCCACTTGGCGGGCTTGTGCTCGCGTCATTGATCTCTTGCGCTGCTGTGTCAGCGCAAACCTTGTATCGCTGCGGCAACGAGTACCGCGATACCCCGTGCCCCGGTGGCAAGGCCGTCGATACCCAGGACCCGCGCACGCCCGAGCAGCGTGCGCAAACCCTGCAAGCCAGCGCCAAAGAGGCCGCGTTGGCGGAAAAAATGGAGAACACGCGCCTGGCGGCTGAGGCCACGGCCGCCAAACGCCTGCAAGCGCAGGCCCAGCTGGCCGCCGCGCAGGCCGCCAAAGAAGAGGCCGCTGCCAAAGCAGCCCAACAAGCGGCTGACAAAGCCCAGGCCCCGCATGCGCACAAAGCGCAAAACGCCAAAAACCAAAAGTCGGCCTCTAGCGACATCCTTACGGTACGTCTGCCCAAACCACCCAAACCGCCCAAGAACGCGGCCAGCGCCAAAGCGCCGTAGCGCCGTAGCTCAGGCCCGTGGTTTAGGGCGTGGCCGCTTGCAGGCGGCGGTATTTTTCCCAGAGCGTCTCGCGGCTCTCGGTGTGCTGCGGATCGACCGGGATGCAAGCGACCGGGCAGACCTGCACGCACTGCGGCTCGTCAAAATGGCCGACGCACTCGGTGCATTTGTCCGGGTGGATTTGGTAAATCTCCGGGCCCATGAAGATGGCTTCGTTCGGGCACTCGGGCTCGCAGACGTCGCAGTTGATGCACTCGTCGGTGATGATCAATGCCATGCGCGCCGCCTCAGGTCCCGCTGTGCAACTTGGCCTGCAGGCGCGCAAGCACTGGCGCCGCGACAAACGGGGCCACATCGCCGTGCAGGGTGGCAATCTCGCGTACCAGCGTGCTGCTGATGAACTGGTAGCGGCTGTCGGGCGTCAAAAACACGGTTTGCACCTGCGGGGCCAAGACGCGGTTCATGCCAGCGAGCTGCGCCTCAAAATCAAAGTCCGTTACCGAGCGCACGCCGCGCAGCATGGCCTGGGCCTGCTGGGCGACGGCAAAGTCGCGCACCAGGCCGCTAAAGGGCAGCACCTGCACATTGGCAAAGGGCGCCACCATGTCTTGCACCATGTCCAGGCGCTCTTGCAGGCTGAACAGGGTTTTTTTGTGGTGCGCGGCGGCCACCGCCACGATCAGGGTGCCAAACAAACTGGCGCCGCGTTCAATCATGTCTTGGTGGCCCAGGGTGATGGGGTCAAACGTGCCCGGGTAGACGGCAATCGTGCTCATGCAAGCGCTCCTTCAGCAGGTGGCAGGGACGGCAAAACAGAGGTGATCGGCCGCAGCACATGCGCGTGCACGGCGCCGGCTTTGAGGTGGCGGTGCAACGCCCAGCCCAGGGCGGCCAATGCATCGGGCGCCCAAGCCTGGGGCGCCTCCAAATAAACCTGCCCATTAGCGGCAATGGCCTGGCGCGCCGCTTGCAGCGCGCGCTCCCATAGCGAGGCGGCAAAAGGCGGGTCCAGAAAAATAATGTGCAGACTCGCCGGTGCCGCCTGGCGCAGGCTGGCGATCCCGTCGCCACGCTGCACACTGACCGCCTGCGCGTCCAGTTGCGTCACGCTGCGCTTGAGCTGCTCGACCAGGGCGGCATCTTGCTCTACCAGCAGCACCTGCGCGGCGCCGCGCGACGCGGCTTCCAAGCCCAGCGCGCCCGAGCCGGCAAAGGCGTCCAGGCAACGCAGGCCGCTTAAGTCCTGGCCCAGCCAGTTAAACAAAGTTTCGCGCACACGGTCGGGCGTGGGGCGCAAGCCGGCGGCGTCTAGCACCTTGAGTTTGCTGCGTTTCCACTGGCCGCCAATGATGCGCACCTGGTGGTTGAGTTTGCTCGGTGCACGCGGCTTGGGCTTGGGCGGCGGTTTGGCGGCTGATGATTTTGGTCGCATAGCGCTATTGTCGGTGTTCTGGGGCGGCGCCCGCAATGGCGCGCACTGGCCGATAGACTTGCCGCATGGTCCCTCGCCCTGCTTTATGACACCAGCACTTTCACCATCCCACACGGCGGTTTTGCGCCAGGTCTTGGAGGGTGCTCGCCACAGCGTGCCGCCGCAGGCGCGCCGCTGGGCTCTGGACGATGTGCACCTGGGCTGGTTGCCGCCTGCCAATGATGCGGCGCTCGCCGCCGTGCTGCCCGGCACGCGCTGGGATGGCCATCAGCGCATCTGGCCCGCGGGTGCTTGGACGCCCGCGCAGCGCTCCGAGGCGCTGCAGACGGCAGCCGAGCAGCTGCACCGCCAAGGCCTGATCAGCGGCTGGCGCAACGAGGCCTACAGTTTTTGGGGCGATACCGGCGGACAGCCGCACCCTGGCCTGCCGGAATATTTCCGCCTCGAGCGTGCCGCGTTTCGGTTTTTGGGTTTGCGTAGCCACGCCGTGCATATCAACGGATTTACGGTAGACGGCCGCATGTGGTGCGGTCGCCGGGCGCTGAGCAAAGCCACCGACCCGGGCCGCTTGGACAATCTGGCTGCGGGCGGTCTGGCGGCTGGCGAAACCGTGCTGGGCTGCGCAGTGCGCGAACTCTATGAGGAAGCGGGACTGCCCGACAGCGTGGCTGCGCAGGTGCGGCCCTTAGGCCACACCACCGCCGCACGCATGGAGCGCGAGGGCTGGCACGAGGAAACTTTGCTGGTCTTTCATTTGCTGCTGCCTGACGGTGTGCAGCCGCGCAATACCGACGGCGAAGTGAGCGGCTTTGAATGCTTGGGCGTCGATGAGGTCATCGAGCGCATCGTGGCGCGCGATTTTTCGGACGACGCGGCCTGTGTGGTGGCCTGGGGCTTGTTGCAGCGCCACGCCGATTCATGCTAGCGCGCGCCGGCCGCCTGCAAAAAATCGTGCAGCAAAGCGCTGTCATCGAGCACGCCGTACTCGGATTTATGAAATTCCGGATGCCATTGCACCGCAGCGATCCATGCATTGCCCCGGTGGCGAATGGCCTCGATGGTGCCGTCTTCCGGGCAAAAGGCTTCGACCACAAAATCGGGTGCCAGGTCTTTAATGCCCTGGTGGTGAATGCTGTTGATTTTTTCGCTGGCAGCGGCGCCTAGCAAGCTGTCCAGCCGGGTACCGGCCACCACCTGCACGGGGTGAAAGTGGCGGTCATAGGCCTGGCCATCGCGGTGCAGGCGGGCCTGCGGGTGCTGGGTGCTGATGTCTTGGTAGAGCGTGCCGCCGTAGGTCACATTGACTACTTGCAGCCCCCGGCAAATCCCAAATACCGGTTTGCCCGCCGCGACAAAGGCGCGAATCAATTCCATCTCGTAGAGGTCGCGTGCTCGGTCCCCAGCCCAGTCCGGGCGCAAGGGCTCCTCGCCGTAGCTGGTGGGCGACATGTCCACACCACCATGCAGCACCAGACCGTCCAGCCACTGCGCGTAGTGCTGGGCCGTGACATCGCCGCGTGCGGTATCGCCTACCAGTGCGGGCACCAAGACCGGCATGGCACCCCCTGCCATGAGCCAGTGTGGCACGGATTGCTCCAGGTATTGCAGGGTTTTTTGTGCAAATGCGGGGCGCTGGGGGTCGGGATACAAAAAGCAGGCGCTAACGCCAATTTTGGGACGGTGGTGCATGCCCCAATTTTATCGGGTGGTACGCACCACCACCAAACCTTTGAGGTACTCGCCTTCTGGGAAGCTCAGCGTCATCGGGTGGTCGGGCGCAGCGCCCAGGCGCTCGCTGATAAACCCGTCCACGCCCGCGTCCGCGCCCGCCGAGGCGACAATTTTGTGGAACAGGTCCGCGCTGATGCCGCCCGAGCAGGAAAAAGTAAACAACACGCCGCCGGGCTCCAGAATCCGCAAGGCCAGGCGGTTGATGTCTTTGTAAGCGCGCGCGGCCCGCTCGGCATGCGCCACCGTGGGCGCTAGCTTGGGCGGATCGAGCACGATGGCGTCAAAGCTGCGCCCCTCTTTGGCCAGGCGGCGCAAGCTGGCGTTGACATCGGCATCGATGAAATCCGTGCGCTCACTGGCAAAGCCGTTGCGCGCCACATTGCTGGCCGCCAGCGCCAGCGCTGGCGCTGAGGAATCGATGGAGGTGACATGCGCCGCGCCGCCGGCCAGTGCGGCCACGCTAAAGCCGCCGGTGTAGCAATAGCAATTGAGCACGCGCTGCGACTGCAGGCGCTGCACATACTGGGCAAAGCGCTGGCGGCTGTCGCGCTGGTCCAGGTAATAGCCCGTCTTGTGCCCTTGCGCGATGTCCAGGCCCAGTTGCCAGCCGTGTTCGCGCAGCACCAGGGCCACCTCGCCCTGGCCGCGCAGCCAGCCCACGCGGGTGTCCAGGCCTTCCAGACCCCGGCTGCTGGCGTCCGAGCGCTCATAGAGTTTGGTGAGGCCGGTACGGGCCAGCAGCGCATCGGCAATGCTGTCCTTCCAGCGCTCGCAACCGGCCGCGCCAAACTGGGCCACCAAAGTGTCGCCATACCGGTCCACGATCAGGCCGGGCAAGCCGTCCGATTCGCCATGCACCAGACGCAGCGCGTCGCTGTCGATACCCAAGTGCGTGCGCGCTGCAATGGCCGTGGCGATTCGGGCATCAAAAAACTGGGTATCGATGCGCTGGGCTTCGTCAAAACTCCAGATGCGCGCCCGGATGCGCGACTGCGGGCTAAAGGCCGCCCAAGCCAAAAATTCTCCCTCATGGCCCTCGACCCGTACCGTTTCGCCGCTATCGCCACCGCCCTTGGCAATCGCCGATTCAAATATCCAGGGGTGTTTGCGCAGCAAAGAGCGTTCTTTGCCTGGGCGGAGTCTGAGGGTTTTCATGGGGGCATTGTCGCTGGCGCGGCAGGGTGCAAACGGGTGGGGCACCTACCACCGTCGTGGCACCATTGCATGATAATGGAATGCGTTAACGTTATAAAAATAGAAAATATTTTCCCGACATGACAATCAGTGAGTACCACAAAGAGGCGCAATGGAAGGTCTTAGAACGCTATCGCTTACTGGCTGCGGCGCTTGTGCTTTTTCTGCACTTGGCTTTTCTACTCGCTTTGAAAGGCATGCCCTTACCCAGGGCGCCAGTGCATGCGCCCCGATTAGCGCCGACGGTGCTGGTGCTGCTACCTTCCTTGCAACCTCCGATGACGCCGCCAATGCGGCCTGAACGCAGGCTTTCCATCGATCCAACCCCAAAAGAGCGCTTTTCTCCCCTGCCTATCACTTCACCGCCCGCTGCTGCATCGGGTCCTGCGGTGATAAGTCCTGAGGCGCAAACTGCTGCCGCGCCTGGGCCAGCTGCCACCGAGGCTTCCAAGCCCTTGAATCTCAGCTTGTCGCGCGAAGCGCTGCGCGCCTTACCCTCTGCATCAACGCCTTTGGTGCCGCCATCCCGATTGCCGCTGACCACGGAGCAGCGCATTGCCAAGACCTTGGCGCTCAACGCGAGCGGGCCCTGGGTGGAAGAACGCTTGGACATAGATCATGTGCGCTACCGAAATGGTGACCTTTGCATCACCTATACCCGTCCAGTGACCTCCGCTCTTTTCCCCTTTGACGCGTATGCGCAGCGCGTACCTTGGTCCTCACCGGGCGTGCAGGCGTGCCCGAACTGACGGGGCTAGCGGTTTAGGAGGCCCAATCCTTTGCCTGGCAGCGATGCCTTAGGGCTTGTGCAATCAACCGGTCGTGCCACGCGCTTCAAGCAGTTGCGCAGCCTGCGCACGCCGCTCGCGCACTTCAAAAATCAGCATGCCAATGAGCATAAAGACCACAAACCAAATCGCTTTGCTTTGCCCAGCGGCCATAGACACCAGCGCCGGTCCGGGGCAAAACCCGGCAAGCCCCCATCCGGCACCAAATAAAAGCGAGCCAAGCACCAAACGCTTGTCGATCACTTCATGGTCGGGCACGCGCAGGTCAGCACCGAAAAAGCTCAGGCTGCGTTTTTTGGCCAGAGAAAAGGCAAACACCCCAAGCGCAATAGCGCCGCCCATCACCAGCGCCAAGGAAGGATCCCACAGGCCCGCTACATCCAAAAAGCCCAGCACTTTGCCGGGGTCGGTCATGCCCGAGAGCATCAGGCCCAAGCCGAATATCAGGCCTACGAAAAATTCAGTAACACGGTGTTGCATAGCGATGACTCTTTAGAGTGCGTGGCGTACGAGGAACACGATGGCAAAGCCGGCGGCCATAAAGCTCAAGGTGGCGACCAGGGAACGGGGCGAGAGGCGCGAGAGCCCGCACACGCCGTGGCCACTGGTGCAGCCCGAGGCGTAGCGCGTACCCAGGCCGACCAGCACGCCGGCCACGGCGATCACTGGCTCAGTCGCGTCGATGCGCACCACAGGCAGGAATTCGGGGGGCATCAAGGCCGCAAACACCAGCGGTGCCGCGCCCATGCCCAGCAGGAATGACACGCGCCAGGTGATATCGCCCCTGCGCGGGGCCAACAGACCGCCCAAAATGCCGCTGATGCCCAAAATCCGGCCATTAAGCAGGAAGAACATGGCCGAAGCAATGCCTAGCAAAATTCCGCCGCCCAGCGAGGTCCAGGGCGTGAAGTGAATCCAGTCGATGTTCATAGCGCCCCCTTTTCGGTAGAACAAAATTGTTCGTACAGCACCTGGATCAGGGCCAAGGCCTGCACACTGCTGAGCTGGTAGTAAATATTTTTGCCCTCGCGCCGGGTGCTGACCAGCTCCTCATCGCGCAAAACGGTCAGCTGCTGCGACAAGGTCGGCTGCACAATGCCCAGCGCTGCCTCCATTTCACCCACCCGCATTTCGCCCTGGGCGAGCTGGCACACAATCATCAAGCGGTCCGGGTTGGACAGGACTTTGAGCAGGCGGCAGGCCTGCCCGGCGGCTTGCTGCATGTCCTGCAAACTCAGCGAAACTTTATTCATCAGCGCGCTCCACAATTCATTTTTTCATAGTATATTTAATTTTAATATATCAGTTTATATACTATCCGAACATTAATTGAGGAGCTTGCCGCCATGCCTACCGAATTGCTCACGCCCCAGGTACACGGAATTTTTGACCAAGGCACCTGGACGGTGACCTACGTGGTGCACCAAGGCCCGGGCACGGCCTGCGCCATCATCGACTCGGTGCTGGACTACGACCCCAAGTCGGGCCGCACCCGTCATACGTCCGCTGACAAAGTAATCACCTATGTTCGCGAAAACAAACTGCAAACCGCCTGGATTTTGGAAACCCATGCGCATGCGGACCACCTCAGCGCCGCGCCTTATCTAAAAGCGCAACTCGGTGGCAAGACGGCCATCGGCGACCAGATTACCGCCGTGCAGAAAGTGTTCAAAGGCATCTTCAATCTGGAGCCGGAGTTTGCCTGTGACGGCTCGCAGTTTGACCATTTGTTTACCGACGGCGAAACAATGGTGGTGGGTGAGATGCGCGGCCACACCATGTTGGTGCCCGGCCACACGCCCGCCTGCGTGGCCTACCGTTTTGGCGACGCGGTGTTCGTCGGCGACACCATGTTTATGCCTGACGTAGGCAGCGCGCGCTGCGATTTCCCGGGCGGCGATGCGCGTCAGTTGTACGCATCCATTCAAAAGATATTGAGCCTGCCGCCACAGACCCGCCTGTTTATGTGCCACGACTATCCGCCAGCGGGCCGCGAAATCGCCTTTGAAACCACGGTGGCCGAACAACGCCGTAAAAACATCCATACCCACGAAGGCATCAGCGAAGACCAGTTTGTCCACATGCGCACCACCCGCGATGCCACTTTAGATATGCCGGTCTTGATACTGCCGGCCGTGCAAATCAACATCCGGGCCGGGCAGTTACCTGCGCCAGAGACCAATGGCGTCGCTTACCTAAAAATTCCGATCAACGCGGTCTAAGGCCCGGGCGCCCAAGCGTGCGGCGCGCCGTATCATGGGTCTTTGCTTGATAACCCCGAGCCCCATGATCCGCATTACCGAAATCAAACTTCCGCTCACGGCTTTACCCGTCAGCGCCCGGCGCGCCGCCGACGCGCCCAGCGAAACCGATGGCGACCGGCTGCCCCCGGCCCACCCCTTGGACGCGCTGCGCTCGGCGGCGGCGGGCATTTTGGGCGTCACGGTGCAAGATATCGCACAACTGCAGGTTTTTAAACGCAGCTTTGACGCCCGCAAAGCCGATGTGATGGCGGTCTACATCGTCGATGTGCAGCTCACGGGTAACGCGCAGGACGCCTTACTGGCGCGCCACGCTACCCATCCGCATGTCAGCGCTACGCCCAACATGGCGTACCGCCCGGTCGCGCAGGCGCCGGCCAACTTGACTCTGCGCCCCGTGGTGGTCGGCTTTGGGCCGTGCGGCATGTTTGCCGCCTTGTTGCTGGCGCAAATGGGTTTTCGGCCGATTGTTTTGGAGCGCGGCCCCCCAGTGCGCCAGCGCACCAAAGACACCTGGGACCTGTGGCGCAAAAACACCTTGCACACGCAAAGCAATGTGCAGTTTGGCGAGGGCGGTGCCGGCACGTTTTCCGATGGCAAGCTCTGGAGCCAGATCCGCGACCCGCAGTTTCTGGGCCGCAAAGTCATGACCGAGTTGGTGCAGGCTGGCGCCCCGCCCGAAATTTTGTACGAGGCCCATCCGCATATTGGCACCTTTAAGCTGGTCAAGGTGGTGGAGAGTTTGCGCGAGCGCATCATCGCGCTCGGTGGCGAGCTGCGCTTTGGGC
The DNA here is from genome assembly GCA_945861345.1 of Comamonas sp. lk. Lineage (GTDB taxonomy): Bacteria > Pseudomonadota > Gammaproteobacteria > Burkholderiales > Burkholderiaceae_C > Allorhodoferax. Next base: position 27,590 of record CAMATX010000023.1, read on the forward strand.
ACCAGGTGGTGGATGTCGAACTCCAAAGCCAGGAGGGCCTGCAGGCAGTGCGCGGCCTGACGGTCTATGACAGCCTGACCAACGCACAGTACGCGCTGCCCGCCAGCCATGTGGTGATGGCGCTGGGCCACAGTGCCCGCGACACCTTTGCCATGCTCTACGAGCGCGGCGTGGCCATGCAGGCCAAGGCGTTTTCGATCGGGTTTCGGATCGAGCATCCGCAAGGCGTGATTGACCGGGCGCGTTGGGGCCGACACGCGGGCCACCCGGCCCTGGGCGCGGCCGATTACAAACTGGTGCACCATGCCAGCAACGGGCGCAGTGTTTACAGTTTTTGCATGTGCCCTGGCGGCACCGTAGTGGCCGCTACCAGCGAGCCCGGGCGCGTGGTCACCAATGGCATGAGCCAGTACTCGCGCAACGAGCGCAATGCCAACGCCGGCATCGTGGTCGGCATCGAGCCCACTGATTTCCCGCAGGACGAGGCCAGCTTTATCGCCGCCTTCGGCGCGCAAGACGGCGCACGCTACGCCGCGCAGGCACAGGCCTTGCAGGCGCAAGGCGGCGCAGCGGCGGTGCATCCGCTAGCCGGCATGGTCTTGCAGCGGCAACTGGAGTCGCGCGCCTATGTGCTGGGCGGCTCCGACTATGCCGCGCCGGGCCAAAAGCTGGGCGATTTTTTGGCTGCCCAGCCTTCCACTGGCTGGGGCGAAGTTACACCTTCGTACCAACCGGGCGTGACGCCGGGCGACTTGGCCAGCGCGCTGCCCGCCTATGCGATCGCCGCCATCCGCGAAGCGCTGCCGGTGTTTGGCCGCAAGATCAAAGGTTTTGACATGCCCGATGCGGTGCTCACCGGCGTGGAAACCCGCACCTCCAGCCCGCTCAAAATGCCGCGTGGCGAGGATTTGCAAAGCAGCAATGTGCGCGGCTTGTACCCGGCGGGCGAAGGCGCCAGTTATGCGGGGGGCATTTTGTCGGCCGGTGTGGACGGCATCCGTGTGGCCCAGGCGCTGGCCTTGGATATGGTTGGCTGAACGGCTTTTAGGTCGCGGCGCGCTTGAACAGTGCCAGCAAAGTGCCGGCCACCACAAACAAGCTGCCAAACGTGCGGTTGAGCGCCCGAATATGGCGCGGCTCCTTGAGCGCGCCCAGCACGCGCGCGGCCAAGAGCGTGTAACCGGCCATGACGACCAGGTCGGTGAATGACAGACTGGCCCCGATCACCAGGTATTGAAAAGCCAGGGGCTTTTCGAGCACCAAAAACTGCGGCACCACGGCCAGCATAAAGACCGTGCCTTTGGGGTTGACGGCATTGATCATCCAGCCGCGCAAGACCATGTCGCGCCGTCTGACCTGAACATCGTCAAAGCTTTGCGTGGCCATCGGCTGCGCCGGTGCGCGCCACTGCGAAATGCCCAGCCACACCAGGTAGGCCACGCCGGCCCATTTAATGACCAAAAATGCGGTTCCCGAGGCCGCCACCAAAGCGCCAAGGCCGACGGCCACCACCACCAGCTGCGTCCAAATGCCCAAAATCAGGCCGAACACGGTGAAATAGCCGCGCGAAAAACCGTAATTCAGGCCTGCGCTCATGGCGGCCACCGCGCCGGCGCCGGGGGAAATGCTGATTGCCCAGCAGGCGGCGAAAAAGGCCAGCCAATGTGAAAACTCCATAGAGCTTTGATTATGCGCGCTGCAGTGCGGCGATGCGCTCCTCAATGGGGGGGTGGGTGCTAAACCATTGGCCGATGCCCCCGGCAATGCCGAAAGCCGCCACGCTCTTGGGCAACTCGCCTGGCGTCATGCCGCCCAGGCGCGCCAGTGCGTCGATCATGGGCTGTTTGCGGCCCAAGAGCGCCGCCGCACCGGCGTCGGCCCGAAACTCGCGCTGGCGGCTGAACCAGGCCACCACCATGGCGGCGGCAAAGCCCAGCACAATGTCGAGCAAGACGGTAGTAATTAGATAGGCCATGCCAGGGCCGCTGTTGTGCTCATCGTCCTTGCGAAACATGCTATCGACGGCGTAGGCAACTACGCGGCTGAGGAACACCACAAAAGTGTTCATCACGCCCTGGATCAAGGTCATGGTCACCATATCGCCATTGGCGATGTGGGCCACCTCGTGCCCGATCACGGCATGCACTTCTTCGCGCGTCATGCCGGCCAGCAAGCCGGTGGAGACGGCTACCAGCGCCGAATCCCGAAACGCGCCCGTGGCAAACGCATTGGGCTCGCCCTCAAAAATGCCGACCTCGGGCATGCCGATGCCGGCTTTTTCGGACAGCTCACGCACGGTTTGGACAATCCAGGCCTCGTCGGCGTTTTGCGGATCGGTGATGACATGCACGCCCGAGCTCCACTTGGCCAGGGGCTTGCTGATGAGTAGCGAGATAAAGGCCCCGCCAAAACCGATCACCAGCGCATAGCCAAGCAGCAAGCCCAGGTTCAGGCCGCTGCGGGTGAGGTAGTTGTTTACACCCAACAAACTGGCCACGACGCCCAGCACCACAACCACCAACACGTTGGTCAGCACCAACAAAAGAATGCGTTTCATAAATACTCCTGAACAGGGTGTGCACACCGCCGCGCAAAGGCCGGATGGCCCTTAAGCGGTGTCACACAAGCTTGCATAGTAGGGGACGTCTGTGAAAAAACAAGTTTTTTCACCCCCAAGGGCCCAGCCCGATTGCGGGATTTAACCCCTCGCACGGGCGCTGCGCGGCGCCCGAAACACCGCGCTGTCGGCATAAAAGGCTGGATCTTCGTTGGCGGCCCACCAGCCGGGCACGCCCAGCACCGGTAAATGGGCAAAGGGTTTGGCCGCCAACGTGCGGGCGTCCAGGCTGTTGCACAAGGCGGCGTCCATCGCGGCCACATCCGGCGCGCACGGTGGCAGGCGGTAGACGTGGGCGGTGATCGCTTTGCGCGGATGCACCAGCTTTTCTAGCAAGGCGTGGCCAAAGAGGAGCAGTTGCGCTTGTCCCCACAAAGGTCGCAGCGGGCCAAACAGCTGCACCCAGTCTTTGGCCTGCAGGGCTTCCCACAGCGCGTCAGGGGCTTGGAGCAAAGCGGCGTTTTCGTCAAACACGGTGAGGGCATCGCGCGCCGGGCCGCGCACCGGCGCGATGCCGCTGTGCGCAATGTGCGCGGCCTGCAATTGATTGAGGCGCTGCTTGCTGCGCGGAAAGTGCAGCCAGCACAGGCCATTGAAAAAATCATGCAGCCCGTCGCGGGTGGGCACTTGGCCGGTGGAAAAAATAAAGGCCTCGTAGGCCTGGCCTGCGGGCAGCATGGCCTGGGGCACAAAGCGCACGGGGCAGGTGCTTTGCGCGCCAGCAGCGGCATGGTTCAGGGCTTGCGCGCAGGCCGATCGGTCATCAGTGCTGCGGGCAATAGGCGCGCCCAGTGCGCGCCAGGGCGCAAGCCAGGGCGCGGACCAGTCGATCGCCTCTAGTCCATGTGCCACTGCAGTGTCTCGCCCCCACCCAGCGGTTTGAGGCGGGCTTGCCCAAAGGCATAGCTTTCGGGCGGCACCCAAGCCTCGCGGCGCAAGGTGATGTGGCTGCTGTTGTGCGGCAGGCCGTAAAAATCGGGCCCGTGAAAGCTGGCAAAAGCCTCCAGGCGGTCCAGCGCCTGCGCGGCCTCAAAGGCCTGGGCATACAGCTCGATGGCCGCGTGCGCGGTGTAGCAACCGGCGCATCCACTGGCGTGCTCTTTGAGCTGCGCGGCGTGCGGCGCGCTGTCGGTGCCCAAAAAAAAGCGCGGCGAGCCGCTGGTGGCCGCTTGCACCAAAGCTTGGCGATGCGTCTCTCGCTTGAGCACCGGCAGGCAGTAGTAATGCGGGCGGATGCCGCCGCTAAAGATGGCGTTGCGGTTGTAGAGCAGGTGGTGCGCGGTGATGGTGGCGCCGATCGCCCCCTCGGCCTGGGCCACGTACTGCGCCGCTTCGCGGGTGGTGATGTGCTCAAACACCACTTTGAGCGCTGGGAAATCGCGCCGCAAGGGGATGAGCTGGGTGTCGATGAACACGGCCTCGCGGTCAAACAGGTCGATATCGGGCGAAGTCACCTCGCCGTGCACCAGCAGCGGCATGCCGGCCTTTTGCATGGCTTCCAGCGTGGCGTAGGTTTTGCGCAGGCTGGTGACGCCTGCCTCGCTGTTAGTGGTAGCCCCGGCCGGGTAGAGCTTGACGCCCACAATACCAGCTGCGTGGGCGCGCACGATTTCGTCGGGCGAGAGTGCATCGGTCAGGTACAAGGTCATCAGCGGCGCAAAGGGGGCGCTGCCGTCAGTGCGCGCCGGCGCGGCTGCAGCGATGCGCGCCTGGTAGGCCAGGGCTTGCGCCGTGCTGGTGATGGGCGGCTTGAGGTTGGGCATGATCAGCGCCCGGCCAAATTGGGCGGCGCTGTGCGGTACAACGGTGTGCAAGGCCTCACCGTCGCGCACGTGCAGGTGCCAGTCGTCGGGGCGGGTGATCGTCAGGGTGGTGGGGGCGGGGGTAGAAGTCGAGGGCATAAGTGCTTGATTGTCCCAAATCGTGACGGCGGGCGGCAGCGCGGAGGCGCCGCTGGCGGCACTGCGCAACAAGGCCCGGCTGCTTTGCAGGCTTTGCAAGATATCGAGGGCCCGCGCATACAGGGCGGCGCCAGCCGGGGTGAGCTGGGTTGGGTAAGCACTGCGGTCCACCAAGGGGGCCCCGGCCCAGGCCTCCAGCGACTGGATGCGCCTGGAAAACGCGCTTTGCGTGATATGGCGCAGCTGCGCTGAACGGCTAAAACTGCGCGTCTCGGCGAGCGAAACAAAGTCTTCAAGCCATTTGGTATCCATTGCGGTGCTGCGTTTGGGGTACTTGGGTACTGGCTTAGGCGCTGCTCTGCTGCAAAGCCCACATCTGCGCGTACTGGCCGCCCGCTTGCAGCAGCGCCATGTGTGTGCCGCGCTCGACGATGCGTCCGCTTTGCAGGACCAAAATCTCGTGCGCGTCGACCACGGTGGACAGGCGGTGCGCAATCACCAGCGTGGTTTTGTTCTGCGCCACGCGTTGCAGCTCGGTCTGGATGGCGCGTTCATTGGCCGAGTCCAGCGCGCTGGTGGCCTCGTCAAACACCAGGATAGGCGGGTTTTTGAGCAAGGTGCGGGCAATGGCCACGCGCTGTTTTTCGCCGCCAGAGAGCTTCAAGCCACGCTCGCCCACCATGGTCTGGTAACCCTTGGGGGTCGAGGCAATGAAGTCATGGATGCGGGCTTGGCGCGCGGCCTCTTCCACATCAGACTGGGTGGAGCCTGGTCGACCGTAAGCGATGTTGTAGGCCACCGTGTCGTTGAACAAGACCGTGTCTTGGGGGACGATGCCAATGGCGCGGCGCAGACTCGAGTGGGTGACGCTGCGGATGTCTTGGCCATCAATGGTGATGCGCCCGCTCGACGTCTGGTCTGTGGGCACATCGTAAAACCGGTACATCAAACGCGCCAAGGTGGACTTGCCCGCCCCGGAGGAGCCCACCACGGCCACGGTTTTACCCGCAGGAATTTCAAAGCTCAGACCTTGCAAAATGGGTCTGTCGGACTCGTAAGCAAAGCGCACATTTTCAAAACGCACTGTGGGCGATCCGGCCAGGTTCAAATCAGGCGCACCCGCTTGGTCATCCACCTCACGCTCTTTCTCCAGCAAGCGAAACATCCGGTCCAAATCAGTCAGGCTTTGCTTGATTTCGCGGTAGATCATGCCCAAACAGTTCACGGGGATATAGAGCTGGATCATGAAGGCATTGACCATCACCAAGTCACCCAAAGTCATGCGGCCCTCGACCACGCCTTGGGTGGCGCGCCACAACATGGCAATCAAAGCCACCGCAATGATCAATTGCTGCCCGGTGTTGAGCAAGCTCAGGCTGGTTTGCGCCTTCAGTCTGGCGCGGCGCAATT
>CAMATX010000024.1 GCA_945861345.1 Comamonas sp. lk
AGGGGCTCTGGAATGGCATCGTGGGCTGTGACTTTGAATCCGGGCTTTGGCGGGGTGGCCTGCACCTCCCACCTGTTGAGAAAGTAATGGAGATACACCATGACCATGTTTAAAAAAGTTAGTAAAACCTTCCAGTGGGGCCAGCACACGGTCACCATGGAAACCGGCGAAATCGCACGTCAGTCCACTGGCGCAGTGCTGCTCGATATGGACGGCACCGTAGTTTTGGCCACCGTTGTGGCCCGCACCGAAGGCAAAGCCGGCCAGGATTTCTTCCCCCTGACGGTGGATTACCTGGAAAAAAGCTATGCCGCAGGCAAGATCCCCGGCAGCTTTTTCAAGCGCGAAGGCCGCCCCAGCGAGTTCGAGACCCTGACCAGCCGCCTGATCGACCGCCCCATCCGCCCCTTGTTCCCCGAAGGCTTCTTCAATGAAGTGCATGTCGTGGTGCATACCGTGTCGCTCAACCCCGAAGTGGACGCAGACATCGCCGCCATGATTGCCGTGAGTGCGGCGCTGTCGGTCAGTGGCGTTCCGTTTAGCGGCCCCATCGGCGCGGCCCGTGTCGGTTATGTCAATGGCCAATACATCCTCAACCCTGGCCAAACCGCACGCAAAGATTCGGTGATGGACCTGGTGGTCGCCGGTACCGAAGCGGCTGTGTTGATGGTCGAGTCCGAAGCGCAGCAATTGTCGGAAGACATCATGTTGGGTGCCGTGGTGTTTGGCCATGAGCAAGGCAATATTGCTATCAACGCCATCCACGAACTGGTGCGCGACGCAGGTAAACCCGTGTGGGACTGGAAAGCCCCCGCCAAAGACGAAGCGCTGATTGCCAAGATCGACGGTCTGGCCAAAGACAAACTGGTTGCCGCTTACCAAATTCGCAACAAGCAAGCCCGCACCCAAGCCTGCCGCGTTGCCTATGCGGACGTGATGGCTGCACTCAAAGCCGAAGGCGCTGCGTTTGACAGCGTAGGCGTGGAAGGCCTGTTGTTCGAAATCGAAGCCAAGATTGTGCGCAGCCAAATTTTGGCGGGCGAGCCCCGTATCGATGGCCGCGACACGCGCACCGTTCGCGCTATCGAAATCCGCAACGGCGTACTGCCCCGCACCCACGGTTCTGCCCTGTTCACACGCGGCGAAACCCAGGCGCTGGTGGTCACCACCCTAGGTACCGAGCGCGATGCCCAGCGCATTGACGCACTCAGCGGCGACTATGAAGACCGCTTCATGCTGCACTACAACATGCCTCCGTTTGCGACTGGTGAAACCGGCCGTGTGGGTACGCCCAAGCGCCGCGAAATTGGCCATGGCCGTCTGGCCAAGCGCGCCTTGGCCGCTTGCCTGCCCAGCAAAGAAGACTTCCCCTACACCATGCGTGTGGTGTCTGAAATCACCGAGTCCAACGGCTCCTCGTCCATGGCTTCGGTCTGCGGCGGTTGCTTGTCGCTGATGGACGCTGGCGTGCCCATGAAAGCGCACGTGGCCGGTATCGCCATGGGCCTGATCAAGGAAGACAACCGCTTTGCGGTGTTGACCGACATCTTGGGCGACGAAGATCATTTGGGCGATATGGACTTCAAAGTGGCTGGTACCACGCACGGTATTACTGCTTTGCAAATGGACATCAAAATCCAAGGCATTACCAAAGAAATCATGCAAGTGGCATTGGCCCAGGCCAAAGAAGCGCGCATGCATATCTTGGGCAAGATGCAAGAAGCCATGGCTGGTGCCAAAGCCGAAGTCTCCAACTTCGCACCGCGTCTGTTCACCATGAAGATCAACCCCGAGAAAATCCGTGACGTGATCGGCAAAGGCGGCGCAGTGATCCGCGCGCTGACCGAAGAGACCGGCACCCAAATCAACATCGAGGAAGACGGCACCATCACCATCGCTTCGAGCGACCCGGCCAAGGCCGAAGAGGCTAAGCGCCGCATCGAAGAGATCACTGCTGAAGTGGAAATCGGCAAGGTCTATGAAGGCCCGATCACCAAGATTTTGGACTTCGGTGCTCTGGTTAACCTGTTGCCTGGCAAAGACGGTTTGCTGCACATCAGCCAGATCGCGCACGAGCGTGTGGAAAAGGTCACCGACTACCTGTCTGAAGGCCAGATCGTGCGCGTCAAAGTGCTCGAGACGGACGAAAAAGGTCGCGTCAAGCTGTCGATGAAGGCTTTGCTGGACCGCCCGGTCCACAACGAGCACGCCTGATCGGAGTCCGGGGCGCGCAAGTGCCCCGATGTGTTATGCAACGATTGCCTACGGTGAATGCCTATGAAAGTCATTGAGATTTCCAGTTTCGGCGCGCCCGAGGTGCTGGTGCTTGCCCAGCGGGAGAGGCCGGTTGCCGGCCCTGGCGAGTTGCTGATCCGTGTCAGCGCCAGTGGCATTAACCGCCCTGACGTTTTGCAGCGATTGGGCCACTACCCCGCGCCGCCGGGAGCCTCTGATATTCCGGGGCTGGAAGTCGCGGGCGTGGTCGAGTCAGGTGACGCACAGGCTATGGCGGCTGCCGGTATCCATGTGGGCCAGCGCGTCTGCGCGCTGGTGGCCGGTGGCGGTTATGCGCAGTGGTGCGTGGCGCCCGTAGGCCAGTGCCTGCCGGTGCCTAAGGGCTGGAGCGATACCGATGCAGCCGGGCTGCCCGAGACATTTTTCACCGTCTGGAGCAATGTTTTTGACCGCGGGCGGCTGCAAGCCGGAGAGACCTTACTCGTCCAAGGCGGCTCCAGCGGGATTGGCGTCACTGCCATCCAAATGGCCAAGGCCATGGGCGCTACGGTGATCGTGACGGCGGGCAATGACGACAAATGCAAGGCCTGCCTGGCCTTAGGCGCGGACCACGCCATCAATTACAAAACCCAGGACTTTGAGGCCGAAGTGGCCCGCATCACGGGCAAGCGGGGCGTCGACGTGGTGCTCGATATGGTGGCTGGCGCGTATGTGGCCAAAGAGGTCAATTGCCTGGCCGAGGACGGACGTTTGGTCTTTATTGCCGTGCAAGGCGGGGTGAAGGCTGATTTCAATGCCGGCCTGGTCCTGCGTAAGCGATTGACGATTACGGGATCGACCCTGCGGATCCGCCCGGTTGAATTTAAGGCGGCCATCGCCCAGTCGCTGTTGCGTCATGTGTGGCCATTGCTGGAGAGTGGGGCTATCAAGCCGGTGCTGCACGCGGCTTATCCGGCCAGCCAGGCCGCCCAAGCCCATGCGGACATGCAAGCGAGCCAGCACGTGGGCAAAATCGTGCTCGAGTGGGCCGGCATATGAAAAAACTGGTGGCAGGCAACTGGAAGATGAACGGTTCTCTGGCCGCCAACGCTGCCTTGCTGGATGCATTGCGTGTTCATTTAACGAAGCCTGTCGCCTGCGATGTCGCGCTGTGCGTGCCTGCGCCCTACTTGGCGCAAGTGCAGGCGCTGGTGCAGGGCAGTGGCATGGTTTTGGGGGCGCAGGATGTTTCCGCCTACGAATCCGGGGCGTATACCGGCGAGTTTTCGGCGGCCATGCTGCAAGATTTTGGGGTCCGCTATGCCATAGTCGGCCATTCGGAGCGGCGTCAATTCCACCAGGAGACTGATGCGTTGGTAGCGATCAAGGCCCAGCGCGCCTTGGCAGCGGGTATCACTCCGATTGTTTGCGTGGGCGAGACCCTGGCCGAGCGCGAGGCGGGCCTGACTTTCGAGGTGGTCAAGCGCCAGTTGGCCGCTGTGGTGCACCTGAACGGGCATTGCATTAGTGAAATTGTGCTGGCCTACGAGCCGGTATGGGCCATTGGTACTGGCAAAACGGCCAGCCCGCAGGAGGCTCAGGCCGTCCATCTGGTCTTACGCCAGCAGCTACAGGCCGCCTCTGAGCGCGCCGATCGCGTACGCATCGTGTACGGCGGAAGCATGAATGCGGCCAACGCGGCGTCCTTGCTGGCCGAGCACGACATTGACGGCGGATTGATTGGCGGCGCGTCCTTGAAGGCGCCAGATTTTTTAGCAATTGTCCAGGCGGCGCAGTGACGCGGCCTGGTTTAGTTTTTTCCAGGAGTAGAAGATGAGTTACATGGTTACAGTCATCCTGACAGTGCAGATGGTTTCGGCGGTGGCGATGATCGGCCTGATTTTGATCCAGCACGGCAAGGGCGCCGATATGGGTGCGGCATTTGGCAGCGGCGGCTCGGGCAGCCTTTTTGGTGCCAGTGGAAGTGCTAATTTCTTGTCCCGGACGACGGCCGTCTTGGCAACCGTTTTCTTCGTATGCACGCTGGCATTGGCCTATTTTGGCAATTTGCACCCGGCTGGCACATCCAGTGTTTTGGACAGCGCTGCGGCCCCCGCAGCACCGGCCAGCGCGGCAGCTTCTGCGGCGCCAGCGGCCTCGGGCGCGGCTCAAATACCGGCCAATTGACCCTCGTCAAAAAGTCAGCGCGCGTCCTCTAACACTCTGCAAATCAGGGTAAACTCGTAGGCTAATCAAGAGTTACAGGGCGTCCTAAACGCCCGGGCTCTGCGTAGTGAAAAGCCGCCGTCGTGGTGAAATTGGTAGACACGCTATCTTGAGGGGGTAGTGGCGAAAGCTGTGCGAGTTCGAGTCTCGCCGACGGCACCATAGCAAGAAAGCGCTGCGGACCCGTAAGGGTGCTGCAAAGAATCAGACTTATCGTCGGGTGACGACTATTTAGCTATGAATCTGGACCAATACCTTCCTGTTTTGCTGTTTATTCTGGTCGGCATCGCTATCGGCATCATCCCCCAGGTCTTGGGTTACATCCTCGGGCCTAACCGTCCGGATGCGGCAAAAAACTCCCCCTATGAATGCGGCTTTGAAGCCTTCGAAGACGCGCGCATGAAGTTTGACGTGCGCTACTACCTCGTAGCCATCTTGTTCATCCTGTTCGACCTGGAGATTGCGTTTTTATTCCCATGGGCGGTGTCGCTCAAGGAAATCGGCGCGCTGGGTTTTTGGTCCGTGATGCTGTTCCTGGCAATTTTGGTTGTCGGCTTTGCCTACGAATGGAAAAAAGGGGCCCTTGACTGGGAATAAGACCATGATTGAAGGCGTTTTCAAAGAGGGCTTTACCACCACCAGCTACGACTCGGTGGTGAACTGGGCTAAAACTGGCTCGATATGGCCCATGACTTTTGGTTTGGCCTGTTGCGCAGTCGAGATGATGCATGCCGCCGCCGCGCGTTATGACATCAGCCGTTTTGGCTCCGAGGTGTTCCGCGCCAGTCCGCGCCAGTCCGATTTAATGATCGTAGCCGGTACCCTCTGCAACAAAATGGCACCTGCATTGCGTAAGGTGTACGACCAAATGTCCGAGCCGCGCTGGGTGCTGAGCATGGGCTCCTGCGCCAATGGTGGCGGCTACTACCACTACAGCTACTCCGTGGTGCGTGGCTGCGACCGCATCGTGCCGGTGGATGTGTATGTTCCAGGTTGCCCGCCGACAGCCGAAGCGCTTTTGTACGGCATTTTGCAACTCCAACAAAAGATCCGTCGCACCGAGACCATTGCGCGCGCTTGAGCCCAGATATGACCACTTTTTCTGTTCGCCCTGAAGACACCCAGGCTGCGGTTGCGCTGGCCTTGGGTGACAAAATCAAGCGTATTTCTGTCGATCTGGGGGAGGTCAAAGTCTTGGTCTCGGCTGAGGATTACCACGCTGCGGCCTTGCTTTTGCGCGACAGCGCGGGCTGCCAGTTTGAGCAAATGATCGACCTGTGTGCCGTGGACTATTCCACCTACGGCGATGGCCGTTACGAGGGCCCGCGCTATTGCGTGGTGGTTCATTTGCTGTCGGTCAGTCTCAACCAACGCCTGCGCCTGAAGGTCTTCGCGCCGGATGACGACATGCCAGCGGTGGACTCCATCAATGATATTTGGAACTCGGCCAACTGGTTCGAGCGTGAGGCCTTTGACCTTTTTGGCGTGGTGTTTGAAGGCCACGAAGACCTGCGTCGCATCCTGACCGATTACGGTTTTATCGGCCACCCCTTTCGCAAAGACTTCCCCACCACCGGCCATGTGGAAATGCGCTATGACGCCGAGCAGGCTCGCGTGATCTACCAGCCTGTGACCATCGAGACCCGCGAAATCACGCCGCGCATCATCCGCGAAGAGAACTACGGAGGCCTGCACTAAGCAGGGCTCGCTATGGCTGAGATCAAAAACTACACCCTCAATTTCGGCCCGCAGCATCCGGCCGCCCATGGCGTTCTGCGCCTGGTGCTCGAGCTCGACGGCGAAGTCATCCAGCGCGCAGATCCGCACATTGGCCTGCTGCACCGCGCCACCGAAAAGCTGGCCGAGACCAAGACTTACATCCAGGCGCTGCCCTATATGGACCGCCTGGACTATGTGTCCATGATGTGCAACGAGCACGCCTATTGCCTGGCCATTGAGAAGCTGCTGGGTATTGAGGTGCCGATCCGCGCCCAATACATCCGCGTGATGTACGCGGAAATTACCCGTTTACTCAACCACCTGATGTGGTTGGGCTCGCATGGCAATGACTGCGGCAGCTCCACCATCCTGATTTACACCTTTCGCGAGCGCGAGGACCTTTTTGACATGTACGAGGCGGCCAGCGGCGCGCGCATGCATGCGGCTTATTTCCGTCCGGGCGGCGTATACCGTGACTTGCCGGACACCATGCCGCAGTTCAAGGCCAATAAGGTACGCAATGCCAAAGGGATTGCGGCGCTCAACGAAAACCGCCAAGGCTCCTTGCTGGACTTCATTGAAAACTTCACGCAACGCTTCCCGCAATGTCTGGCCGAGTACCACACGCTGCTCACCGACAACCGCATCTGGAAGCAGCGCACCGTCAATATCGGTATCGTGAGCCCCGAGCGGGCGCTCAACATGGGCTTTACCGGCCCGATGCTGCGCGGCTCTGGCATCGCCTGGGATTTGCGCAAAAAGCAACCCTACGACGTTTATTCGCAAATGGACTTTGATATTCCCGTGGGTAAAACCGGCGACGTGTATGACCGCTACCTGGTGCGCATGGAAGAGATGAAGCAGTCCAACCGCATCATTGAGCAGTGCGTGCAATGGCTCAAAGCCAACCCCGGCCCGGTCATCACCGACAACCACAAAGTGGCGCCGCCCTCGCGCGAGTCGATGAAGACCCATATGGAAGGCTTGATCCACCATTTCAAGCTTTTCACCGAAGGCTTTCATGTGCCGCAGGGCGAGGCCTATGCTGCGGTGGAGCACCCTAAGGGCGAGTTTGGCATTTACATCGTCAGCGACGGCGCTAACAAGCCTTATCGCCTGAAGATTCGTCCCCCTGGTTTTGCCCACCTGGCCGCGCTCAATGAAATGGCCAAGGGCCACATGATTGCCGATGCGGTGTCCATCATTGGCACCATGGACATTGTTTTTGGAGAGATTGACCGATGATGTCGGATGCCACCAAGGCGCGCTTTGATCGCGAAGTCGCCAAATACCCTGCGGACCAGAAGCAGTCGGCTGTGATGGCCTGTCTGGCCATCGTGCAGCAAGAGCTCGGTTGGGTCAGCCCCGAGAGCGAGCGCGTGGTCGCGGAGCACCTGGGCATGGCGCCTATCGCGGTGCACGAGGTGACGACCTTCTACAACATGTACAACCAGCAGCCCTTGGGCAAATACAAGCTCAATGTGTGCACCAATTTGCCCTGTCAGCTTCGCGGTGGTGCCCAGGCTTTGGCCCATTTGGAGGGTGCGCTGGGCATTCACGCTGGCCAAACCACAGCCGATGGTCTGTTTACCCTGCAGCCCAGTGAATGCCAAGGCGCTTGCGCCGACGCGCCGGTGCTGCTGGTCAATGACCGCCATATGTGCAGTTTTATGAGCTCTGAGAAGCTTGACCAGCTGATCGCCGACCTCAAGCATGCGGAGGGCGCGCAATGACGCTACAACAAGTATTGGCACCTTTCCAGGCGACAGGCCGGGAAAGCTCGTTCCATGGTCGCCACAAAGGCGCCCAAATTTTGGCCGATTTGGACGGCAGCAACTGGGGCATTGCCGCCTACCAGGCGCGCGGCGGCTACCAAGCCTTGCGCAAAATTCTCGGGCAAGATGGCGGCGAAGGCATGACGCAAGACCAAGTCATTGCGACGGTCAAAGAGTCCGGTTTGCGTGGCCGTGGCGGCGCCGGGTTCCCCACGGGTCTGAAGTGGAGCTTCATGCCGCGCCAGTTTCCCGGCCAGAAATATCTGGTCTGCAACTCGGACGAAGGCGAGCCCGGCACCTGCAAAGACCGCGACATCATGCAGTTCAACCCGCATACGGTCATTGAAGGCATGGCGATTGCGGCCTACGCCATGGGCATCACGGTGGGTTACAACTACATCCACGGCGAGATTTTCCAAACCTACGAGCGCTTCGAAGCCGCGCTAGAAGAAGCCCGCGCGGCGGGCTTGTTGGGCCAAAACATCATGGGTAGTAATTTCAGCTTTCAGCTGCATGCGACGCATGGCTTTGGCGCCTATATCTGCGGCGAAGAGACGGCCTTGCTGGAATCGCTGGAAGGCAAAAAAGGCCAACCCCGCTTTAAGCCGCCATTTCCGGCCAGCTTTGGCCTCTACGGCAAGCCGACCACCATCAACAACACTGAGACCTTTGCGGCGGTGCCTTGGATCATCCGCAATGGCGGCGCGGCTTACTTGGCCTGCGGCAAGCCCAACAACGGTGGCACCAAGATTTTTTCAGTCAGTGGCGATGTGCAGCGCCCCGGCAATTACGAAGTGCCCATGGGCACGCCCTTTGCCGAGTTGCTGGAGATGGCCGGCGGCATGCGCCCGGGCCGTACGCTCAAGGCGGTGATACCCGGCGGTTCCTCGGCGCCGGTGTTGCCAGCCAGCATCATGATGGACATCACCATGGACTATGACGCGATTGCCAAGGCCGGCTCCATGCTGGGCTCGGGCGCCGTGATCGTCATGGACGATACGCGTTGCATGGTCAAGTCATTGCAGCGACTGTCCTACTTTTATTCGCACGAGTCCTGCGGCCAATGTACGCCGTGCCGCGAAGGCACTGGCTGGCTTTGGCGTATGGTGGACCGCATTGAAAACGGCCAGGGCCGTGCCAGCGACTTAGAACTGCTTGACAGCGTTGCCGGGAACATCATGGGCCGCACGATTTGCGCGCTGGGCGACGCGGCGGCTATGCCGGTGCGCGGCATGCTCAAGCACTTCCGGTCCGAATTTGAACACCACATAGAGCATAAGACCTGCGTGGTCGGTGCCTACGTGTAATCGGTGCAGCAACATGGTTGAAATCGACATTGACGGCAAAAAGGTAGAGATCGCAGAGGGCAGCATGGTCATGCATGCGGCCGAGAAAGCGGGCACCTACATTCCGCATTTTTGCTACCACAAGAAGCTGAGCATCGCGGCCAATTGCCGTATGTGCCTGGTTGACATTGAAAAAGCCCCCAAACCCATGCCTGCCTGCGCCACGCCCGTGACCAATGGCATGGTGGTTCACACCAAGAGCGAAAAAGCCATTAAGGCGCAGCAATCGGTGATGGAGTTTTTGCTGATCAACCACCCGTTAGATTGCCCGATTTGCGACCAAGGCGGTGAGTGCCAACTGCAAGACTTGGCCGTCGGTTACGGTGGCTCGGCTTCGCGTTACGAGGAAGAAAAACGTGTCGTAGCCGTCAAAGACGTGGGGCCGCTCATCAGCATGCAGGAGATGAGCCGCTGTATTCACTGCACGCGCTGTGTGCGTTTTGGGCAGGAAGTGGCCGGTGTCATGGAGCTGGGCATGTCGCACCGGGGCGAGCATTCATCGATCGAGACTTTTGTGGGTCAGTCGGTGGACTCCGAACTGTCGGGCAATATGATTGACATTTGCCCTGTTGGCGCGCTCACCAGCAAGCCCTTTCGGTACAGCGCCCGCACATGGGAGCTTTCCCGACGCAAGTCGGTCAGCCCGCACGACTCGACCGGCGCTAATTTGGTGGTTCAGGTGAAAAACAACCAGGTCATGCGCGTGGTTCCGCTTGAAAACGAAGCGGTCAACGAATGCTGGATCGCTGACCGCGACCGTTTTTCCTACGAAGCGCTCAATAGCCCCGAGCGCCTGCATACGCCCATGATCAAGCAGGGCGGAAAATGGTCCAAAGTCGATTGGCAAACCGCCCTCGAGTACGTGGCTAATGGTCTCAAGCAAATCAAGTCCAACCACGGTGATGCCTCGCTGGGCGCCTTGGTCAGCCCGCACAGCACCCTGGAAGAGTTGCACCTGAGCTCCAAGCTGTTGCGCGCCCTGGGCAGCGACAACATTGATTACCGCCTGCGCAACCAAGATTTCACCGCCACCGATGGCGTGCGTTACCTCGGCATGCCCATTGCTGCGCTATCGAGCTTGCAGCGTGTTTTGTTTGTGGGCACGAATCTGCGCAAAGAGCATCCGCTGTTTGCCCTGCGGGTGCGCCAAGCCGCCCGCGCCGGTTGCGCTGTGCATGTGCTAGGCACGGACGCCTCGGGCTGGGCCATGCCGATCGCGCAAGATGTGCAGGTGCCGGCAGCGGACTGGTTAATGCAGTTGCAAGGCATTGCGGTCGCGGTGGCGCAGTTGGCCCAGGTCAGCTGCCCGTATACCGGCTCGGCCAGCGAGCAGGCCTTGTCCATCGCTAAATCCTTGCTGGGCGGTGAGCGCAAAGCCATATTGCTGGGCAATGCCGCAGCGCACCTTGCCCAGGCCTCTGCATTGCAGGCGGTGGCGGCTTGGATCGCGGCCAACACGGGCGCGCATTGCGGGTTCCTGACTGAAGCGGCCAATACCGTCGGCGCGCAATGGGTCGGCGCCCAGCCGGGGCAGGGCGGTTTGAATGCTGGCCAGATGCTCGCTGGTGGACTCAAAGCTGTCGTCTTGCTCAACACAGAACCCCAATGGGACAGCGCAGCCGGCTCTGACGCCGTGGCAGCGCTTGCGCAAGCGCAAATGGTGGTCAGCCTGTCGCCTTTTAGGGCGAATATGGACTGCGCCGACGTGCTGCTGCCCATTGCCCCGTTTACAGAAACATCGGGCACTTTTGTGAACGCCGAAGGGCGGGTGCAAAGCTTTCACGCCGTGGTCAAACCGCAGGGCGAGGCCCGTCCGGCCTGGAAAGTGCTGCGCGTATTGGGCAATATGATGAAGGCCGAGGGATTTGATTACGAGTCCTCCCAAGACGTGCTGGCCGACATTTTTGGTGGCCCAGCGCCGGCATTTCTGCCCGCAGACCGATTGAATAACGCGTGCAGCGCACCCACCCACGCAGGGGTGGGTCAGGCGCCATGCACCGCCGGGATCTACCAGCTTGACGGCATCGTGCGACGCGCCAGCAGCTTGCAAATGACGGCTGACGCACGTGCGTCTGCGGAGGTGCCTGCATGATTGACGCCATATACAACGCAGGCATGCAAGCCATCGCCGCCACGTGGTGGACCAGCGTGGTCTGGCCCGTGGTTTGGACGCTGCTCAAAATCCTGGTCGTGCTTCTGCCCTTGATGGGCGCTGTGGCCTACCTGACGTTGTGGGAGCGTAAGTTTCTTGGCTGGATGCAAGTGCGCGTGGGGCCCAACCGTGTCGGTCCTTTGGGCCTTTTACAGCCGATTGCGGACGCCCTCAAACTGCTGACCAAAGAAATCTTGGTGCCAGCGGCGGCCAACAAAGGCTTGTTCTTTATCGGTCCTATTTTGACCATCATGCCCGCGCTGGCGGCCTGGGCGGTGGTGCCCTTTGGGCCGGACGTGGCACTGGCCAATGTGAATGCTGGTTTGCTCTTTGTGATGGCCATTACCTCCATGGAGGTCTATGGCGTAGTCATCGCAGGCTGGGCCTCCAATTCCAAATACGCCTTTTTAGGTGCCTTGCGTGCCTCGGCGCAGATGGTCAGTTATGAAATCGCCATGGGCTTTTGCCTGGTGGTGGTGCTCATGGTGACCGGCAGCATGAACATGACGGACATCGTCACCGGGCAAACCAAGGGCGTGTTCGCATCGCAGGGTCTGAACTTCTTGTCCTGGAACTGGCTGCCCTTGCTGCCGATTTTTGTGGTCTACATCATTTCGGGCATGGCCGAGACCAATCGCCACCCCTTTGACGTGGTCGAAGGCGAAGCCGAAATCGTCGCCGGCCACATGGTCGAGTACTCGGGCATGTCCTACGCCATGTTCTATTTGGCCGAATACGCCAATATGTGGCTGGTCTCCATCCTCGCTGCGGTCATGTTCCTGGGGGGCTGGTTGTCGCCCTTGTCGGTACTGGACTGGATTCCTGGCGGCATCTGGCTGGGTATCAAAACCTGCGCGGTGGTCAGCCTGTTTATTTGGGTGCGCGCCACCTTCCCGCGCTTTCGCTATGACCAGATCATGCGTTTGGGCTGGAAAGTCTTTATCCCGGTAACCTTGGTCTGGTTGATCGTGGTGGGCGGCTGGATGCAGACCTCCTTCAATATCTGGAAGTAAGAGACAGACATGCCAAGCATTGCTTACAAGCCCGCTGCCTTTTCACTCAAGGACTTTTTGCTCAGCTTTTTGCTGATCGAGCTGTTCAAAGGCATGGCCCTGACCATGCGCTATGCGTTTCGCAAAAAATTCACGGTGCAATTCCCTGAGGAGAAGACGCCGCTGTCCCCCCGTTTTCGCGGCCTGCACGCCTTGCGCCGCTACGAAAACGGCGAAGAACGCTGCATCGCCTGCAAACTGTGCGAGGCCGTCTGCCCCGCGATGGCGATCACCATAGAGTCGGAGGTGCGCGCCGATGGCTCGCGGCGCACTACCCGCTACGACATCGACCTGACCAAATGCATTTTTTGCGGCTTTTGCGAGGAAAGCTGCCCGGTGGATTCCATTGTGGAGACCTCCATCCTGGAATACCACGGCGAAAAGCGCGGTGACCTGTACTTCACCAAAGAGATGCTGCTCGCGGTTGGTGACCGGTACGAGCCCGAAATTGCTGCGTCCAAGCAAGCCGATGCGAAATACCGCTAAGCGACCGCCAGAAAGAATGCCCCCATGAGTGTTACTACCGGTCTGTTTTACGTTTTCTCGGCGGTGCTGCTGATCGCAGCATTTCGGGTGATTACCGCCCGCAATCCGGTGCACGCCGCGCTGTTTTTGGTGCTCACCTTTTTCCAAGCTTCCATGATCTGGATGCTGCTCAAGGCCGAATTCCTGTCCATCACCCTGGTCTTGGTCTATGTAGGCGCTGTAATGGTCTTGTTCCTTTTCGTCGTGATGATGATGGACATCAACGTCGAGAACCTGCGCGTCGGATTTTGGAATCATTTCCCGTTCGCCGCTGCGGTGGGCGTGGTCATTGCGCTGGAAATGGCAGCGGTGCTGCTGGGTGGCTTTCGCGCGGTGGACGATCCCAATGCGGCCCTTGCGGCGCCTGGCGGGCTTTCCAACACCCAGCAGTTGGGTAAGCTGATTTACACCGAATACATCTACCCTCTAGAGATTGCAGCCGCTATTTTGCTGGTGGCCATGATCGCTGCGATTGCCCTGACGCTGCGCGAACGTAAAGACAGCAAATACGTCAGCCCGGGCGACCAGGTGCGCGTCAAAGCGCAAGACCGCATGACGGTGCTCAAGATGGAGGCCACGCAAGAATCCCCCGCGCCTGTGCCGCCTGAGGCCGCTACCACACCGGAGACCAAAGCATGATGAATACCCTGACACTGGGCCACTTCCTGTCTCTGGGCGCGATATTGTTTGCGCTTTCCGTGGTGGGCATCTTTTTGAACCGCCGCAACCTCATTGTTTTGTTGATGGCCATCGAGTTGATGTTGCTGGCGGTGAACACCAATTTCGTGGCCTTCTCCCATTACCTCAACGACATGCACGGCCAGGTGTTTGTGTTTTTTATCCTGACAGTGGCCGCTGCCGAGTCGGCCATCGGTTTGGCGATTTTGGTGCTCTTGTTCAGGGCCAAGTCCAGCATCAGCGTGGACGAACTCAATACGCTCAAGGGCTAAGACGACGATGCAAGCAAGTCTCAACGCAGCCACGCTGCTTCTCGTGCCCCTAGCCCCGTTGGTCGGCGCACTGCTGGCCGGTATTTTCGGCACCAAGTTTGGCGGCAACCGGATCGGGCGGACCTTAACGCACAGCCTCACCATTGCTGGCGTGCTGCTGTCCTTTGTGATTTCCGTGATGACACTCATGGCGGTAGTCCAAAGCGGCGCGCGCCTGAACGAAACCCTTTACACCTGGATGGTGGTGGGCGACCTCAAAATGGAAATCGGCTTCTTGGTCGACGGCCTGACCGCCATGATGATGTGCGTGGTGACCTTTGTCTCGCTCATGGTGCATATTTACACCATTGGCTATATGCATGAGGACGAGGGTTACAACCGCTTTTTCTCCTATATCTCTCTATTCACCTTTTCCATGCTGATGCTGGTGATGAGCAACAACTTGTTGCAGCTTTTCTTCGGCTGGGAAGCCGTGGGCTTGGTGTCCTACCTGCTTATTGGATTCTGGTTTAACAAACCCAGCGCGATTTTTGCCAATATGAAGGCCTTTTTGGTCAACCGGGTGGGCGACTTTGGCTTCATCCTGGGCATTGGCCTGATTGCAGCTTTTGCTGGCACGCTCAATTACGCCGAGATTTTCGCCAAAGCCCCCGCTTTGGCCACCCTGATGCTGCCGGGCACCGGCTGGATGCTAATTACCGTAGCCTGTATCTGCCTGTTCATTGGCGCCATGGGCAAATCGGCGCAGTTCCCCTTGCATGTGTGGCTGCCCGACTCCATGGAAGGCCCGACCCCGATATCCGCGCTCATCCACGCCGCCACCATGGTGACGGCCGGTATTTTTATGGTCGCCCGCATGTCGCCCTTGTTTGAGCTGTCCGATACCGCGCTCAACCTGGTTATGCTCGTTGGGGCCATTACTGCTCTGTTTATGGGCTTTTTAGGCATCATCCAAAACGACATCAAGCGCGTGGTGGCCTACTCCACGCTCTCTCAGCTGGGCTACATGACGGTGGCGCTGGGTGCATCGGCCTACTCGGTGGCGGTGTTCCACCTGATGACGCATGCGTTCTTCAAGGCTTTGCTCTTTTTAGGGGCCGGTTCGGTCATCATGGGCATGCACCATAACCAGGATATCCGGTGGATGGGTGGCGTGCGCAAATACATGCCTATCACCTGGATCACCTCGCTGCTAGGCTCTCTGGCCCTGATTGGTACGCCGTTTTTCGCCGGGTTTTACTCCAAGGACAGCATCATTGAAGCGGTCGCGGAGAGCCATTTGCCTGCCGCAGGCTTTGCGCATTTTGCGGTGCTGGCTGGGGTGTTTGTAACGGCGTTTTACTCGTTCCGCGTGTATTTCCTGGTTTTCCATGGCAAAGAGCGCTACGACCAGAACCCCGACGCCCACCATGGCCATGACGGTCACCACGACCACAGTCCCCACGAGTCACCCTGGGTGGTGTGGGTGCCGCTGGTCATGCTGGCCATCCCGTCGGTGGTGATTGGTTATCTGACCATTGAGCCCATGCTGTTTGGCGAGTTCTTCAAAGACGCCATCGCCGTAGATGCTACGCGCCATCACGCGATGAAAGAATTGGAAGAAGCTTTCCATGGTCCCGTTGCCATGGCCATACACGCACTGGGCAGCGCACCTTTCTGGCTAGCCCTGGCGGGGGTCGTCACGGCTTGGTATATGTATTTGGTGAATCAGGCTGTACCCGCGGCCATCGGTCGCGCGCTGCGCCCCTTGGTCCTTGTTCTGGAGAACAAGTATTTCATGGACTGGTTCAACGAAAACGTGCTGGCCCGTGGCGCCCGCATGCTGGGCAATGGATTGTGGAAGGGCGGCGACAAGGCGGTGATTGACGGATTCCTGGTCAACGGGTCCTGGAAGCTGGTGGCTTGGGTATCAGCGCGGGTGCGCGGCCTGCAAACAGGCTATTTGTACCACTACGCCTTGGTCATGATTTTGGGCATTTTTGTCCTGATGACCTACTTCGTCTGGCTCAACAAATAAGGAATCAAGAAAATGGGATTGTTGAGCCTCGCCATCTGGATACCGATATTTTTCGGCGTCGTCCTGCTCGCCGTGGGGCGCGATGAGCACGCCAACGTGGTCCGCTGGATCGCGTTAATCGGTGCATTAGCTGGGTTCCTGGTGACCCTGCCGCTGTACACCGGCTTTCAGTTGGGCACCGCCGACATGCAGTTTGTCGAGCACTCCAGTTGGATCGAACGCTTTAACGTCAATTACCACCTGGGTGTGGACGGCATTTCCTTTTGGTTTGTTCCGCTGACGGCCTTTATCAATGTGGTTGTGGTTATCGCTGGCTGGGAAGTCATAACTCGCAAGGTCAACCAGTACATGGCGGCCTTTTTGATCCTCTCGGGCCTGATGATTGGCGTCTTTAGCGCCCTGGACGGCTTGCTGTTTTACGTCTTCTTTGAAGCCACGCTGATTCCGATGTACTTGATCATCGGCGTGTGGGGCGGCCCTAACAAGATTTATGCGGCCTTCAAATTTTTCCTGTACACCTTGTTGGGCTCTCTGCTGACTTTGGTCGCCCTGATTTACCTCTACATCGCTTCCAACGGCAGCTTTGATATCGCCGCCTGGCATGCGCTGCCCTTAGGGCAGACCGAGCAGACCGCTTTGTTCTTCGCGTTTTTTGCTGCTTTTGCCGTCAAAGTGCCGATGTGGCCGGTGCACACCTGGCTGCCCGACGTGCACGTGGAGGCGCCGACAGGCGGCTCGGCCGTGCTGGCGGCCATCATGCTCAAACTGGGCGCTTACGGTTTTCTGCGCTTTTCATTGCCGATTGCCCCTGACGCCGCCCATGAATGGGCTGGTCTGATGATCACACTGTCCTTGGTGGCTGTGGTCTACGTGGGCTTGGTCGCAATGGTGCAGCAGGACATGAAAAAACTGGTGGCCTACTCCTCGGTCGCCCACATGGGTTTTGTCACGCTGGGTTTTTTCATCTTTAGTGACCTGGGCATGGCCGGCGGCATTGTGCAAATGATTGCCCACGGATTTGTCTCGGGCGCGATGTTCTTGTGTATCGGTGTCTTGTACGACCGCATGCATTCGCGTGAGATCGCCAGCTACGGCGGCGTTGTCAACACCATGCCCCGATTTGCCGCGTTTGCGCTGCTTTTTGCGATGGCCAATTGCGGCTTGCCCGCTACCGCTGGCTTTGTCGGCGAGTGGATGGTGATACTGGCTGCGGTCAAGTTCAATTTCTGGATTGGCATGGTCTCTGCCAGCGCCCTGATATTCGGCGCGGCCTACACCTTGTGGATGTTCAAGCGGGTGTACCTCGGCCCGATCGCTAATGACCATGTCAAAGAACTCACCGACATCAATGCCCGTGAGTTTGTCATGCTGGCCCTCTTGGCGGTGGCGGTTTTGTACATGGGCATCAACCCCAAACCATTTACCGACGTGATGGACAGCTCGGTCAGCGCACTGTTGCAGCACGTGGCCCATTCCAAGCTGCATTGATGGCCCCGAATTGAGAAACACACCATGATCGATGAACTGAGCTGGATCGCCATTTTTCCCGAGGCCTTGCTCTTGGCCATGGCCTGCGCCATCACCTTGCTCGACCTGCGCCCCCAAGGTCCGCTGCGTGGCTACACCTACACCCTGACACTTATTACGCTAGCGCTGGTGGGCGCCCTGGAAGGCATTTTTGCCAGCACCGGCCTGACGCTATACGGCTTTGGCAATATGGTGGTGGCTGACACCATGGCCGCCTGGCTCAAGTGCTTTGCTACCCTGGCGGTGATGGCTACCTTGGTCTACGGCCGTCCGTATGCGGGCGCGCGCGACATGCTGCGTGGCGGTGAAATGTTCACCCTGGCCATGTTTGCGCTCCTGGGCATGTTCATCATGATCTCGGGCAATCACTTTTTGGTCATTTACATGGGCCTGGAGTTGCTGACGCTGTCCAGCTACGCCATGGTTGCGCTGCGCCGCGACCATGCCCAGGCCGTGGAAGCGGCTATGAAGTACTTTGTGCTCGGCGCCATGGCTTCGGGTTTTTTGCTCTACGGTATGTCCATGCTCTACGGCGCCACGGGTTCGCTCGATATCAATGAAGTATTTAGCGCGATTTCCTCGGGCCATGTGCGCCACCAGGTGCTGATTTTCGGCCTGGTGTTTATCGTCGCTGGATTGGCGTTCAAGCTCGGCGTGGTCCCCTTTCACATGTGGATTCCCGATGTCTACCAGGGAGCGCCTACATCCGTCACGCTGATGATCGGCGGTGCCCCCAAACTCGCAGCCTTTGCGGTCACCATGCGTCTATTGGTCGAGGGCATGCTGCCGCTGGCTATTGATTGGCAGCAAATGCTGATGATTTTGTCGGTCGCCTCGTTGTTTGTTGGTAATTTCGCGGCCATTGCGCAAACCAATATCAAACGCATGCTCGCTTTCTCAACGATCGCGCAAATGGGTTTTGTCCTCATTGGTATTTTTTCGGGCGTAATCAATGGCAACACGATTTCTACCGCCAACGCCTACAGCTCGGCCATGTTTTATGTGGTGAGCTATGTGCTGACCACTTTGGCCGCCTTTGGCGTCATCATGCTGCTGGCCCGCGAAGGCTTTGAGAGCGAAGAAATCTCTGATTTCGCCGGCCTGAACCAACACAGCCCTTTGTATGCGGGCGTCATGGCCGCCTGCATGTTCTCCATGGCGGGCATACCGCCTTTGGTCGGCTTTTATGCCAAGCTATCCGTACTTCAAGCACTGATTGCCTCCGGCCAGGCCATGCACATCGGTTTGGCCGTATTTGCGGTACTGATGTCTTTGGTCGGCGCTTTTTACTACCTGCGCGTGGTCAAAGTCATGTACTTTGACGAACCCATCACCGCCAGCCAGGTCATTGCCGGATCAGACGTGCGTTTTGTACTGGCGCTTAACGGTGCCCTGGTCCTACTGCTGGGCATCTTCCCTGCAGGATTGATGGCGATCTCCGCCCAATCGATTTTGCAGATGCTAGGTACTTGAGGCCCTGGTCTTGCTGAACCGGCGCCACCCATGAAAGTGCTGGACTTACAGTGCGCCTACAGCCATGTTTTTGAGGGCTGGTTTGCCTCCGAGGACGACTTCCAGGACCAACGGGCCCACGCGTTGGTGCAATGCCCCCTCTGCGGGGATGCCAGCATCAGCAAAAAACTCAGCGCCCCGCGCTTGAATCTTTCCGGTGCCTCCTCCCATGAGCCGGCAACCCACCAGGCCCTGGTTGTCAATGATCCGGAGCAGGCCCAAATGGCCCAAGCATGGCTGGAAATGGGGCGGCGTTTGATGGCCCAAACCACTGATGTGGGTACGCAGTTTGCCGAAGAGGTGCGCAAGATCCACTACGGCGAGGTACCCGAGCGCGGCATCCGCGGCCAAACCAGCCTGCGCGAAGCGCGTGAGCTCATCGACGAGGGCATCGGCGTACTACCGTTTATGGTGCCAGAGGCCTTGAAAAAGCCTTTGCAATAGAGATCTTCGGACGCCTAGGCGTTAAATTGAAGCGCCGCCAGGCCGGCGTAGACACCGCCGCGCGCCACCAGTTCGGCATGCGTGCCTTGTTCCACTAAGCGGCCTTGGTCCAGCACCACAATGCGGTCCGCTTTTTGCACGGTTGCCAAACGATGCGCCACCACCAGCGTGGTGCGTCCGCGCATGGCCGACTCCAGCGCCGCCTGCACCATGCGTTCGCTCTCGGCATCCAGCGCACTGGTGGCCTCATCGAGCAACAAGAGCGGGGGGTTTTTGAGCATGGCCCGGGCAATGGCGATACGCTGGCGCTGCCCGCCCGACAGGCGCACGCCACGCTCGCCCAAAAAGGTGTCGTAGCCTTGGGGCAGGGTACTGATGAACTCGTGTGCGAAAGCCGCATGCGCCGCTTCGTGCACCTGCGCGTCGGTTGCTTTTGGGTTGCCATAACGGATGTTCTCCAGCGCACTGCTGGAAAAAATCACCGCATCTTGGGGAACGATGCCGATGCGCGCACGCAAGTCCAGAAGCGACATTTGCTGCGTGGGCACGCCATCGAGCACGATTTGGCCCGACTGCGCGTCGTAAAAACGCAGCAGCAACTGAAACACCGTACTCTTACCCGCGCCGCTGGGTCCCACAATGGCCACGGTTTGGCCGGCCGCGATATCGAGCGAAAAGTTGGACAAAGCCTCGGTCAGCGGGCGCGAAGGGTAATGAAAGTGCAACTTCGAAAAGCCAATCGCACTACCAGCCGTGGGCATAGGCGCTACCACCGGATGCGCGGGCGAAACAATAGGTGAGCGCCCGTGCAGCAACTCCATCAATCGCTCGGTCGCGCCCGCAGCGCGCAGCAAATCTCCGTACACCTCGCCCAGCACCGCGAAGGCGCTAGCCAGCAAAATCACATACACCACCGTTTGCCCCAGGTCACCCGCCGTGATGCGCCCCTCCATCACCGCCTGCGTGCCCTGGTACAGGCCCCACAAGAGCGCGGCCGAGGTGGCAATAATGATGAAGCCCACCAATACCGAGCGCGCTCCGGCGCGCCGGATGGCCGTATCAAAGGCATGGCGGGTCGATAGGCTAAAGCGGTCGGACTCGCGCCCCTCGGCGGTATAGCTTTGCACCACGGGGATGGCATTGAGCACCTCAGCAGCGATTGCGCTGGAGTCGGCAATCCGGTCCTGGCTGGCCCGCGAGAGCTTGCGCACCCGCCGCCCAAACCACACGCTGGGCATGACGATGAGCACCAAGACCAACAAAACCTGCAGCATCACCACCGGATTGGTCCAGATCAAGACGGCCAGGGCGCCGAGCCCGAGCACCATATTGCGCAAGCCCATGCTCAGCGAGGAGCCGACCACGGTTTGCACCAAAGTGGTATCGGCTGAGAGGCGCGAAAGTACCTCGCCGGTTTGCGTGGTCTCAAAGAATTCGGGGCTTTGCTGCAGCACATGGTGGTAAACCGCGTTGCGGATATCGGCCGTAACCCGCTCGCCCAGCCAGCTCACGGTGTAAAAGCGCAGCGCTGAAAAGATGCCCAAAGCACTGGCCACCCCGAATAGCAAAACAAAGTGCTGGCGCGTGGCCGCCAACTGCTCGTTCTTGTCCGCATGCACCAGGCCGCCGTCAATCAACATGCGCAGCGCTACCGGAAAAGCCAGAGTCGCCGAGGCCGCCAGCACCAGAAAAAACAGCGCTAACGCAATACGCTTTCGGTACGGCAATAAAAATGGAAGGAGCCCAGTCAAGGATCGGGGGCGTGCAGCGGCAATTCGTTCGGAGGTCATGCAGTCGGAAGTGAGGATAAATGGCCGCCCTGACAGCGCCGGCCCAAAGCGCTATTGTCGCGGCAATTGCCGGGGCGCCCTCAAAGCTGTAGCGGCGCGGCGTAGCCGGTCATCTCCAGGTAGCCGCGCCCGGCCAGGCGGCCCTGGCTGTCAAAGACCTCGCACAGGCCCTCCCAATACAGTGCTCCCGTGGAGGCCCGGCTGTCGAGCTCCTGGGCGGAAAAAACAGCTTTCACCGTGTAAAAGTCCGCCGGGGTACGCACCAGCCACTGCACCGGATAGCGCGCCTGGCTGCGCGGGCTGCGCCAAAACTGCTGGGCTTCAAACACCGCCTCGCCCCGCGCAAAGGTGTACAGCGTGCTACCGGCGCGGTAGGAGCCGCCGTCCCACAGGGCGCGCCCTTGCCCATCGCGCACCTGAAAGGCCGTCAGTGCCCCGCCGTCGCGCATATTGATGCCTATCCAGTCCCAGCCGACGGCGCCCGGCGCTAAAAGTGCATCGCTCCACTCGTGGTCCAGCCAGGCGCGGCTGCCCGCCGCCAGCGCCAGACGCTGCCCGCGCGCCCGGATGCTCCCTTGCACTTGCAACTGCGGCAAACTGTAGTAATAGCTGAACTGCGCCGCAGACGGCCCCTTAGCCGAGATTCCGCCCCGGCC
This sequence comes from Comamonas sp. lk, assembly GCA_945861345.1. Taxonomy (GTDB): domain Bacteria; phylum Pseudomonadota; class Gammaproteobacteria; order Burkholderiales; family Burkholderiaceae_C; genus Allorhodoferax. Next base: position 21,906 of record CAMATX010000024.1, read on the forward strand.
TTGCAGCAGCACGGGCTGGGGCGCATCAAAAACCAAGTCCAGCGCGAAACCCTCGGATTGCACCAGCGCTCGCAAGCGCCCATCGGGCTGGCGCTGCAAAGACCAATCGCGCAGCAGCACGCCGGTGTCGTCTTGGCGGGCCCAAGCCAGGTCGGCGCTGTTGCTACCCGGCGCGCGGCCCGACCAGCGCGCAATGCGCTGATCGCTCAGGTGGCTTTGGGCTTTGACATCGCTCAGTGCAGCATGCGCGAAAAGCAGATGCTTGGCGGCGAGGGCCGCGTCCAAGCCTTGGGTGGATACCACTTTGCTGCGGAAAAAGGTGATCTGAAAGCCCAGTGCGGCGGCCTCTTTGCCCACGTCGGCAAAGCCGGTGAGGTACCACCACTCGGTTTGAAAGTCGGGGTGTGCGCCAAAGTCGCGCGGAAACTGCAGGCGCGGCGCCGGCGTGGCCCTGGCACGCTCCCCGTTCAGGCCGACACCCAGGCCGACACCCAGGCCGACGGCCGCTTGCAGTGCGCGCCGGCGTGACAGAGGCGGGGCAGGGCGCATGTTCACCAGTCCTCCTTGACGGCCATCACCGCGTCCTGCCCAACGGCGGCCCGCCCACTTAGCCAGGCGGTCAGCGTGCCCGCTGCAATCACGGCGCCGGCCAATGCCAGCAGACGCCCCGTGGGGATGGCCAAATCCATGGTCCAGTGAAAACTTTGCGGGTTCACCACAAACACCAATATCGCCGCCACTGCCAGCCCCAGCACTGTGCCGGCAATCGCGCCCAGCGTGGTCCAGGCTGCGCCCTCCAGCGCCAGCACCTGGAGCACTTGCCGTCGGGTCAGGCCCAGGTGCAGCAGCAGGCCCAGTTCTTTGCGCCGCGCCAGTACCTGCGCACTAAAACTGGCCGCCACGCCAAACAGGCCAATCCCAATAGCCACCGCCTGCAGCCAGTAGGTCACGGCAAAGCTGCGGTCAAAAATCTCCAGCGTGCGGCTGCGGATTGCCTGGGCCGAGCCAAACTCCAGCAAGTCAGCCGCGCCATCTTGGGCCGCCAAGCTACGGATGCGGTTTTCGATCATCTGCGATGTCACTTCGGGGTCCAGCCACAGTGCCAAATCATTGATGCGCGCGTCCGGACTCAGCTTTGCAAAGTCGGAGGCATCCATGGCGATAGTGCCAAATTGGCGCGCATAGTCACGCCAAATGCCGGCCACAAAAAATTGGGGCGCGCTTGCCAAACCCGGCCGCAGTTGGGTTTGTAAGGCCTTGCCCAGCGGCGCAAATTCCTGCCCCAGGCGCGCTCCATACAAATCAGCCATGGCCTCGCTGACATAAATCGCTATCTGCCCCGACGGCGCCTGCAGGGCCGCGCCTACCAGCGGCAGGCCCGCCGAAGTGCGCGTGCTGGCCATCGCGGTTGGCCCGGGCAAGGACCGCACCAGCAGGGTCACCGATGGCCGCCCCGGGTCCAGCGTGAGGGCGATGCTGCGTTGGGCGCTCACCCGCTGCACGCCGGACAGTTGGGCGATCTCCTGCACCAAAGCGGGTTCGAAAAAGCCGTGCGCACTGCTGCCGGCGCTGCCTGCGCCGCGCACATAGAGTGCTGCGGGCAACACGGTGTCGAGCCACTGCGTCACCGATTGGCGAAAACTCCCGACCATGACGGTAAGTGCTACCGCCAAACTCAGCGAGGCCACCACGCCACTGACCGCAATGGCCGCGCCTGAGCGCATGCGCCGCGCCCGCTCTATCGCCAGCAAGGCCAGTGGCCGCTGGGCCACCCAGGGCGCTACTGCGTTGAGCAACAAACCCACCATCCACGGCAGCGCAGCGATGCCGCCGAGTAAGACCAGCGCCACGCTCAGGTAGGCTGCCAGTGGAATGCCAGCTACGGGCGGCATCAGGGCCAGTGCGCCCCCGAGCAGCAACAGTGCTGCGCCAGCGCCCGCGTGGCTGGCACTGTGGTCGGCCAGGCCCAGCCCTTTGAGCGTTTGTGCCGGCGCCATCTGCGCAGCCATGCGCGCGGGCCACCAGGCGCCGACCAGCGCAGCCACCACGCCCAGGGCGCCAAATAGCAGGCCATGGGTGCCGCTCCATTGCAACTGTGGGGTGCTGCCCGAAAAATACCCGCCCCCCAAATCGCCTCCCAAGAGCTGCAAAGCCAGCCAGGCCAGGCCGGTACCCAAGGCGATACCCAATACGCTGCCGCCAAGGCCCAGGCTGGCCGCTTCGAGCAAAATCAATGCCCATCGTTGGCGCGGATCCAGGCCCAAAACGCCTAGCAAGGCCAGGGGCTGGGCGCGCCGCGTCACGCTCAGGGCCAGCACCGAAAAAACCAAGAAGCCTCCGGTAAACAAAGCCACCAATGCCAGCACCGTCAAGTTGACACGGTAGGCACGCGACAAGTTGTCGATGCGCTCCATGCTCTGGCCGGGTTCGGCCAGCACGGCGCCTGCGGGCCAGTCTTTGGCGCTTTGCAGATCGGCCATAAAGCGCGCCCGGTCCACCCCCGGCACCAAGCGCAGGTCGATGCGGCTGAGCTGGCCAGTCAGGCCAAAAACACTTTGCGCCGCCGCCACGTCCATCACCAAAAGCGGTCCACCGGCAGCGGCCACGCTACCGGCAACACGCAAGGTTTTCCATTGCATCCCTTGTTGCAGCTGCACCGTGGGCGGGTCCGCTGCGCCCGGCGCAAGCAATGCTGCCCGCGCTGCCGCATTCAGAAAAACCGCATCGGGTGCAAACACATCGAGCCTGCCGCCAGCACTGGAAGGCAGCGCCAACACATCCGGGGTGATGGCGGCCGCCTGCAGCGCATCCAAGCCCAGCACGCGCACGGCCAATTTGCCCTCGGCTTGCGCAGCGCCTGCGGGCAGACGCGCCGAGGTGCTCAACTCCAGCACGGGCGAGGCCGATTGCACCTCCGGGTGGCGAGCTAGGCGGCCATAAAGCGCCTCGTCCAGCGCCGCAGGTCCCTGGCCGCTGACTTGCACCTCAGCCTGACCGGCCACGCTGCGCACGCCACGCGTAAATTCGCCCAGCGCCGAGGCGTTGATCACATGCACCGCAAAGGCCAGAGCCACGCCCAGCATGACGGCCACCACCGCCGCCGCATTGCGCCAGGGGTGGTGGCGCAACTCCTGCCAGGAAAAGCTGGTGAACAAAGGCCAAACCGCGTTGTGCATGGGCCGATTGTCGCGGCCCGCGCCTAGCGCTGTGCACGCGGGGGTATGATTGGCGCTTCACCGGGGGTGTCTGGCGCAAGCTGGACTGAGAAATACCCCATGAACCTGATCTGGGTCATGCCAGCGTAGGAAGTGTGATGGGGAAAATGTCGTGTTCTTGGAGCCGCTTTTTTCGTTTCATGCATCCGCACTGGATTTTTTTGAAACGCTAAGAAGGACAGTTCCATGCAACACGGCATTTTTTCATTCACCCGGCGCCAGGCACTTTGCAGCGCATTGCTCGGCGGACTGGTAATGGCCACTGGCGCCCAAGGCGCAAACTCCGAATTGCGCGTTCTCACGCACAGTGCGTTTGCACTGCCCAAGCCCTTGCTGGCGCAGTTCGAAAAAGAGGCGGGCGTGAAGCTGCGCATCAGCAAAGCCGGCGATGCCGGTGAAATGCTCAACAAACTCATCCTCACCCGCAAGGCGCCGATTGCCGACGTGGTCTTTGGCATCGACAACACGCTGGCCGCCAAAGCCATCGCAGCTGACGTATTGGAGGCCTATAGCGGCCCGGCTAGCCAGCGTGCCGGCACGCAAAACCTGCCCGCGCCCCTGGTGGCAGTGGACTATGGCTACGTCACGCTCAACTACGACAAAGCCTGGTTCGCCAAGCGCAAAGTGGCCTTGCCCGCCAGCCTGGACGAGCTGGCGCAGCCCAAGATGGCCAAGCTATTGGTAGTGCAAAACCCGGCTACCTCGAGTACCGGCTATGCGTTTTTACTGGCCACCATCGGGGCGCTCGGCGAGGAAAAAGCCTTTGACTGGTGGGCCCGTATGCGCCAAGGCGGAGTCAAAGTGGCCAAAGGCTGGAGCGAGGCCTACTACACCGACTTCAGCCGTGCCGAAGGTGGCGCCTACCCGATGGTGGTGAGCTACGCCACCAGCCCGGCGGCCGAACTGTTTTACAGCAAAGACAAAATCGCCGAGCCACCTACGGCCAGCCTGGGGTTCGCTGGCGCGGTATTCAAACAAGTCGAGGGCGTGGCTTTAGTCAAAGGCGGCCAAGCGCGCCCGGCGGCTGAGAAGTTCATCGAGTTCTTGCGCTCGCCCGAGGTGCAAAAACAGATGCAAACCGAGATGTGGATGTTCCCTGTCGAGACCGGCGTAGCCCGCGCCGAGGTAATGAAGTTCGCCCCCGAGCCCGCCCAGGCCGACAGCCCGTCGGACAAAGACCTGGCCGATAAAGGCGCCGCCTGGGTGGCGCGCTGGACCAAGGTGGTTCTGAAGTAATCCGTTTACGGAACTGCGCCCTTGCCCACGGACCGCTTGCAGGCTTTGCCATGACACGCGATGGCCCGCGTTGGTCGGCGAGCGCCGTCGCGCTGGCCGCTTTGCCACTGGGTTTTTTGCTGGCCATGCTGCTGGCGCCCACGCTGCGCCTGCTGGCCGAAGCGGGCAGTGCAGGTACAGGCGGCTTTGACCGCAGCGCATGGCTGGCGCCGGTGCTCGATCCCTACCTGCGCTGGCGCTTGCTGTGGTCGGTTGTGCAGGCTTTGCTCACCTGTGGTCTGGTGCTCGTCATCGGCGTACCGCTGGCCTGGGTGCTGGCGCGCTGGGAGTTTGCTGGCAGGCGCTGGATGCTGCGCGCTTTGATGCTGCCGTTTGTGGTACCGACCCTCGTTGCCGCCATGGGCGTGCTAGCGCTGGCGGGGCCGCAGGGGCTGTGGCTGGGCGGCGCCAGCGGCTCGTGGCAAGGCACGCCGGTGTTGCTGCTTTATGGCAATGTGTTTTTTAACCTGTGCGTGCTGGTGCGCGCTGCCACGGAAGCTTTGGAGCAGGTCAGCGACGCGCGCCTGGCCGCTGCGCGCACCTTGGGGGCCAGCCCATGGCGGGCGTTTTGGCGTATCGAGTGGCCGACGATCGTGCCCTGGCTGATGTCTGCGCTGTGCCTGGTCTACCTGTACTGCTTTGCCGGTTTTGGCCTGGCTTTGCTGCTGGGCGGGCCGCACTACGCCACCGTCGAGGTCGAGATGTACACCCTGGTGGCGCACGAATTGCAACTGGGGCAGGCAGGCGTGCTGGCGGTGTGGATGCTGCTGCTCACGGCCCCCGTAGCGCTTGGGTATGCGGTGCTGGAGCGTCGCCTGGCCACGCCCCTGCGCGCAGACCGTATCGCCCGCCGCCGTCCACAAGGGGCAGGTCAGTGGCTTGCGCTGACAGCGTGTTTGCTGACCCTCGCCGTGCTGTGTGGCGCGCCGGTGCTGGCCATTGTGCTTCGCGCGGCCTGGGCCGGGCCGGCTGCTTGGCGCGTGTTGGTGGAGGCGGACACCTTGTACGCGTTGTGGAACACCGTGCGCTTTTCGGCCTGCGCGCTGGCATTGGCCACGCTGCTGGGAGTGTGTCATGCGCTGGCAGCGCAGCGCTGGGCCCTGTTGCGTGCGCTGGCGTTTTTGCCCTTTGTGGTCTCGCCCGTGTTGGTGGCTTTTGGGCTTTTGTTGTTGTATCCGACGTGGGCCGCCAGTGCGCCCTTGATCGTAGCGGCCTACGCTTTGCTGGCGTATCCGTTGATTGCCAAGTCGCTGGCCTCGGCGCTCGATGGCATGCCGGCCCACTACGCGCTGGCGGCAGCTACCCTGGGCGCATCGCCTTGGCGGGTGTTTTGGCGGGTGCGCTGGCCTTTGTTGCAACCGGCGCTGCGCCGGGGCATGGCCTTTGCTGCGGCTACGGCGGTGGGCGAGTTCGCCGTCACCTTGTTTTTGAGCCGGCCCGAGTGGGCCACGCTGACCACGCTGATCTACGCGCATCTGGGGCGCGCCGGGCAGACGCATTACAGCAGCGCCTTGGTGCTTTCTTGCGCGCTGATGGGGCTGGCCTTTGCTGTATTTATGCTGCTGGACGGGCGGGGCGGCGATGACTTCAACGCACAATCGCGCCATGCTTGAACTGCGCTCCATCTCTCACCACTGGCAGGCGCCCGGCGCTGCGCCGCGCGTGCTGCTCGATCGGCTGCACTTGCAGGTACAGGCGGGTGAAACCGTCGCCATCCTGGGCCCCTCGGGCAGCGGCAAAAGCACTTTACTCAAAATCATCGCCGGCCTGCTGATGCCCGATGCCGGGCAAGTGTGGTGCCAGGGCCAAGACATGAGCGCCGTACCTACGCACCTTCGCCGTTTTGCGCTGATGTTCCAAGACTTCGCGCTCTTTCCTCACCTCAGCGTACAGGACAACGTGGCTTTTGCCCTGGTAGAGCAGGGTGTGGCGCGCAATGCAGCGCGAACGCAGGCGCGGGACATGCTGGAGCGCTTTGGTATGCAGGCGCATGCCCAGGGGCGGGTGTGGCAGCTCTCCGGTGGTGAGCAGCAGCGCGTGGCCCTAGCGCGTGCGCTCATTAGCACGCCCCGCGTGCTTTTGCTGGACGAACCCTTCTCGGCGCTGGATTTTGACTTGCGGGCCACTTTGCGCGCTGAGTTTGCCCAGCATATCGCCCAAACCCCGATGGCCGTGCTCTGGGTGACCCACGACGAAACCGAGGCGCGCAGCGTGGGCGTGCGCGGTTTGCGTTTGCATCAAGGAACGCTGGAGCGGCTTTGGTAAAGCCAGCGCGAATCAGCCTCTGGCGTGTTGGGGTGCGTTACCCGGCACCAGCGTCGTGGGCAAGGCCTGGGGCGCCATGTCCGGGTAGTCGCGGCTAAAGTGCAGGCCGCGGCTTTCGTGGCGGGCGCGGGCGCTTTGGACAATCAAATCGGCCACTTGGACCAGGTTGCGCAGCTCCAGCAAGTCGCGGCTGACGTGGAAGTTGGCGTAAAACTCATTGATTTCACCTTGCAGCAAGGCGATGCGATGGGCGGCCCGCTCCATGCGCTTGTTGGTGCGCACAATGCCCACGTAGTCCCACATAAAGCGGCGCAGCTCGTCCCAGTTGTGGGAAATTACCACCGACTCGTCGGCATCGGTTACGCGGCTGTCGTCCCAGCCGGGCAGCGCCGGGAGCGGGGCGGCAGTGGTGTTCTCGATGGCGTGGCTGGCGGCACGTGCAAATACCATGCATTCGACCAGCGAATTACTGGCCAGGCGGTTGGCGCCATGCAGGCCGCTGCAAGCGGCTTCGCCAATCGCGTACAGGCCGCTCAAATCGGTGCGGCCCTGCAAATCGGCCAGCACGCCGCCGCAGGTGTAGTGCGCTGCAGGCACCACCGGAATCGGCGCGCGGCTGATGTCGATGCCCAGCTCCAGACAGCGCGCGTAAATATTAGGAAAGTGCTCCTGAATAAAGGCCAGCGGTTGGTGCGAAATGTCCAGGTACACGCAGTCCAAGCCGCCTTTTTTCATCTCGAAGTCAATGGCGCGGGCCACCACGTCGCGCGGGGCGAGTTCAGCGCGGGCGTCGTGGGCCGGCATGAAACGCGTGCCGTCGGGCAGGAGCAGGCGTCCACCTTCGCCACGCACCGCCTCACTGATTAAAAAAGACTTGGCGTGCGGGTGGTACAGGCAGGTGGGGTGGAACTGGATGAACTCCATGTTCTGCACCCGGCAGCCGGCCCGCCAGGCCGCCGCAATACCGTCGCCTGTGGCCGTATCGGGGTTGGTGGTGTAGAGGTAGACCTTGCCCGCGCCGCCGGTGGCCAGCAAGGTGTGCGGAGCGCGAAAAGTCAGCACCTGGTCGCTGTCCTGGTCGAGCGCGTACAGGCCCAGGCAGCGCGGTGCGGCGCCCTTAGCGCCTGGAAGCTTGTCGCTGGTGATCAAGTCCACCAAGGTGTGGTTCTCAAACAAGGTGATGTTGGGCGACTGCTGCACCCGCTCAATAAGGGTGCGCTGCACCGCTGCGCCGGTCGCGTCCGTTACATGCACGATGCGCCGGGCGCTGTGGCCGCCTTCGCGGGTGAGGTGCAGCGCGCCGCTGTCCTCGGTGCTAAAGGGCACGCCCATGGCCTGCAGCCAGGCGATGGCCTGGGGTGCTTGCTCCACCACAAACTGCGTGGCAGCTACATCGCACAGACCGGCACCGGCCACCAGCGTGTCATCCACGTGCGCGGCAAAGCTGTCTTTTTTGTCCCAGACCGCCGCAATACCGCCTTGCGCCCAGCCGCTGGAGCCTTCGCGCACTTCGCGCTTGGTGATGATGGCCACCCGGTAGCGCTCCGACAGCAACAAGGCCGAGCTCAGCCCGGCCAGGCCGCTGCCGACGATCAACACATCAAAGTCCAAAGACGGTGCAGGGGAGTGGCTCGCCATGGCTTAGTGAATCCGCATGCCAGGCTGGGCGCCGGGCCAGGGGTTCAGGATGTAAATGCCGGGCTCAGCCTTCTCGTCGGCGTGGCTGGCCGCCAGCACCATGCCCTCGGATACGCCAAATTTCATTTTGCGTGGTGCCAGATTGGCTGCCAGCACGGTGAGCTGGCCCACCAAATCTTCGGGCTTGTACATGCTGGCGATGCCCGAGAACACATTGCGCATCCGGCCTTCGCCCACATCCAGGGTCAGGCGCAAGAGCTTGACCGAGCCTTCTACTGCTTCGCAGTTGACGATTTTTGCGATGCGCAGGTCGATCTTGGCGAAGTCGTCAATCGAGATGGTGGGGGCGATTTCTTCGCCGCCCGGGATGAGTTTGACCTCGGTGGGGGCAGGCGGCTCGAACAGGGCGTCGAGTTGTTCGGGGGTGACGCGTTGCATGAGGTGGGTGTAGGGCTGAATACTGGCGACGTAGCCGCTGCCGTTCCAGTCTTGCATGCTCGTGCCGACAAATGCCTGAACCGCCTTCGCCAATGAAGGCAGCACGGGAGCAAGATATCGGCTTATCTGCGCAAAAGCGTTGATAAGCACAGAGCACACTTGGTGTAGCGCTTCATTGTTAGCGACATCTTTTGCCAGATCCCAGGGCTTGTGCTGGTCCACATAGGCATTTACTTTATCGGCCAGCAGCATGATCTCCCGGCTCGCCTTGCCAAATTCGCGCGCTTCGTAGGCGCTTGCCAGTCCGTCTTTGGCGGCATGAATCTCCAATAACAGCGCGCCGCCTTGTTCGCCAAATTCGTTGGTGAGCTTTCCCTCAAAGCGTTTGGTCAAAAACCCGGCCGCCCGACTCGCAATATTCACAAACTTGCCAATCAAATCGCTGTTCACCCGTGCCATGAAATCGTCTGCATTGAAGTCAATATCTTCATTGCGCGCCGAGAGCTTGGCCGCCAGGTAGTAGCGCAGCCACTCCGGGTTCATGCCCAGGCTCAGGTATTTGAGCGGGTCCAGGCCGGTGCCTCGGCTCTTGCTCATCTTCTCGCCGTTGTTGACGGTCAAAAAGCCATGGACGAACACATTATTTGGCGCTTTACGGCCGCTGAAATGCAGCATGGCCGGCCAGAACAAGGTGTGGAAGGTGACGATGTCTTTGCCGATGAAGTGGTATTGCTCCAAGTCCGGCTGGGCCATGTAAGCGGCGTAGTCTTGGCCGCGTTTTTCCAACAGGTTTTTCAGGGACGCCAAATAACCCACTGGCGCGTCCAGCCAGACGTAGAAATACTTGCCCGGCGCGTCGGGGATTTCGATGCCGAAGTAGGGCGCATCCCGGCTGATGTCCCAGTCGCCCAGGCCTTCGCTGGTGCTGCCGTCGGGGTTGGTGCGCACGCTGAACCACTCTTTGACCTTGTTGGCCACTTCGGGCTGCAGCTTGCCGTCTTGCGTCCAGTTTTGCAAAAACTCCACGCAGCGCGGGTCTGACAGTTTGAAAAAGAAATGCTCCGAGCTTTTCAGTTCAGGCCGCACACCGGATAGCACCGACACCGGGTCAATCAAGTCGGTAGGTGCATACACCGCGCCGCAGACTTCGCAGTTGTCGCCGTACTGGTCTTTGGCGTGGCACTTGGGGCACTCGCCTTTGATAAAGCGGTCTGGCAAAAACATGTTTTTCGCCGGGTCAAAAAACTGCTCTATGGTTTTGCGCGCGATCAGCGAGCCGCCTTCGCTTTCGGGAATATCGCGCAGGTCGCGGTAAATCTGGCGCGCCAGTTCGTGGTTTTCCGGGGCGTCGGTGCTGTGCCAGTTGTCAAAGCTGATGTGAAAGCCGTCCAGATAGGGTTTGCGCCCGGCGGCGATGTCGGCGACAAACTGCCGCGGCGTCTTGCCCGCTTTTTCGGCGGCGATCATGATGGGCGCGCCGTGCGTATCGTCGGCACAAACAAAATTCACCTGGTGGCCCTGCATGCGCTGAAAACGCACCCAAATGTCAGCCTGGATGTACTCCATGATGTGGCCGATATGGAAATTGCCGTTGGCGTAGGGCAGGGCGGTGGTAACAAATAGTTGGCGCGGCATGGTGGCGGGGCGGCGAACGAGGTCGCCCGTACGGGGGAAAAGGGGTAGATTTTAGTCCGCCCAGCCAAAAAACCGGCAAACCGCCGCCCGTTGCGCCAGCGCGTCGGTCTGGCCCAAGGCCATCAATTCGCGGGTGTAGGCCTGCTCAAAGAGCAGGTAGCTGGCCAGCGCGGCACCCTTGGCGTCCTGGGCGGAGGTAGAAATGCCGACGCCGCCCAGCAGGCTGCGCACCGCAATGGGCAGTGCGCCGATATGGCGGCTGGCGATCTCGTCCAGGCGCTCGCTGGGCGCGATCACCAGCACCTGCACTGGGCGCAAGGCGCTGTCGGCGCGCGCCTGCGCCGGCACCAAGGCGATGGTTTGGTTGATGCGCTGCATGCGCTCGACGTCCACCGCCAGTGCG